>CP001622.1:4432500-4767043 GCA_000023185.1 Rhizobium leguminosarum bv. trifolii WSM1325 | reverse complement strand
TTCCCCGCTTTGGCGGGCTGACGGATCCTCATGAGCCGCTCGCCTGCCGGTTCACTCAAACACTGCCCCTCACGGGACCGGCACAGAACTCCGTTGCAGGTGCCGCGCTCATGCGGCAACCTTCACCGGCTTTCCGTGCCAGGCTGGCGGTCGATCCTCGTTTTCGGCCGACAAGCCCGAACGCAATATTACTTTACCTTCTCCAGTGGTCTCGCCTTAAACGTGTGGCCACAGAAGGCACAAAACATCCCCGCTCCGTAACAGCCACGTTACGGCTCAAATCCGTCGAGTGCTTGAAAAGACGGAAGCGCAGGGCTCCGTAACAAAAGGCACAAACTCATCGCCCTGCCGACGTGGCAGTTAAAACCGAGCCTCTGCAGGTGATGTCCGCGCCCTCTGTTGGAAGCCATTTAGGCAGGATCAAACGGCAATATCAACGATGAATTTTACGCAAAATTAACAAGCGGCCATTGACTCGGCCTGCCCTTTTCGGGCGTCACACCAGCGTCAAAAAAGAATCGCAGTTGAATCAAAGAGATTCCCCCGTTCGGGCTATTTTGACACGCATTGAAAGAAAAAAAATAAAATCCTCTTGACTCCCCTGTGGTCCCGGAAGCGTGGGGCAGAGTCGCGCGGCGTGAAAGCATCCTTGCGCAAGCCATTGTTTTCAAACAATTTTTCCTGTCATGGCGCTGACACGAAACAGTCGCGGGATTAACCATGCAGGGGCTGATCGGCGGAATCGAAAAAGCCCGGTAAAATTACCGGGCTAATCATAAAGAAGAAGTCGTTAATGGAAGATTACGCGGTCGTGGTGACCGAAAGAGCCTTCACACGAGCGGCCAGACGCGAGACCTTGCGCGATGCCGTGTTGGCATGCAGCACGCCCTTGCTGGCGGCGCGGGCAAGCTCGGGCTGAGCAGCCAGGAAAGCTTCCTTCGCCTTGGCGGCGTCACCGGATGCGATGGCCTCTTCGACCTGGCGAACGAAAGTACGAACGCGCGAGCGACGAGCCTTATTGACGTCGGTACGGCGGGCGATCTTGCGGGTCGCTTTTTTCGCCGAAGTTGTATTGGCCATGGATGCCTCTCTCAAGAATTCGAACAAACTCCGCCATTACCGCGGGCCCTGCGGCCACAAAATCCAGCAATGCGGGAGCAATCGCGGAAAACCAAACCGGCTTTCCGAACCGTGGGCGGGCATATAACTCTAAAGCCGGCCCACGTCAACGCGGATTTTCAAGCTTTACCACCGGCAGGCGCCGAAAAGCATTCAACGGTGCGTAAAAGCCGGTTTGCGCTTCTCGACGAAGGCCGCCATGCCTTCTTTCTGGTCTTCCGTGGCAAAGAGACTGTGAAACAGGCGGCGTTCGAAACGCAAGCCCTCCTCCAGCGTCGTCTCGAATCCGCGGTTGACCGCCTCCTTGGCCATCAAGACCGAGGGACGAGAAAGCGAAGCGATCTTTTCGGCCGCGGCAAAAGCCTCGTCGAGCAAACGTTCGGGCGCGACCACACGCGAAACGAGTCCCGATCGCTCCGCCTCGGCCGCATCCATCATGCGGCCGGTCAGGATGAGATCCATCGCCTTCGCTTTGCCGACAGCGCGCGTCAGCCGCTGCGAGCCGCCCATCCCGGGAATGACGCCCAGGGTGATTTCCGGTTGGCCGAACTTCGCCGTCTCCGAGGCGATGATGAAATCGCACATCATGGCGAGCTCGCAGCCGCCGCCGAGGGCAAAGCCGCTGACCGCAGCGATCACCGGCTTGCGCGCCTTGGCGACCTCATCCCAGCCGCTGATGAAATCACTCTTATAGATATCGGCGAACTCAAGCGGCTGCATCTCCTTGATATCGGCGCCGGCGGCAAAGGCGCGCTCGGAACCGGTCAGCACGATCGCCCCGACCGTCTCGTCGGCGTGGAAGGCGGCGTAGGCCTCTTTGAGTTCCTTCAGGACGGTGGAATTCAGCGCGTTCAGCGCCTGCGGGCGGTTCAGCGTGACGAGGCCGACATTGCCTCGGGTTTCGACGATCAGGGTCTCAAAGGCCATGCTGTTCTCCCGGTTTCTCACTCTTACTTCTGGCAGGCTTACTTCTGACAGGTGGCGCAATAGAAGGTGGAGCGACCTGCCTGGACGATGCGGGCGACCGTACCGCCGCAGCCGGGCGTGCGGCAAGCCTGACTTTCGCGATCATAGGCGGAGAAGGAATGCTGGAAATAGCCGAGCGATCCGTCGGTCTGGATATGGTCGCGCAGCGACGATCCGCCGGCGGCGATCGCATCGGCGATGACGTCGCGGATCGAGGCAACGAGCAGGTCGAGCTGCGCCTTCGGCCGGCCCCCTGGCGTCACCAGCGTACCGGCGGCGCGGATCGGCGAAAGATGCGCGCGCCAAAGCGCCTCGCAGACATATATGTTGCCCAGACCGGCAATGTTCTTCTGGTCAAGCAGCGCGCTCTTCAGCGGCTGCGCCTTGTCGCGGAAGCGTTCAGCCAGATAGGCGGCGCCAAGCTCGTTTCCTGTCGGCTCCGGGCCGAGATCGCGGAAGAAGGGATGAGCGGCGAGATCGGCACGTCCCACCATATCCATGAAGCCGAAACGGCGCGGATCGTTATAGACGACGCGGCGCGGGCCGCCTAAACCTTGCAGATGGAAGACGACGTGATCGTGCTTCTCGTCCTTCGAGCGGGCATGGTGGAATTCGCCCGGCATGCCGGAGACTGCACCCTCCTCGATGCGAAACGAACCGGACATGCCGAGATGCGAAATCAGCGTGTTGCCGTCGTCGAGATCGACCAGCAGATATTTGGCGCGGCGGCCAAGGCCAACGATGGTGCGGCCGGAAACCCTGTCTGCGAAAGCGTCGGGAAAGGGGAAGCGCAGATCGCCTCGGCGCAGCTCCAGCCTGGTGACGCGCGTGCCCTCCATCGCCGGCGTCAGGCCGCGTTTCACCGTTTCGACTTCTGGCAATTCCGGCATCTTAACCCATCTATCTCTAACGTGTTTCAACCGACGACGATGTGCGCTATAGCGCCAGTGTGCCGCGGAAAACGCGGCCCATAGATAACGTCGCGCGCGGTCTTTCGCTATGGCCGTCACGCCCGAATCTTCAGGAACGGAGCAGTCTGATGTCAGAAAGCCGCACTTCCGCCGACGGCGGCATGGAGACCGCCTACGGCTTCCGCGAGGTGCCTGACGGCGAGAAGCAGAGCCTGGTCAACCAGGTGTTCCACAAGGTCGCCAAGCGCTACGACATCATGAACGACGTCATGTCGATGGGCATGCACCGCGCCTGGAAGGATGCGATGATCTCGGCGCTGAACCCGCGCAAGGAGCCGGGCTACAAGGTGCTCGACGTGGCCGGCGGCACCGGCGATATCGCCTTCCGCATCGTCGAGGCTTCGGGCAGACAGGCGCATGCCACCGTGCTCGACATCAACGGCTCGATGCTCGGCGTCGGCGCCGAGCGGGCGGAAAAGAAGAAGCTTTCCGGCAATCTCACCTTCGTCGAGGCGAATGCCGAGGAACTGCCTTTCGAGACAGGCAGCTTCGACGCCTATACGATCGCCTTCGGCATCCGCAACGTGCCGAGGATCGATGCGGCGCTGTCTGAGGCCTATCGCGTCTTGAAGCGCGGCGGGCGGCTGCTGGTGCTGGAATTTTCCGAAGTCGATATGCCGCTTCTCGACAAGATCTACGACGCCTGGTCGTTCAATGCCATTCCACAATTCGGCAAGGCGATAACCGGCGATGCCGAACCCTATCAATATCTGGTGGAATCGATCCGCAAGTTCCCGAACCAGGAGAATTTCGCGGCAATGATCCGCCAGGCCGGCTTTTCGCGCGTCACCTTTACCAATTATACCGGCGGCATCGCCGCACTCCATTCCGGCTGGAAGCTCTGACGCATGACGCCGAAAAATGTAGAGCGGTTTTCGAATAGCGTCGCGCGAGAATCAAACAGAACATGAGTACTTTCGGCGCATATTTCCGCCTTTGGCGTGTCGGCTGGGTGCTCGTGCGTGAGGGCGTCGTATCAGCTCTTCCGTCCGAAGGGCTGCCGCCTCCGGTCGCACTCGCCAAATCCTTCGTCACGATTTTCGAGCGAAGCAAGGCGCGGCATCAGAAGCGCAGCGACCGATTGGCGCAGGCTGTCGAGCGGCTCGGTCCCTCCTATGTGAAGATCGGGCAGTTCCTGGCGACGCGGCCGGATGTGGTCGGCGTCGAATTCGCCAACGACCTGTCGCAGCTTCAGGACCGGATGGCCTTCTTTCCCTCGGCGGCGGCCAAGGCCAATATCGAAGGCTCACTCGGACGGCCGATTAGCGAACTCTATGCGAGCTTCGGCGATCCGATCGCCGCCGCCTCGATCGCGCAGGTGCATCCGGCCGAGGTTGAGAGCGCCGGAGGCCGGAAGAAAGTCGCCGTCAAGATCGTGCGGCCCGGCGTGCGCCAGCGCTTTGCCCATGACATCGAGGCGATGTATCTCGTTGCCCATATGCAGGAGCGTTTCCTGGCGTCCAGTCGGCGGCTGCGGCCGGTCGAGGTGACGAAGACGCTGGAGCAGACGACGAAGGTGGAGATGGATCTTCGCCTGGAGGCGGCCGCCCTTTCCGAGATCGCCGAGAATACCGAACGGGATCCCGGCTTCCGCGTGCCGAAGGTCGACTGGGAGCGCACCGGGCGCGACGTCATCACCATGGAGTGGATCGACGGCACGAGGATGTCTGACGTCGATGGCCTGCGCGCGGCAGGCCATGATCTCAACCTGCTTGCCGATACGCTGATCCAGTCGTTCCTGCGCCACACGCTGCGCGACGGCTTCTTCCATGCCGACATGCATCCCGGCAATCTCTTCGTCGATGCTGATGGCATGATCGTCGCCGTCGACATGGGCATCGTCGGGCGGCTGGGCAAGAAGGAGCGGCGGTTCCTCGCCGAAATCCTCTATGGCTTCATCACCCGCGACTATATCCGCGTCGCCGAGGTGCATTTCGAGGCGGGCTATGTGCCCGGCCACCACAATGTCGAAAGCTTCGCCCAGGCGATCCGGGCAATCGGTGAGCCGATCCATGGCCAGCCGGCCGAGACGATCTCGATGGGCAAGCTGCTGACGCTGCTGTTCGAGGTGACCGAGCTCTTCGACATGGAGACGCGGCCGGAACTGGTGATGCTGCAGAAGACCATGGTCGTGGTCGAGGGCGTATCGCGCATGCTCAATCCGCGCTTCAACATGTGGAAGGCCTCAGAGCCTGTCGTCGGCGACTGGATCCGCACCAATCTCGGACCGAAGCGGATCGCCACCGATCTCAAGGACGGGCTGAAGGCGGCGGTCAAGCTCGCCGAAGCCGTGCCGGAAATCGCGGCGAAGACCGAAAAATTCCACCATCAGCTGCTGCATATGAGCGAGCACGGCTTACGTTTCGACGCTGAGACGGCGGAGGCGATCGGCAAGGCCGAAGCGCGGCACAACCGCTCGGCCAAGATTGCTTTGTGGGTCATCGCATTGACGCTTCTCTACATTGCCTGGATGCTGAGCTGACCGTCTGCCAAAAACATGGTGTGTTCGGCATTTGGGATATCCCATGTGACGGAGGGCTCGCTTAGTCTCGTCTTCAAAGCATGATGCCGAAAAGTGTGAGCGACATCATGCTCTGACTCTTTAATTTAGAACAGGATTCAGATTTTCGGCCGATCCGGCCTAAAATCATCCCGTTCTAGGGAGATATGGCACATGAAGCACGAACGCCTTGGCATCGAACTTTCCGGACGACCGCTCGGTTTTGCCGAGATGGTGACGATCGGGGCGGGCAAGGCTGCGGTTTCGGCTTCGGCGACAGGCATGGCCCGCATCGCGATCGCCCGCGAGGTCGTCGAGGATGCCATTGCCTCCGGCATGCCCGTCTACGGCTCGACGACAGGCGTCGGCGCCATGAAGGATGTGGAGTGGTCGGCCGACGAACTCGACACCTTCAATCTCGGCCTGGTGCGGGCCCATCATTTCGGCACCGGCACCCCCTTTTCCTGCAATATCGTGCGCAATGCCATGGCGATCCGTATCAACACGGCGCTGACCGGCCAGGTCGGCTGCACGCCGGAATTGATCCAGGCCTATATCAGGATGCTCGAGGCCGATCTCATCCCGGTCGTGCGCCGCACCGGCTCGATCGGCTGTGCGGATATCGGCCTGATGGGACAGATCGGCGCAGTGCTGACCGGTGTCGGCGAAGCGATCTATCGCGGCAACCGGATGCAGGCGGCCGAGGCTTTCCAGGCGGCCGGGCTGGAACCGATGCGGATGGCGCCGCGCGACAGCCTCGCCTCGCTCAGCGTCAATGCGGTGAGCTTTGCCTCGGCGGCGGAAACGACGCGCAACGCCGCGGCCTCGATCCGCGTCCTGCTGGCAACGGCGATGATGGCGGCCGGCGCGCTCGGTGCTTCCCGCGATCCCTGGAAGGCGGTCCGGCATGTCGGAACGGCGCGCGAGGCGCTGATCGGCGCCTGGCTCTGCAACGCCTCCGACGAATGGGACTGGCCCGTCGCAACGCATGTGCAGGATCCGCTCAGCCTGCGCATGATCGCCCAGGTGTTCGGGGCGGTGATCGAAAACCTCTTATCGACCGGCCACAAGATCCTTGCCGCCACCGGGCGCTCCGACGACAATCCCGTCGTGGTCGAAGGCCGGGTGATGACGTCGGGTGGATCTCTGCCGCTCGATGTGACGATCCTGCTCGAATCGGCAGCACTCTGCATGGCGCATGCGGCGCGCAACGCCTTCAACCGCTGCGTCATTCTCGGCAACGGCCAGCGGCGCGACCTGCCGGTCAATCTCGTGCCGCCGGGGCGGATTGCCACCGGTTTCGGGCCGATCATCAAACTTGCCGGCGAGATCTTCTCGCGCGTGCTGTCGATGTCCAATCCCGTGTCGGCCCAGTCGCTGGTCGTCGCAGCCGGGCTGGAGGACGAGGCAGCCTTCCTGCCGCTCGTCATCGAACGCTTCGACCGGCAGATGCGGGCGCTGAAACGCCTCGCAGCCCTCGAGGCGCTGCTGTCTGCCCAAGCGATCGACATTCTCGGCGATAAACCGAAGGGTGTCGCCGCCATGCTCTACGAGGTCGTGCGCAAACATGCGGATTTCTATACGGTCGACCGGCCGCTTTCGGCTGAAGTGGAGGCGATCGAGGAGGAACTTGGTTCGGACGAATTCGTGACCAAGCTGACCGAGCAGGTTCCGATCGCCTCCTTCGACGATTTCTTCGCGCTCGGCTCGCTGGAGCGTATCGAGGAACGGCTAACCCATCACGAGCCGGCAGTCTGATTTTCCAGTTACGGAGGAAGCAGCATGGACTTCGATCTCGTTCTGCAGGGCACAGTGGTGCTGCCGGACCGCATTGTCGAAGAGGGCTATGTCGCCGTGCGCGACGGCAAGATCGCCGAAGTCGGCCTCGGCGTGCCGCCTGCGGGCCGCGAACGGCATCTGCTCGGAAAAGCGCTGATCCTGCCCGGCGCGATCGACGCGCAGGTGCATTCGCTTTCCCAAAAAGACCAGGAGGATTTCCTCTGGTCGACACGATCGGCAGCTGCCGGCGGCGTGACAACAATCGTTGACATGCCCTATGACGAAGGCAATCTCGTCTGCTCGGCAGCGGCAGTGAAGCGGAAGATCGACCATGCCGCCCCGCAGGCGCGCGTCGATTTCGCGCTTTACGGCACAGTCGATCCGGAAGAAGGCCCGACACGTATCCGCGAAATGGTGGAGGCAGGCGTCGCGGCCTTCAAGTTTTCGACCTTCGGCACCGACCCCAAGCGCTTTCCGCGCATTCCGCCGGCTCTGCTCGACGCCTGCTTTGCGGCAATCGCGCCGACAGGACTGACGGCGGGCGTGCACAATGAAGACGACGAGGCGGTGCGCACTTACACGGAACAGGTGAAGGCGAGTGGCATCACCGACTGGCGGGCGCACGGCCTGTCGCGGCCACCGATCACCGAACTGCTGGCGATGCATACGATCTTCGAGACCGGCGCCAATACCGGCTGCCCGGCGCATGTGGTGCACTGCTCGCTCGGGCGCGGCTACGATATCGCGCGCGCCTATCGCCGCGATGGCTTTGCGGCGACTGTGGAATGCTGCATCCACTACCTGACGCTCGACGAGGAAAACGATGTGAAACGCCTCGGCGGTAAGGCGAAGATCAATCCGCCGGTGCGGCCGCGCGCCGAGGTGGAGAGGCTCTGGCGGAAGGTGGCGGAGGGTGATGTCTGGCTGGTTTCGACCGATCACGTCAGCTGGTCGGAAAACCGCAAGACCAATCCCGACATGCTCGCCAACGCCTCCGGCGTTCCCGGCCTCGAGGTGATGGTGCCGCTTTTCGTGAAAGGTGCCACCGAACGCGGCATTCCGCTGACATGGGCAGCCAGGCTGATGGCGGAGAACCCGGCGAAGCATTTCCGGCTCGACCATATCAAAGGTGCGCTGACCCCGGGCAAGGATGCCGATATCGTCGTGCTCGAGCCGCGCGAAAGCGTCTATGATGCATCGGCAAGCGGCAACAACGTCATCGGCTGGAGCCCCTATAACGGCATCCGCCTGCCCTGGACCGTCTCCGCCACCTATCTGCGCGGCGAAAAGATTGCCGAGGGCGCGAAGGTGCTGGCTGAGCCCGGTACCGGCCGCTTCGTGCGGCCGCTGCCGCGCCAGGTCATTGCGGGAGCTGAAGCATGAGCCGCAATCTTCCCGTCAATGCCAGCCGGATCGCTGAAGACATCGATGCGCTGGCCGGGATTACCGAGCCGGGGCATCCCTGGACGCGGCGGGCGTTCTCGCCACTCTTTCTCGAAGGCCGGGCCTATATCGACGCGCGGATGAAGGCGGCGGGGCTGGAAACGCGGGTCGATGCCGCCGGCAATCTGATCGGCCGGCGGACTGGCCGGAAACCGTGGCTCGGCACGATCATGGTCGGCTCGCACTCCGACACGGTGCCGGACGGCGGCCGCTTCGATGGCATTGCCGGCGTGATCTCGGCGCTGGAGGTGGCGCGCGCGCTTGTTGACCAGAATATCGAGCTCGATCACGATCTCGAAATCGTCGATTTTCTTGCCGAGGAGGTCAGCATCTTCGGCGTGTCCTGCATCGGCAGCCGCGGCATGACCGGCCAACTGCCGGAGGTCTGGCTTTCGCGCGTCAGCGACGGAGGCGACCTGGCAGAGGGCATCGCGCAGGTCGGTGGCCGACCCTATGTGCTGATGCAGCAGAACAGGCCCGATATAGCCGGCTTTCTGGAGCTTCATATCGAACAGGGCCCGGTGCTCGAAGCCGAAAAGGAGGATATCGGCATCGTCACCGCGATATCAGGCATCACCCGGATCGAGATCACCGTCGAAGGGCGGGCCGACCATGCCGGCACGACGCCGATGGACCGGCGGGCGGATGCGTTGGTGGCGGCATCACAGCTGGTGCTCGACATCCGCAACGCCGCCGCAGAACTTGCCAAAACGCCGGGGCATTTCGCAGCGACGGTCGGCGAATTCCGGATCGAGCCGAATGCCGCCAATGTCGTGCCGTCGAAGGTGGTGCTGTTGATCGATGGCCGTGCCGAAATCCGTGCCGACATGGAGGCATTCTGCCGCTGGCTCGACGGTCATGTCGAGAAGCTGGCGGCGGCCTATGGCGTGACGATCAAGACCCCGAACCGGGTTTCCGACAATCAGCCGACGCCTGGTGATGCCGGGCTGCTGTCGACCTTGGAGGCTGCCTGCGAACGGGTCGGCGCAAAACATCGGCGCATGGCCTCCGGCGCTGGGCACGATACGGCCTGGATCGCCAAGGTGGCGCCGGCAGCGATGATCTTCGTGCCCTGCCGGGGAGGCCGCAGCCATTCGGCCGATGAATGGGCTGAGAATGACGATATCGCGCTCGGCGCCGCCGTGCTGTTCGAGGCGGTGCGCGAGATGGACACGAGCTTGAATCAGGAGAGGACCGATGGGACGCATACTCGTTGAGAAGGACGTGGAAGCTGCCGTCAAGGGCGGCTCCGTCTATGCCGCCGGCGGCGGCGGCTGGGCCGATCACGGGCGGATGCTTGGTTATGCCGCCGTCAATGTCGGCAAGCCGGAGCTGGTCTCGATCGACGAATTGCGGGACGAGGACTGGATCGCGACTGCGGCTGCGATCGGCGCGCCGGCCTCCACCACGCCCTGGGAAATGCAAGGCATCGACTATGTGAAGGCGGTGCAATTGCTGCAGGAGGCGCTGGGCGAAAAGCTTTCCGGGCTGATCATCGGCCAGAACGGCAAGTCCTCGACGCTGAACGGCTGGCTGCCCTCGGCGATCCTCGGCACCAAGGTAGTCGACGCCGTCGGCGATATCCGCGCACATCCGACGGGCGACATGGGCTCGATCGGCATGGCCGGTTCGCCCGAGCCGATGATCCAGACCGCTGTCGGCGGTAATCGCGCCGAGAACCGTTACATCGAACTGGTGGTGAAGGGGGCGACGGCGAAGATCTCGCCGGTGCTGCGCGCCGCAGCCGACCAATCCGGCGGCTTCATCGCCAGCTGCCGCAATCCGCTCCGCGCCTCCTATGTCCGCAGCCATGCAGCACTCGGCGGCATATCGATGGCGCTTGCGCTCGGCGAAGCGATCATCGCGGCGGAGAAGCGCGGCGGATCTGATGTCATCGACGCGATCTGCAAGACGACGGGCGGACATATCCTTGCCGAAGGCGTCATCACCCGCAAGGACGTCGTCTATACCAAGGAAGCCTTCGACATCGGCACGATCACCGTCGGCGCAGGCGAAACGTCGGTGACGCTGCATGTGATGAACGAATATATGGCGGTGGACGATGCGGATGGCGGGCGGCTAGCGACCTTCCCCGCGGTGATCACCACGCTTTCACCAGAGGGCGAGCCGCTGAGTGTCGGCCAGCTCAAGGAGGGCGTGCATGTGTTCATCCTGCATGTGCCGATGGATATCATTCCGCTGTCGGCAAGCGTGCTCGATCCGACCGTCTATCCCGTCGTCGAAAAGGCGATGGGGATCGAGATCGCACGCTATGCACTGGCGACGAAGGCCTGAGCCATGGCGCGCGATCCCGGTCTCGAAGAACTGATGCGTGAGGAACTCGGCGATCGGCCCGGCCTTGCCGAAAAATCGATGTTCGGCGGCTGGGCCTTCATGCTGAACGGCAATCTTCTCTGCTGCGCGCGCAGTGACGGCATGCTGATCCGTCTCGGCAAGGGCAATGACGGCTGGGCGCTTGGATTACCAGGCGTGATCCAGATGCTGTCGGGCGAGCGTGTCATGCATGGCTGGGTGCGAGGCGGTGCCGAGGTTTACGGCGACGATGCCCTGAGACGGCGTTTGCTTGATGCGGCGCTCGCCTATGTGGGATCGCTGCCGAGCAAATAGCAAACGATGCCATTCCCTTCCCCCCAGCGGGGAGAAGGGAAAGCAGAGAGCAAAACGAGGAACCCACGATGCCGAAGGCCAATCCACGTCATCCGAAATTTCCGATTCCCGGCGGGCCGGAACTGCGCGCCAAGGGCTGGCGGCAGGAGGCGCTGCTGCGGCTGCTCGAAAACGTGCTCTCCGTCGGCGAGGATCCCGACAATCTGATCGTCTATGCCGCTCTCGGCAAGGCAGCCCGCAACTGGGCGGCGCACAGGGGCATCGTCAAGGCGCTGACCGAGATGGAAGAGGACCAGACGCTGCTCATCCAGTCCGGCAAGCCGATCGGGCTCGTTCGAACGCATGCCAAGGCACCGCTGGTCATCATGGCGAACTGCAATATCGTCGGGCAATGGGCAAAGGCCGAAGTGTTCTACGAGTTGCAGCGCAAGGGACTGATCTGCTGGGGCGGGCTGACCGCCGGCGCCTGGCAATATATCGGCAGCCAGGGCGTCATCCAGGGTACCTACGAAATCTTCATGCGCATCGCCGAGCGGCGCTTCGGCGGCGATCTCCTCGGCCGGTTCGTGCTGACGGCCGGCCTCGGCGGCATGGGTGGGGCGCAGCCACTCGCCGGCCGCATGGCAGGCGCTGCGATCCTCTGCATCGACATCGATCCGGAGCGGGCCCGCAAGCGCCAGCAGATAGGTTATCTCCAGGAAATCGCGCCCGATCTCGATACTGCCCTTCAGATGATCGATGCGGCGGTGAAGGACAAGCGGGCGCTTTCCGTCGGCCTCGTCGGCAATGCGGCGGAGGTCTATCCCGAGATCGCCCGCCGCGGCATCGTGCCCGATATCGTCACCGACCAGACCTCGGCGCATGATCTCGTCTATGGCTATGTGCCGAAGGGCATGAGCCTCGAGCAGGTCAAGGGCCTGCGCGACGACGGCCAGGGGCAATTAATGGCGGCAGGCCGCGCCTCGATCGTCGAGCATGTGACGGCGATGCTGGAATTCCAGAAGCGTGGCTCGGAAGTCTTCGACAATGGCAATCTGATCCGCACGCAGGCCAAAGAGGGCGGCGTTGACAATGCCTTCGACATTCCGATTTTCACCGAGGCCTATCTCAGGCCGCTATTTGCCCGGGCGATCGGCCCCTTTCGCTGGATGGCTCTGTCAGGCGAGGAGAGCGACATCGCCCGGATCGACGATCTACTGCTCGAAATGTTCCCTGACAACAAGATCATCACCAACTGGATTCGGCTGGCGCGCGAGCACGTGCCCTTCGAAGGGCTTCCGGCACGGATCGCCTGGCTCGGCCATGGCGAACGCACGGCACTTGCCCGGCGCGTCAATGCGCTGGTTGCAAGCGGCGAACTCAAAGGCCCGGTCGCCTTCTCCCGCGACCATCTCGACGCCGGCGCCATGGCGCATCCGAATATCATGACCGAGGGGATGAAGGACGGCTCCGATGCGATTGCCGACTGGCCGCTGATCGATGCGATGATGCTCTGCTCCTCGATGGCCGATCTCGTCGTCGTCCATTCCGGCGGTGGCGGTTATGCCGGCTACATGACAAGCTGCGGCGTCACCGTTATCGCCGACGGCACGGATGCCGCCGACGAACGGCTCGACCATGCGCTGACCAACGATACGGCTCTTGGCGTCATGCGTTACGCCGATGCCGGTTATGAGGAGGCGCTGGACGAGGTGGCGAAGAAGGACGTGCCCTATATCCGGCTTGGTTGATCAAAAATTGCTGTATATCGTTGGCACATCTCATCGGGAGTAATGACATGGAAACAGCAAAGATCTTCTGGTCGGGGCTCTCTCAAGCCGTCCTGCTGCCCAAGGAATTCCGTTTCGACGGCGACAGCGTCGCCATTCGACGGCAGGGACGTGCGATCATTCTCGAGCCGATTTCCGATGATTGGGACTGGCTTGCGGACGTGGCCGGTCCGGTCGATACCGATTTTGCAACAGCGGTGGAAGAACAGCCTGCTGGGCAGGAGTGATCCGAACTCGACTTCTTCAGATGAAGTAGCTGGTTGACGCGAGTGCCGTCCAATGATGAAGGGCAACGATCGTCTCGTCGCAAAACTGGGCAAACACCCGCAAGTCATCGACGGATCGGCTGGAGCCGGGCAGCGCATCAAGCGATCAGATTGGAGACTTCGAGGAGGTTGCCGTCGGGATCCCTGAAATAGACCGACCGCAGACGTCCGGTCGCACCGGTGCGCTCGACCGGGCCCTCTTCGATCGCAACGCCCGCGGCCTGTAGATCAGCGATGACATCGGCAAGCGGTGTCTCGGCGATGAAGCAGAGGTCGCCGGAGCCGGGTGTGGGATGTCGCGCCTTGGGATCGAATTCGCGGCCGGCCTGGTGCAGGTTGATCTTCTGCCCGCCGAATTTCAGCGCCTTGCGGCTCTCCGCAAAGGTTTCGACCGACATGCCGAGGATGCGGGAATAAAAATCGCAGCTGATGGCGATATCGTCGACGGTCAGCACGAGATGGTCGAGACGGTCTATGCGGATCATGCTTTTCTCCTCGCGAATTGCTGGGCAAAACAGGCGGAGAGGCCAGCCCCAGCATGGCTAGCGTGAAGATAACGACAGCGACCCAGCCTTCAACCGCGAAGAACCAGCCGCCCGCCGAACCCATGAGGCTGGAGCCGACATAATAGGCGAGCATATAGAGCGACGAGGCATGGCCCTTGGTGCCATGCGCCAGCTTGCCGACAAGGCCGCTGGCGATCGAATGGCTCATGAAGAAGCCGGTCGTGAGCACAATTATACCGAGGATGATAACCGGGAGCGAGGCAAAGAGCGTCAACGCGCTGCCGGCGGCGGTGAGTGCCAGACCGAAGAGAAGCACGGAAAAGTGCCCGATCCTGTCCCCGAGCAGGCCGCCGATCGAGGAGGCGCCGATGCCGAAGAGATAGACGGTGAAGATCAGGCCGAGTTCGGTCTGGTTGAGGCCGTAGGGCGGCGCCACAAGGCGGAAACCGGCATAATTGTAGATCGTCACGAAGGAGCCCATTGCCAGGAAGGCGATGGCGAAGATGAAGGGCAACGCCGGATTGCTGAGATGGCCGAGCCAGGCTTTTGCATGAAAGCGCGGATCGAAGCCCGGCCGGCGGACGAAATTGCGTGACGGCGGCAGGAGGGCGATGAAGCCGATCGCGGGGGCAAGACCGATGGCGCCGATGAGAAAAAGCGCCGGACGCCAGGTGAGATATTCGGCAAAGATGCCGGTCAGCACGCGGCCGGACATACCGCCGAAGGCCGTGCCGCCGACATAGAGGCCCATGGTGGCGCCAAGTCCGCGCGGGTCGATTTCCTCGGCGAGATAGGCCATGGCAACGGCAGGCACGCCGCCGAGAACGAGGCCCTGCAGGGCGCGGATGACGAGCAGAAGGTGCCAGTTCGGGGCAAAGGCGGTGGCGATGGTCAGCAATGCCGCGCCGACCAGCGATATCGACATCAGGCTGCGGCGGCCAAGGCCTTCCGAGACGGCAGCGGCGCAGACGATGGCGACCGCCAGGAAGCCGGTGGAGAGCGAGAGCGACAGCGAGCTTTCGGCCGGACTGACGGAGAATTGCTGCGAAAAGATCGGCAGCAGCGGCTGCACACAATAGAGCAGCGAGAAGGTGGAGAAGCCAGACAGGAAGAGTGCCAGGCTGGCGCGGCGATAAGCGCCGGTTCCGCGGGTCAGGTATTGCTTCTGCCCTGGGATTGCGGCTGTCTCGGCGGTCTTCATTGCATGCGCTGACGTCGGCATATCTCATCCTTCCGACCTTCGATCTAGTCAACGCCACTCCATTTGTCCAATATATGAAACTGGCGATTTCGATATGTTTTGGAGATGTCGATGGAGTTGCGGCACCTGAGATATTTCCTGGCAGTGGCGGAGGAAGGCAATTTCACCCGTGCCGCCGGCAAGCTCGGCATCGGGCAGCCGCCGCTCAGCCAGCAGATCCGCGATCTGGAGAGGGAAGTGGGTGCGGCGCTGTTTCACCGCGTGCCGCACGGGGCCGAATTGACGGCGGCGGGTACGGCCTTCCTCGGCGAGGCAAAGGCTTCGCTGGCCGCCGCGGAAAAAGCGAAGCTTGCGGCGCAAAGCGCCAATCGCGGCGAGACCGGCCGGCTATCGCTCGGTTTCACCGCTTCCTCCGCCTTCAATCCCGTGGTCAGCACGACGATCCGCCGGTTTCGTGCGCGCTGGCCGGAGGTGCAACTGTCGCTGACGGAAATGAATACGCTGGCGCTGATGCAGAAGCTGGAACGCGGAGAGCTCGACGCCACCTTCATGCGCCCCAGCCTCGACGATCCCACGGGCATCCGGCTGCGGCGGCTGCCGGATGAGCCGATGGTGATTGCCCTGCCCGCCAACCATCCCCTGGCCCGGCGCAGCAAGCTACCGCTTGCGGCGCTGGCGGAAGAACCCTTCATCCTCTTTCCGCGGCTCGTGGGCTTGAGCCTCTACGACGATGTCGTGCTCGCCTGCCGCAGGGCGGGGTTCGAGCTGGCCGTGGCACAGGAGGCGCCGCAGATTTCCTCCGTTGTCAATCTGGTGGCGGCCGATCTCGGCGTCTCGATCGTGCCCGCCTCGATTTCGCAGATCAAGCTCGAAGGCGTGGCCTACCGGCCGATCGAGGGGCCGCCAGCCGTGGCGCGCCTGGCGCTGGCAATCCTGAAAACACATCGCTCGCCGGTTACCGAGAACCTGATCAGCCTGCTGAGTACATGAGTTAACCCGCCGGATCCCAATAGGGCGGATCGCCGAAGCTCTTCTTCAGATGATCGGCGATGGCGCGAAGCTTGGCGGAGGGATTTCGGCCTTCGGGATGGGCCATGTAGATGAATTCGGCCTCCGGCTTGTGGCCGACATCGATTTCGGCAAGCCGGCCCTCACGGATGGCCGGGCCGGCGATGAAGGCCGGCAGCAGCGCGATGCCGAGCCCGGCAATCGCGGCGTCGCGGAGCATGTCGCCATTGTTGATGCCGAGCGCCAGTTTCGCGCGGACGACGATCGCCCCGTCGGGCGTCTGGAAGCGCCAGTCGGCAACGCCGCGATTGGTGTAGAAGATGCCGCGATGGCTGTCGAGATCAGCCAGCGACGACGGAATTCCCTGGCGGGCGAGATAATCCGGCGAGGCGCAGAGAAGGCGGCGGCTGCGTGTGAGTTTCCAGGCGACCAGCCGGCTATCGGCGATCGGGCCGTTGCGGATGATGGCATCATAACCGTCCGAGGCGGCGTCGACGCGACGGTCATCGATATCGAGAGTCAGTTCAATCTCGGGATGTTCGGCGAGAAAGGGATAAAGCGCCGGGCCGAGATGCATGCGGCCGAAGGTGACGGGGGCGGCGATGCGGATCGGGCCTGACAGCGTTCCGCGCCGCTCGGCCATATCTGCCGCGGCTTCCTCGATCTCGCTCACGATGCGCGCGGCGCGCCCGAGGAAGACCGCGCCATCCTCCGTCAAGGTGAGCTTGCGCGTCGTTCGGTGCAGCAGCACGCCGCCGAGCGACTTCTCCAGTTCCGCCAGCCTTTCGCTGACGACAGATTTGGACAGCCGCAGACGCCGGGCCGCCTCGCTGACCGAGCCCACCTCAACCACGGCGACGAAAGCCGCAATACCTTCGATCCTGATCATCGTTCGGCTTTTCCGAATTCGAGTTCCTCGATCTGGAGACTAATCCGAACGAAGGGAAAATGCCATCTTCCACTCATCGAAAGGGACGGCAGGGGCCGCCTCGCCTTAAATCTAGGAGATGGAACCATGAACCGCTTGAACAACAAGGTCGCAATCGTCACCGGCGCAAGCTCCGGAATCGGCCGCGCCACGGCAAAGCTCTTCGCCGCCGAAGGCGCCAAGGTCGTCGTCGGCGCCCGCCGCCAGGGCGAACTCGACAGTCTCGTCGCCGAGATCAAGGCAGAGGGGGGCGACGCCATCGCCATTGCCGGCGACGTGCGCTCGGAAGACTATCACAAGGCGCTGGTCGCCGCCGCCGTGACGAATTACGGCAAGCTCGACATCGCCTTCAACAATGCAGGCACGCTCGGCGAAGCCGGTCCGAGCACCGCCGTTTCCGAAGCAGGCTTCAGCGAGGCGGTGGCGATCAATCTGACGGCCTCCTTCCTCGCCGCCAAGCACCAGACCGGCGCAATGGTGGAGAATGGCGGCGGCTCGGTGATCTTCACCTCGACCTTCGTCGGCTACAGCTTCGCCTTTCCGGGCGTTGCCGCCTATGCCGCCAGCAAATCCGGGCTGATCGGCCTGACGCAGGCGCTTGCCGCCGAATTCGGCCAGCAGGGCGTGCGCGTCAATGCCATCCTGCCGGGTGCTGTTGATACCGACATGTATCGTGACATGAACGACACGCCCGAGAAGCAGGCCTTCGTTACCAACCTGCATGCGCTGAAGCGTGTCGCGACACCCGAAGAACTTGCCCGCTCGGTTCTCTATCTCGCCTCCGACGATGCGAGCTTCGTCACCGGCACGGCGTCGCTGGTCGACGGCGGCGCTTCGATCACCCGCACCTGAGACGGCTGGGCACGATTATCCGCTGCGGGTTGGTGATCCTTCAACACGCCGGTTTATCGCGCCGCTTTTTTCAGAGCATTCTCGCATTGAACAAGAACGGGCCACGCCCCAACATTCGGTCAAAGGAACTTCATCATGTCACGCCTGCAGAACAAGACAGCCCTCATCACCGGCGGCACCAGTGGCATCGGTCTCGAGACCGCCCGCCAGTTCATCGCTGAGGGCGCCCGCGTCGTCGTTACCGGCAGCAGCACGGCAAGCGTCGAGGCGGCCCGCGCCGAATTCGGCGGCAAAGCCACCGTCATCCAGGCCGATGCGGGCAATGCGGTCGGCCAGAAGGCCGTCGCCGATCGCGTGAGAGAGGCTTTCGGCACGCTCGACATCCTCTTCGTCAACGCCGGCGTCGCCGAATTCGGGCCGCTGGAACAGTGGAGCGAAGCCGCCTTCGACAAGTCGGTTGATATCAACGTCAAAGGACCGTTCTTCCTGATTCAGTCACTGCTGCCGATTTTTTCGAAGCAGGCCGCGATCGTGCTCAACACCTCGATCAACGCCCATATCGGCATGCCGAACTCCAGCGTCTATTCGCTGACGAAGGGCGCGCTGCTGACGCTTGCCAAGACATTGTCGGGCGAACTGATCGGCCGCGGCATTCGCGTCAACGCCGTCAGCCCCGGCCCGATCGCCACGCCGCTCTACAGCAAGCTCGGGGCGTCGGAAGCGGATTCCAAGGCGATGACCGCGCAGATCCAGGCTCAGATCCCCGTCGGCCGCTTCGGAACCCCCGGCGAAGTCGCCAAGACGATCGTCTTCCTCGCCTCCGATGAGGCGGCCTATATCGTCGGCAGCGAACTCATCATCGACGGCGGGATGAGTAACCTCTGAACCCACGAAAATGACGGCTGACGTCATGAACGGGGCGGTGCCCGCCGGCTGCGGCCGATGGGTGCCTTCCCCGCGATTGCATGTTCTCCGCCAAAGGCTTAGGGTCGAGGACGGTCAGAAAAGGCAACGGGTAGAAGGCCATGGCTCTCAGCGGCAAACGCATCCTCCTCATCATCTCCGGCGGCATCGCAGCCTATAAGAGCCTGGATCTGATCCGCCGGCTGCGCGAGCGCGGCGCCAGCGTGCGCCCTGTGATGACCAAAGGCGCCCAGGAATTCGTCACGCCGCTTGCCGTCGGTGCACTGGCGGCGGACCATGTCTATCTCGATCTGTTTTCGCGCCAGGACGAACAGGATATCGGCCATATCCGCCTGGCGCGCGACTGCGACCTCGTGCTGATCGCTCCTGCCACCGCCGATCTGATGGCGAAGATGGCGAACGGGCTTGCTGACGATCTCGCCTCGACCGTGCTTCTGGCGACCAACAGGCCGGTGCTTGCCGCACCGGCGATGAACCCCGCCATGTGGGCGCATCCGGCGACCCGGCGGAATGCCGCGATGCTCCGAGCCGACGGCATCCGCTTCATCGGGCCGATGGCCGGCGAGATGGCGGAAAGCCGTGAGGCCGGGCTCGGCCGGATGGCGGAACCGCTGGAGATCGTCGCTGCTGCCGAAACCATGCTCGACGACGGAGAAAAGCCGCTCAAGGGACGCAAGGCCATCGTCACGTCGGGACCGACGCATGAGCCGATCGATCCGGTGCGCTATATCGCCAACCGCTCCTCCGGCCGGCAGGGGCATGCGATCGCCGCAGCCCTGGCAAAGCTCGGGGCGGAGGTGACGCTGGTATCGGGGCCGGTAACAATCGCCGACCCCGTCGGCGTCAACGTCGTGCATGTCGAGCGGGCGGAGGAAATGCGTGATGCCGTGCTTGCGGCGCTGCCGGCCGACATCGCCGTGATGGTCGCAGCCGTGGCGGACTGGCGCGTCGCCTCGGCGGCCGACCAGAAGCTGAAGAAACATCCCGGCGAATCCATCCCGACGCTGGCGCTGACCGAGAACCCGGACATCTTGAAGACTGTCGGCCATCACACGATGCGGCCGAAGCTGGTGATCGGCTTTGCCGCCGAGACGCAGGACGTCGAAATCAATGCGAAGGCGAAACTCGAGAGAAAGGGCGCCGACATGATCGTCGCCAACGACGTTTCGCCGGCGACCGGCATCATGGGCGGCGGCCGCAACAGGGTCAAACTCGTCCGCCGCGACGGCATCGAGCAATGGCCTGACCTGGCGAAGGAAGAGGTGGCAGAACGGCTGGCGGCGCTGATCGCCAAGCAGTTCAGTTAACGCCGAGGGATCAGGCTGGAACGACGAGGCGCTGCGATTTGACGGCCGCCCGTTTGCCCGGTCGAAAATCCGCGACGTCGATTCCTCCTTCGCCGACCGTGACGGCGCTGCCGTTCGGGATCTCGGCCCAGGCATCGCCATCGTCGTTCAGCGGCTCTGACACAAGACAATAGCCCTTGCCAACCGGCGAGGCATAAAGCGTCGGCGCCTTGCGATCGGTCGCATAGCGGATGGCATAAAGCGCCTTGCCGTCGGAGAAGGCAGCGGTAAAGCGCAGCAGCACCGAGCCGATGGTGTTTTCCGCCAGGTCCTCGATGAAGCCGATCATTTCCGCCATCGCGGCGATCGGCGCTTCGCGCAGGCCGAACTGCAGCGCCAGCAGGAACATCAATTCGGAATCGGTGGTGCCACCGCGCGCATTGAACAACTCGTCGTCGAGCATCGCCTCCATCGGCCGGCGCAGGCGCTCGAAGCCGGAGACCTGGCCGTTATGCATGAAGGACCAGCTCTCATGGGTAAAGGGATGGCAATTGTCGCGGCGCGTGCCGCCGCCTGTGGCAGCGCGGACATGGGCGAGGAAGAGCGGCGAACGGATCTGCCGCGCCAGGCTCTTCAGATTGCAATCCGACCAGGCGGGCAGGATATCGCGGTAGCGGCCGGGCTCGGGCCGATCACCATACCAGGCAATGCCGAAGCCATCGCCATTCGTCGCGGTCTTGGCGCGGGTGGCGCAATGCGACTGCTCGATCAGGGAATGGGCGGGCGAGGATACCAACTCCTCGAGATAGAGGGGGTCTCCGCGATAGGCTGCCCAGCGACACATGGCTCTTTGCTCCGGAACCCGCCGCATCGGCGGGAAATGCTGAAACGCAACTGAATTGTCGAATGTCGTCGCTAATAACAGCTTAACGCCCGGCCGGTTTGCAAGTGAAACATGACGATTTCTTGACGCCTGACCTCTTCAAATTCGGCGAAACGCTGTGTTCTTTTGTGAACACTGCGTTGTCTGCCCCGCAGACTTCGCGCCCGGCAGCCGGGCGGCTATAGTCGCCGCCAAGTTGAACCTCTAGGAGGACGCCATGTCGATCCGCCCCGTCAAGCATGAAAGTACTGCCACACCGACCATGGAAGGCGCCGGCGTCAAGCTGCATCGCGTCTTCGGCTTCGGCGATCCCGCGATGACCGATCCCTTCCTGATGATGGATGATTTCCGCAACGACAATCCGGCGGAATATATCCGCGGTTTTCCCTGGCATCCGCATCGCGGCATCGAGACGATCACCTATGTGCTCGCCGGCACCGTCGAGCACGGCGACAGCTTGGGCAATAGCGGCCTGCTCGGCGCCGGCGACATCCAGTGGATGACAGCCGGCAGCGGCATCATGCACCAGGA
Source organism: Rhizobium leguminosarum bv. trifolii WSM1325 (assembly GCA_000023185.1). Classification (NCBI taxonomy): domain Bacteria; kingdom Pseudomonadati; phylum Pseudomonadota; class Alphaproteobacteria; order Hyphomicrobiales; family Rhizobiaceae; genus Rhizobium; species Rhizobium leguminosarum. The sequence continues at coordinate 4,745,483 of CP001622.1, read as the reverse complement.
AATGCCGAAGGGCGATTTTGCCGGCCGTATGCACGGCTTCCAACTCTGGGCGAACTTGCCCTCCTCGCTGAAGATGACGGCGCCGCGCTACCAGGACGTCAAATCCACCGATATTCCTGTCGTCGTCGATGATGACGGCACGGCGGTGCGGGTGATCTGCGGCGATTTCTGGGGCAAGGCCGGTCCGGTCGATGGCGTCGCCGCTGAGCCGATCTATCTCGACGTTTCGGTGCCGCCCGGCCGGAAGAAGCGCCTGCCGGTCGATACCTACCGCAATGCCTTCGCCTATATCTTCGCCGGCTCCGGCACCTTCCGCGATGCATCGAAACCCTTCGGCGTGCGCGTCGAGAAGGAAGTCGACGGCGAGGAATTGAATATCCGCGACATGTCCGGCAACCGCACGCTCGTGGTCTTCGACAGCGGCGACGAAGTGACGGTGCAGGCAGGCGACCAGGGCATCCGTTTCCTGCTTGTCTCCGGCAAGCCGATCGAGGAGCCGGTTGCCTGGCACGGCCCGATCGTGATGAATTCGCGCGAGGAAATTCTGCAGGCGATGCGCGAACTGCAGAACGGCACCTTCATCAAAGCTGCGCACTGAACGCATTTCTCTCTTGCATCTGCGAAGAATCGGCCTACTTTTAAGTCATCAGCAACAGAACGAAAGGAAGGTGATCCAATGTCTAATGAGATTTCGGACCTCGTAACGGGCATGGAAGAGGTGACGAAGGCGAGGCAGCCCTCGCTCTAATCCCCGCCTTCCTGGGGCTGCATAGACAGTCCAGGCCAGTTTGAGGCCAAACTCATGGAAAGGGTCGCTGAGGCGGCCCTTTTTTATTGTCTTGTTATCAGGCGTTGACGGAACCTTGAAATCTCACTACTCATAAAGTCATCAGATGACTTTATGAGTAGTGAGATGCGAGCGCTCAGCAAGACCAATCTCGCCGATGAGGCGATCGAGGCGATCCGCGGCGACATTCTCGGCAAACGCTGGGCGGTCGGCGAGAAATTGCCGAATGAAGCCTCGCTGTCGACCATGCTTTCCGTCAGCCGCGGCACGGTGCGCGAGGCGGTGCGCGTTCTTGTCTCCCAGGGTTATCTCGAAACAAGGCAGGGTTCGGGCACCTATGTCCGCGCCACCAGCGATGCCGGCCGGCCGCTGACGATGGCGCGGCGCGCCAGCCTGCGCGACCAGTTCGAGGCGCGCCTGGCGCTCGACGTCGAGGCCGCCCGGCTGACGGCGATCCGCAAGACGCCGGAGACGGCTGCCGGGCTTCGCAGGCTGCTTGTTGAACGCGGCAATTACGACGGCGGCAACCAGGCCGCCTTCATCGAAAGCGACCTGGCCTTCCACAAGGCTGTCATCGCCGCTTCGGGCAACCGGGCGATGATCGAGATCTATGATTTCTTCTCGGCCTCGATCGCCGATACCATCGCGGCGACGCTCGGCAAGGATATTCCGGAACCCGACATGCAGGCGCATGCCGATATCGTCGACGCCATCGAAACCGGCGATCCCGACAAGGCGGATGCAGCGGTGCGCCGTTTCATGGCGCCCGTTCTTGCCGCACTCGAGCGGATGATCCTGTCATGAACACCCCTACCAACCATGCCGTCAGCACGCTTGAGGCGGCCGACGAACTGCTTGTAGACGCCGAGGCCGGCAGCCTTCCGCCGCCGCAGGCAACGCCGGTGCGGGGAGTTGTGGATCGTTTTCTGCTGGGTGCAAGCCTGGTGCTGATCGCCTTCAACCTGCGCCCGGTCTTCTCCAGCGCCTCGGCGCTGCTGCCGGAAATCCGCTCGGAGCTCGGCCTCAGTGCGCTTGGCGCCAGCCTGCTGACGACGCTGCCGGTTGTCTGCCTGGGCGCCTTCTCGCCGCTTGCGCCTCGTCTTGCCCAGCGCTTCGGCACCGAACGCACGCTGCTCGGCGTTCTCCTGCTTCTGGCCCTCGGCACCGCATTGCGCGGGCTTTCTTCCGTGCCGCTGCTCTTCATCGGCACTGCCCTTGCGGGCGCCTGCATCGCCGTCGGCAACGTGCTGCTGCCGGGGCTGGTGAAGCGGGATTTCGCCGGGCGCGCGGCGCTGATGACCGGCTTCTATACGATGGCGCTCTGCGCCGGGGCGGCAAGTGCCGCCGGGCTGACGCTGCCGATCGAGCATGGGCTCGGCGGCTCTCTCGAGGGCGCCCTCGCCGTCTGGGCGCTGCCGGCGCTCGCCGTCAGCCTGCTCTGGCTGCCTGAGGTTCTTCGCAGCGGCAGCCAGGCAAGACGAAACGGCTTCCACGTCAAAGGCCTCTGGCGCGACCGGCTCGCTTGGCAGGTGACGCTGTTCATGGGGCTGCAATCGGCACTTGCCTATTGCGTCTTCGGCTGGCTGGTTCCGATCTTGCGCGAACGCGGGCTCGACGGCGTCACCGCCGGGGCGATCGTTTCCCTGTCGGTGATGGTGCAGGCGGCATCCTGCCTGATCGTGCCGCATATCGCCGTGCGCGGACGGGACCAGCGGCTGATCAATGCGAGCCTCTGCGGCGTCGCCGTCATTGCCCTGCTCGGCCTGCTCTTCGCGCCGCTTTCGACGGTCTGGCTGTGGGCGGTGCTGCAGGGCATCGGCCAGGGTGGGCTGATCGCGGCGGCCATGACGACGATCGTGCTGCGCTCACGCGATCCCGATGTCGCCGCCCATCTTTCCGGCATGGCGCAATGTGTCGGTTACTTGCTCGCCGCCATCGGCCCGCTCATCGTCGGCCTCATCCGCGGCTGGACCGGAAGTTTTTCCTGGTGCGCGGCCCTCTTCGTCGCGCTCGGGCTGGGCGCGGCGATCAACGGCTGGAAGGCCGGCCGGGCGGTGGAGATCAATGTCCATGCGGTCGAAAAAGACGGCTGAGCCGTTCGCTCACCTATCCATCACCATCTCTTGATGCCGGTCGTCGGCAGCGGATGCTACGCTATCTCAGCCTCTCATCCCGACCGCCGGAGGAGATATCTTGCGCATACGAACCCTGTTTCTGCTCACCGCATTTATGGCGTCGCTGGCGCCTGCCCTTTCCCATGCGCAGGAAAGCGATCCACCGAGGGCGAATGTCCAGAGTGGCAGCACGCGCGACGGCGTGCTGAAGCTGCTGCCGACCGACTCCGTTACAGAGCACGCGCTGACGATCGGCGGCCGGAAGCTCGCCTATACCGCCACCGCCGGCACGCTGGATCTCTTCGGCCAGGACGGGGCGCAGACCGGCGCGATCTTCTACACCGCCTATGTCGCAAGGGATAGCGGGGCGAACCGGCCTCTGACCTTTGCGTTCAACGGCGGGCCGGGTGCTGCTTCCGCCTTCCTGCATCTCGGGCTGGTCGGGCCGAAGGTGCTCGATTTCGGGCCGGACGGACGCGACGGCGCCAATGCGAAACTCGTCGACAACCCGCAGAGCTGGCTCGATTTCACCGACCTCGTGCTGATCGATCCGATCGGCACCGGCTGGAGCCGGACGGCAAAGGCCGACGACGCCTCCAACTATTACAACGTCAGTGCCGATGCTGAGAGCATCGCCAAGGCGATCGCGCTCTATGTCGCGCACAACAACCGTTCCAACTCGCCGAAATATCTTCTCGGCGAAAGTTATGGCGGCTTCCGCGCCGCCAAGGTCGCCTCGGCGCTGCAGGAAAGCCAGGGCATCATCGTCGCCGGTGCGGTGATGCTCTCCCCCCTGCTCGAGGGCCAGCTGATGTTCAATGCCGATCAGTTCCCGCTCGGCGCCGCGCTGGAGCTGCCGTCTCTGGCGGCAGCCGAACTCGACCGGCACAAGGCCTTTGACGAAGAGCAGCAGAAGGAGGCCGAGAGCTTCGCGCTCGGGGACTATCTGACGACGCTGGCCGGGCCGCCGCCGACGGGTGCCGCCGCCGCCGCCTTTTATGGCAGGATCGCCGCATTGACCGGCATTCCCGAGGATATCGTCACCCGCAACCGCGGCTTCCTCGGCAGTTCCTTCGTCAAACATTCGGACGCGGGCAGCGGCGAGGTGATGAGCTCATACGACGCCTCCTTTGCAGCACCCGATCCCTATCCGGAATCGGATTACGACCGCGGCGACGACGCCATCCTCGACGGCTTCACCCGCGCCTATGGCGGCGCCTTTGCCGACTACGCCCGCAACGAGCTCGGCTTCAAGACCGAGATGACCTATTCGCTGCTCGACGGCGATATCAGCCGACGCTGGGAATGGGGCGGCGGGCGCGGCGGCGGATCGCGATTCCAGGCCAGCGCCACCGACGACATCCGGCAGTTGCTCGCCGCAAACCCGGCCTTCCATCTGCTGATTGCGCATGGCTACAGCGATCTGGTGACGCCTTATGGCGTCAGCCGTTACGTGGTCGACCATCTGCCGCCCTCGCTCGCTGGCGGCCGCGTCGGGCTGAAGCTTTATCGCGGCGGCCATATGTTCTATACGAAAGCAGATCAACGGGCCGCCTTCACGGCGGATGCGAAGGCCCTCTACGCCACACATCCGGTCGCTCAGCCGGCGGACTAAAGCGTGGCGATGTCTTTGTCGCTAAACCGCTGGACAGTTTTGCGCAACACGCTTTGGGGACTTGCCGATGCATATCACCGGAGGATGCCACTGCGGGGCGATCCGCTATCAGGCGGAGATCGATCCGGAGCGGGTGTCGATTTGCCATTGCACCGATTGCCAGCGGTTGACGGGCTCGGCCTATCGCATCACAGCACCAGCACGGTCGGGAAGTTTCACACTCACTTCAGGTGAGCCAAGAGGCTACGCAAAATATGGCGACAGCGGTGGTCTCAGCCGGCAATTCTTCTGCCCCAATTGCGGATCGCCGCTCTACCGCACGGACGGCGACGGCGGCGCGATCGGCATCCGCGTCGGCGGCATCGACCAGCGGCGGGAACTGGCGCCGAAAAAGCAGATTTGGTGCCGCTCGGCCCTCTCAGGAGTGGAGAATATCGAAACGCTTCCGCGCTTCGAGGGCGAGGATTAGGCTGGCGCCGGCTTGACGGGCGGATCGGGGACAGCAGTCAGGCTGGCGGATAGGAACTCGGATGTCATGGTAGCGGTCGACTGACGATCATCGGCCAGTCGTCAGCCGGTCTCAAAATCACCCGGCTGCGGCGGTGCGATCGGCGTAAAGAGCGTGCGGTCCGGCTTCAGGTCGAGAAGCGGCGTACCGTCGAGACAATCGAGACCGCGCACAAGCAGAACCGCGCCTTCGACGGCTTCGAGCCGGACGATCGAGGTGCCGATCGGATTGGGCCGGACCGGCGAGCGAAGCGAAAAGGTCCCGTGGGTCTTGCCGGTCCGCGCCGGGCTTTGCAGGAGCAAGTCGCGGCGAGACCGATCGAGCCAGTAGAGAACTTCCAGCCGCTCGAAAGCCTCGACGCCCTGTAGTGCCGGCACCCAGGGCTCAAAGATCTGGATCCGGCAAAGCGGGCCATCATGACGGCCTTGACGCGGCGTTTCCGGCCGTGACGTCCACGGCGTGGCGATGCGGCCGATGAAAACGAGGCCTGCATCGGTCGGCTCCGGCGGCTCGATCGCCACTTCGTTGTCGCGGATTTCATTTTCACGGACCATGGCTTTTCCTCATTCAAACCGCAAAATCGGCCGGGACTATGCCATGGCGTTATATTTCATGGAACATCTCGTCGATAACGCTTGCCACGAGCCTATTCCGGCGGGGGCATATCCGGCCAGTTGTCGGTGAAGCCGGCCTGGACCGGACGCTCCAGATAAGTGGAAAGCGCGATATAGCTGCGGGTGCCGGTGACGCCGGGAACGGCATGGATCTGGGCGAGAAAAGCCTCCAAGGCCTGCGGGCTGGTGGTGCGGACCTTGAAGAGAACGCTGGCGTCGCCGGCGACCGAATGCATCTCCTCGACCTCGGGAAACTGCAGCACCTGCATCAGCCGCTCGCTCTTGCCCCAACCGGCCGCCTCCACATGTACGAAGGCAAGCAGCGGTTTGCCGAGCGCTGCGCCATCCAGCGCGGCATGCACGCCCTTGATGGCGCCGGATTGTCTCAGGCGGCGCACCCGCTCATGCACGGCCGGCGCCGACAGGCCGACCGCTTCACCAAGCCTGGCATAACTCTGGCTGCTGTCGGCGGCGAGCGCGGCTAATATTCTTCGGTCGAAGGCATCGATGACCGGCTGCTGCCTGCGTCCCTGCCGAAGATCGTCTGTATTTTTCGCCATTCCGCAAACTCCCCTTTCTGCCGAAGAATAATCGCCGATACTGGCATTCTTCAATAGGATATTCGGAGGAGGAGGAATCTCATGGAGATGATCGCGCACAATCCAGCAAACGGGATCTATGCGGCCAGCCCTGATTACATCCATGCGCTGGAGGTCAGGCAATCGTCCCGGCTGCTCTTCGTCAGCGGCACCATGGGTCTCGATCAACGGGGAATGGCCGCCGCCGATCTGGATGGGCAATTGGAGCTCATCTGGTCCAATCTGCGCGCCATCCTCACGTCCGCTGATATGACGGTGGACAATATCGTGCGGCTGACGAGCTATCTCAGCGACGGCGCCTTTATGGAGGCGAACCAGAATGCCCGTCTTCGGGCACTTGGCGGCCGCGCCGTGCCGACCACGGCGATCATCGTCGAAACGCTGCGCGACGACTGGCTCGTCGAGATCGAGATCGTCGCCGCCGGCTGACGGCAGATCGGCCGTCGCACCGCAAAGGTGCGACGGCTGCGGCGATCAGGCCGCCTGTCTCAACAGGCCGAGTGCCTCGGCCAGATCGACCTCGCCGCGGAAACCGCCGCTGCTTTTCGCCTCCTGCCGATGCTCGATCGCATGGGCAAAACGCACGGCCGGTTCCTGCTGCATGCGCTCATAGAGGCGATGCAGGCCGGGAAACTGCCGGCGGTCGACGACCTGGTGAAAGTCGTTCCAGCGGGCGATGCCGACGAAATAGGCATCCGCCAGGCTCGGCCCATTGCCGAGAAGCCATTCGCGACCTTCGAGCAGACGCTCCAGCGTATGATGCGCCTTTTCGACCGCCGCGATTCCATAGGCGGTGAGGACCTGTTTCTCTTCCGGCTCCATTGGATGCTCGATCGCATACCAGAGCGGGCCGAAGGCCTTGAAGAAGGTGGTGTTGAGAAAGGAGAGCATCTGGTTCAGGCGATCGAAATCCGCCGACCCCTGCACAAAACCCAGACCTTTGCCAATCGCGCCGGCGCCGATATGGTGGAGGATCGCCATGCTTTCGCTGATCGTCCTGCCATCTTCGAGCAGCAGCGACGGCGTTTCGCCGACCGCATTGATCTTGGCGTAGTCATCGGTGGAGACCATTTCCGGCATCTCGACGCGGCAGAGCCGATAAGGCAGGCCGGACCATTCCAGCGCGACGATCGAGCCGAAGGAGCAGCCTTCCGGCACGCCGTAAAATAATATGGGTGACATCAATCGTTCCTTTCAGAATTGAACCCGTTTGGACGCGATCAATGTGAAGATGTGGACGATCATGCGGTAGAGGCTATAAATGCATCGCAATGTCCACATATCCGGAAGCTGACGATGACGCTCTTCAACCTCAACGACCTCCATCTCTTCGTGCAGGCCGTCGACAGCGGCAGCTTTACCGCCGCCGCCAGACATCTCGGCATTCCGAAATCGACGGTGAGCAAGCGGGTTGCGGAGTTGGAGAGGCGGCTTGGCGTGCGGCTGATCCAGCGCACGTCGCGAAGCTTCGCGCTGACCGAGCTCGGCCGGGAATTCTTTCAGCATGCCCAGGCCTCGATCATCGAGGCGGAGATGGCCGAGGGCATCGTGCGGCGGCATCTGGCCGAACCCGCCGGCAGCGTTCGCCTGACCGCCTCGGTGCCGACGGCGCAGTTTACCTTGACGGAGCATCTGCCGGCGCTGGCGGCACGCTATCCGAAGCTGCGGCTTTCCGTGCACGTGACGGACCGCTTCGTCGATATCGTCCAGGAAGGCTTCGACATCGCGCTGCGCAGCCACCGTGGGCCGCTGCCGGATTCGGCGCTGGTGCAGCGGAAGCTCGCCAGCCACCCCTTCTTCATCCTCGCCTCGCCGGATTATGTGGGTGCCCATGGCGAACCGCGCCGGCCGGAGGAGCTGGCAGAGCATGCGACGATCATGACCAGCCTGACGGAGGACCAGTGGCGGCTTTATTCGGGCGGCGACGAGGCTCTCGTCAGGCTGCATTCCGTCATGGCGGCGGATGAGCCCTATGTCTTGATGGAAATGGCCATGTCGGGGCTCGGCATTACCTGCCTGCCGACATCCGTCTGCCGCAAGGCGCTGGCGGACGGGCGGCTGGTGCGGGTGCTGCCGGAATGGACGGCCGGCAGCATCGAAACGACGATCCTGATGCCGCACCGACGCGGCCAGCTGCCGGCAGTGCGCGCCGTCGTCGACTTCCTGGCCGAGCGGCTTGCGGGATGATGATCACGCCGCCTTGGCGGCGTGATATTCCTTGATGGCGACCATCTTGATCGCCGGATGGCGCTCTGACTCGTAGCGCAGCGAGAAACCATCCTGGGCGAGGAAGACCGGGTCGCCGTCGAGATCGCGGGCGATATCGCCCCGCTTGACGGTGAGGAATTTTTCCAGATCGGCCGGCTGCTCGGCCGAGATCCAGCGGCAGACGGAGAAACGCGACATTTCGAAGGAGACCGGCAGGCCGTATTCGGCCATCAGCCGCTCCTTCAGGACGTCGAGCTGCAGGGCACCGACGACGCCGACGATCGCCGGCGAGCCGTCTTCCGGCGAAAACAGCTGGACGACGCCTTCTTCGGCCATCTGCTGCAGGGCTTCCTTCAGCTTCTTCGCCTTCATTGCGTCTTCCAGGCGCACGCGGCGCAGGATCTCCGGCGAGAAGTTCGGCACGCCCTGGAAGACCAGCGATTCACCTTCGGTCAGCGTATCGCCGATCCGGAGCGTGCCGTGGTTGGGAATGCCGACGACGTCGCCGGCATAGGCGGTGTCGGCGAGCTGGCGCTGCGAGGCGAAGAAGAATTGCGGCGCCGTCAGGCCGAGCTGCTTGCCGGTGCGGGCAAGCCTTGCCTTCATGCCGCGCTCGAGCTTGCCGGAGCAGATGCGGGCAAAGGCGATGCGGTCGCGGTGGTTGGGGTCCATGTTGGCCTGGATCTTGAAGACGAAGGCCGTCATCTTGTCGTCGGTCGCGTGCACGATCCTGGTATCGGCGACCTGGTCCCGCGGTGGCGGCGCAAAATCGCCGAGCGCGTTGATGAGGTCGCGAACGCCGTAATTGCGCAGCGCCGAGCCGAAGAAAACCGGCGTCATATGGCCTTCGAGGAAGGCCTGGCGGTCGAACGGACGGCAGGCCTCGATCGCGAGCTCGGTCTCCTCGACGAAGACCTGGCGCTCGTTTTCCGGCAGCCTGCCGGCCACGCTTTGCGGACCGTTGACCGGCGTTCCCTCGATTTCGGTATCCGAACCGCGCACCGTGTTGGCGGCGATATTGTACGAGCCGCAGAAGGTCTTCGAGCGGCCGATCGGCCAGGTGATCGGCGCCGTATCCAGCGCCAGCTTCTCTTCCACCTCATCGAGGATCTCGAAGGGATCGCGGCTTTCGCGGTCCATCTTGTTGATGAAGGTGATGATCGGGATATCGCGCATGCGGCAGACTTCGAAGAGCTTCAGCGTGCGCGGCTCGATACCCTTGGCGGCATCGATGACCATGACGGCGGCGTCGACGGCGGTCAGTGTGCGATAGGTGTCGTCGGCGAAGTCCTCGTGACCCGGCGTGTCGAGGATGTTGAAGACATTATCGTTATATTCGAAGGTCATCACCGAGGTGACGACGGAGATGCCGCGTTCGCGCTCGATCTTCATCCAGTCGGAGCGCGTCTGCATGCGATCCTTCTTCGCCTTGACTTCGCCGGCAAGCTGAATGGCGCCACCGAACAGCAGCAGCTTTTCGGTGAGCGTCGTCTTACCCGCGTCCGGGTGGGCGATAATAGCGAATGTGCGGCGGCGGGAGACCGCCTCGGCGAGACTTTCGGCCATGCTTGTGAATCCTGTGGAATTGCCGCGTATCTAGCGATTAAAGCCCGGCAATGCAATTGACCTGAGGCCCTCGGACGCAAAGTAATGGGCTATGACCATTCATCACGATACGCGCCCGACGCTGAACCTCATCCGCTTGGCCAATGGCGAAGGCCTCGACCTTCCCGCCTATGAAAGCAAGGGAGCGGCAGGCATGGACCTGCGTGCCGCCGTCGACGAGGCAACACCGCTGACGCTTCTGCCCGGCAAGCGGGCGCTGGTGCCGACCGGCTTCATCTTCGAGATCCCCGAAGGTTTCGAGGGACAGGTGCGGCCACGCTCCGGCCTGGCCTTCAAAAACGGCATCACCTGCCTGAATTCACCAGGCACCGTCGACAGCGACTATCGCGGCGAAGTGAAGGTGCTGCTCGCCAATCTCGGCGACGAAGCCTTCGTCATCTCGCGCGGCATGCGCATCGCCCAGATGGTGATCGCGCCGGTGACCCAGGCGCGGGTGGCGGAGATCACCGAGGCAAGCGAAACGATGCGCGGCGCAGGCGGCTTCGGCTCCACCGGCGTCTGATGGCAGAGCGCCTCGACAGCGCGGGCCTGACCTTCCGGCAGGATTATTTCGGCGACCCTGCCGGCTGGGCGGCCCTGGTCTGCCTGCTCAAGGATATTTTCGGCATCGATATCGGGCCGCTGCAACAGCTTGGCGGACCCGATCCGACGAGCATGCCCTTCGGCTGGTTCGATGCCGAAGGTAAGCTTGCGGCCAATATCTCGGCCTTTGCGCTGCCCTTCGTCCTCAACGGCAGGATCGTCCATGCTGCCGGGCTGCAATCGGGCGCCGTGCGGCCGCCATGGCGCGGCCGCGGGCTCTATCGCGACGTCACGGTGAAAGCGCTCGACTGGTGCGAGCAGCAAGGCTTTGAAGCCGTCATCCTCTATACCGACAAGCCGTCGCTCTACGAAGCCTACGGTTTCCACGCGATACCCCTGCACCGATATGAGGGAGCGGCACCCGCCCCTTCGTCTTCCGCCGCACCCGCCCGGCCGCTTTTACCGACGAATGCGGATGATCTTGCCCTGCTGCAATCGCTGTTGAAAGGACGAAGCCCGGTTTCGACCTCGCTGGCGGTCACGGTCAATGCGGCGATGTTTCTGATCAACACCCAGCTCGATCCGGATGTCCGCATCAGCTTCCTGGAAGACAAACAGGCGGTGATTGCCTGGAAGATCGATGAGGCGGGCCGCTTCAGCCTTCTCGACGTCGTGGCGGCGGAGATGCCCTCGCTTGCCGCGATCCTTGGCGGACTGGAGATCGTGCCCGCCTCCGTCGAGGTGCTGTTCCGTCCCGACAAGCTCGGCTGGGAGGGTGTTCCACATCAGTTGGAAAGCGGCACGAGGCTGATGCTGCGCGGGCTCGGCGATGCCACCCTGGATTTTCCGGCGATGCTGTCGCCGATGGCGGAATTCTAGATCCCTCTATTTCCGGCGTGAAAGCGGCGGCAGGCGGCGCTTGACGGGCGAGGCTTTGATCATCGCGGTGTTGGTCTCCGCCCTTTCGGCGACCCGGTCGAGAATGCCGTCGAGGTCGGCCATCGAGCGGATGACCAGGCGAGCGATAAAACAATCATCACCCGTCACCTTGTCGCATTCGATGATTTCGGGAATTTCCTGGATGATCCGCTCGACGATGTGCAGCTGCCCTGGCAGCGGACGCACGCGCACGATGGCCTGCAGGGGATAACCGACGGCGGCGGGATCGAGATCGATGGTGAAGGCCTTGATGACGCCGCGCTCCTCCAGCCGGCGCAGGCGCTCGGCGGCACTGGGCGAAGACAGGCCGACCTGCTGCGCCAGTTCCTTCAGCGAGATCCGCGCATTGCCGGCCAGCGCCTCCAGAATGGCCTGATCGATTTCGTCGAGCGATTGCACATCATTAGCCACGGCGAGTCATTCTCCTCTTATGATTAGGCAATTCCGGTCATTTTCCTTCTTATCATTATATAAAATCGCCTCTCGTCGCAATATTCTTATGCCATCGAAATGGAGGCAATCATGGGCAGCGACATCAAAAGAGGCACGGCGGAAATGACGGCAGCGATGCTGATCTCGGGGACGATCGGCTGGTTCGTCGTCATGTCGGGACAACCGGTCAGCGGCGTGGTCTTCTGGCGCTGCCTGTTCGGCGCGCTCACTTTGCTGGTCATCTGCGGCGCTCTCGGGCTGCTGCGGCCCGGCATCATCACGCTGCGCGCCTTCGGCATCGCCATTTTCGGCGGCGTCGCCATCGTCTTGAACTGGCTACTGCTGTTTGCCTCCTACTCGCATGCGACGATCTCGATCGCGACGACTGTCTATAACACCCAGCCTTTCATGCTGCTCGTGCTCGGCGCGCTCTTTCTCGGCGAGAAGATCACCGCGACCAAGCTGTTCTGGCTGGCGCTCGCCTTCGCCGGCATGGTGGCGATCGTCCAGGCAAAACCCGGTGCGGGCGGCGCTGCGTTCGACGGCTACGGCCTCGGCATTCTGATGGCGCTGGGGGCTGCCTTCTTCTACGCGCTCGCAGCCCTTGCCGCGAAATGGCTGAAGGGCACGCCGCCGCATCTGATCGCGCTCATCCAGGTCGCAACCGGCATGCTGATGCTGGCGCCGATGACGGATTTTTCCCACCCGCCGGGGGATGTTGGGTCCTGGGCGATTCTGGTGACCGTCGGCGTCGTCCATACCGGGCTGATGTATGTGCTGCTCTACGGCGCGATCCAGAGGCTGCCGACGCATCTCACAGGCGCTCTGTCCTTCATCTATCCGATCGCCGCGATCCTCGTCGATCGGCTCGCCTTCGGCCACGCGCTGCAGCCGATGCAGATCGCAGGCGCGGCGATCATTCTCCTTGCCGCCGCCGGCATGAATCTCGGCTGGACGCCGCGTTGGCTGCGGCCGCGGGCGATCGAGGGCTGAGAACCGGGCGTTCCGGCACAGGTGGCTGAGACGCCCGGTTGCCGACATTACCTCTGCGGGCGCGTCGTTTCGAACAGGAACCAGGTGCGGCGCTCGCCCTCGTCGATCCAGTTCTCGATCAGGCTGGCGGTTGCGACATCATTATGCTCGTCGCAAAGGCCATGCACCTCGCGCAGCAGCGAAACGAGCTGGGCGTTGTCCTCGCGCAGTTCCGACAACATGTCCTCGGGCGTGACGAAATCCGCGTCATTGTCCGAAAGGCGTTGCTGGCGGGCGATCTGGCCGATGGAGCGCAGCGTCGTGCCGCCGATCTTGCGGGCACGCTCGGCAATGTCGTCGGTCATGGCGAAGATCTGTTCCGCCTGTTCGTCGAGCAGCAGATGATAGTCGCGAAAATGCGGGCCGGACATGTGCCAATGGAAATTCTTGGTCTTCACATAAAGCGTAAAGACATCGGCGAGCAGCGCCGTCAGCGCTGCCGAAATATCGGTAGTGGCGTTGGTCGACAGGCTGGACGGCGTCTTGAGTGGCGAAAGCCTGCGGGTTTCGGCTGGCGTATGGGACATTTAATCTCTCCTTGGTGATGAAAATCTCTAGCGCCACCGGCCGGGAAAACGCGGCGGGCCGCGCTGATCGCGCATTTGCAGAGAGAGAAATAGCAAGGCCGGGTCGCTTTCCAAGTGGATCATGGTCCAGCAGACCTATTCCTTGTGGTTATGGACCGATCAGCGCCAAAGCATTGATGAGGAAGCGGCGCTTGCCTATAGATGGGCGGTGGAAGCCCTGAGGGTTAAGAAGATGAGCCTCACCGTCCTGATCACCTATGCCGGAGCGCTGTTCATCGCCGCGGCCATTCCGGGACCCGGGATCACCGCGATCGTTGCGCGTGCGCTCGGCTCGAATTTCCGCGAGACCTTCTTCATGGGCCTCGGCCTGGTGCTCGGCGACATGGCCTATCTGACAGCGGTCATTCTCGGCCTTGCCTTCGTGGCGCAAACCTTCACCGAGGTGTTCATAACAATCAAGATCGCCGGCGTCCTCTATCTCGGCTACATCGCCTGGAAACTCTGGACGGCGGGGCTGTTGCCGCAGGATATCGCGGCGCGGAAATCCACCAATATCGGCCTATCCTTCCTCTCCGGCCTGCTGGTGACGCTCGGCAATCCGAAGACGATGCTCTTCTATGTCGCGCTGGTGCCGACGCTGATCGATATCGGCAATATCGGCCTGCGAGACTATGCGCTCCTGCTCACCGCCACCTTCGTGGTGCTGATCGTCGTGCTCGTGCCCTATATGCTGCTTGCCTCGCGGGCCCGCACGATGCTGAGAGAGCCGCGGGCCTTGCAGGCGCTAAACCGGGTTGCCGCCGGCATCCTTGCCGGCACGGCTGCCTTCATCGCCACGCGGGCGGCCTGAAATAAACATTCGGCAAGAAACGGTTTTCAAAGGTTATTTTCTCCGAGGACCGCCTCCCCGGGATGAAGGCGGGCTGGCCTAGACCGGTCTTTGACCCTATTCTCCTCCTCGATTTCAAGGACAGGATTTCAAAGGGAGGCACCCATGTCGCACAAGCCCGGCCGCGGCCGCATCTATTCCTCGATCACCGAGACCATCGGCGACACGCCGCTCGTGCGCTTCGACAAGCTGGCGCGGGAAAAGGGTGTCGTGGCGAACCTGATCGGCAAGCTCGAATTCTTCAACCCGATCGCCTCCGTCAAGGACCGCATCGGCGTCGCGATGATCGAGGGCCTCGAAGCGCAAGGCAAGATCACCCCCGGCAAGACGGTGCTGATCGAGCCGACCTCCGGCAACACAGGCATCGCGCTCGCCTTTGCAGCCGCCGCCAAGGGTTATCGGCTGATCCTCACCATGCCGGAAACGATGTCGGTCGAGCGCCGCAAGATGCTGGCGCTGCTCGGCGCCGAACTGGTGCTGACCGAGGGACCGAAGGGCATGAAGGGCGCCATCGCCAAGGCCGAGGAACTGGCGTCCTCGCTTCCCGATGCCGTCATTCCGCAGCAGTTCGAAAACCCTGATAATCCGGAGATCCACCGCAAGACGACGGCCGAGGAAATCTGGAACGATACCGACGGCACGGTCGACATGGTCGTCTCCGGCATCGGCACCGGCGGCACGATCACCGGCGTCGGCCAGGTGCTAAAGAGCCGCAAGCCCGAGATCAAGATCATCGCCGTCGAGCCGGCCGATTCGCCGATCCTCTCCGGCGGCAATCCCGGTCCGCACAAGATCCAGGGCATCGGCGCCGGCTTCGCGCCGAAGATCCTCGATACCGGCATCTATGACGAGGTCGTCACCGTGACCAATGACGAAGCCTTCGAACAGGCGCGGCTCGTCGCCCGGCTCGAAGGCGTGCCGGTCGGCATCTCCTCGGGTGCGGCACTGACGGCGGCGATCAAGGTCGGCGTCCGTCCCGAGAACGCCGGCAAGAACATCGTCATCATCATCCCCTCCTTTGCCGAGCGTTATCTGTCGACGGCGCTGTTTGAGGGGCTGGGGAGCTGAGGCAGGGTTTTGGCTGGGGGTCCCGGACGTTCATCTTCGCAGAGTCTAGGGGCGCTTTGGCGCCCCTATTTGCTACGCCACAGCCGTCAGTCTGTATCGCCGGCGATGCGGTAGGTGACCGCTTCTGTCATGCGGCCTTGGAGACGGATGGCTTATTGTCACGTCGTGCATCGAGCAAAACCACATCCGTATTATCCTCCAAACCAAGCCTGTTGAGGATGGCCTTCACCCTCACCAGCTCGGACGCGGTGAAGTAGATGATAGCCTTGATTGCATACCTCGCATCGCTCGCCGCTTGGCAAATCTCGGCCTGCTCATCCGCGTTTTGGCCTCCCCGATCATGGAGGGGTCCACCGGAGGGTTCTCGATGAAATCGTCCCGGGCCGCCTATATGGACTGCGTGCCAGCTACAGGGTTCTTTTCCCAATACGTCGGCAGATAGGACAGGAACAGTTCGTCCAATGCACGGCAGCGATATTTGAACCATTTTCGGGAGCGCTTTCCCCGGAAACCTTTCCAGCAATGCTGTTCCCAAAGCAATTTCTCAATCCTCAGCAAGGTAATCCAAAGGTATAGCAGGCCGTGGGCAAGTGTCGCCCTCGACGCCTCACCTACGTCTCCGAGCATCGCGAGCGGTCGAGAGTTTCCAGCAAAATCTTCTGGATGAGCTGCAACAATGTGAGCAACAAAATTCACATGAACGAAGTTGGAAAGCCACTGATACATATCCTTTCTGACTTCGTTCGGCGTCTGATCGATTGGGATGGAAAGCGGATCGTCGTCTTCCAGCAGCGAAACGGCAGCCCTAATTTTCGATGGAGATAGATGGCTTCTCCAGTGTTTGTAGCTCTCGCTAGGGTCTTCAAAGGATTTTATGAATTCTCGATACGTCGCTTCACTTGCCAAGACCATAATCAGCAAGTCCGCAGTCTCGATCACTCCTCTGAAGGTTGCTCGGGCCTGCCCTTCGAATCCATGAAGAACCAGTAGACGAAAGGCCTGCATGGATTGGGCTAGGTTGGAGGCCAAAACATAGAAAACGGCATTAGGAGATGGCTGGACTGGTAATTGGGCTTCTGGCCATATCACTCGGCTTCGATGATGTGCATTCTTCAGCCCAAAGTGTGACAGGTCGCAGACCTGCAACAGCGCCAAATCATATAGGAGGCACAGGGGCTGTAGCGCTTGTTCAGCGGAATCATAGACGGTTTTACGATCCTGCCATATCGCTCCGAGGAAACCCGATATCTCATCTTCAATTGATTTTGCACTCTCGTCTGGGGATTCTCGTTGGCTCCTTTGTAAATCAGGGTGACTGGCTGCCGTGGCTTCGCATGCCGCTTTGAGCAGTTCATATTCCTCGGGTTCCACACTGAATCTCCGCATACAAATTATCTCGCCGCGAAACGACCGGTGACGGCGACCCACATCCATAAATTCTGAACGCTCAAATTGATAGATCGGCGACCTGCACGTTCTGGGCTAACTAACCACGAGCGCATTGGCGCCGATCGCAGCCTGGCATTGCGCCTCATATGGCGGCGATCCTTCCGTCGAGGTTGAGCTCGCCGACGACGACAAAATCCGACAGTGCATCGGCGGGAATAGCGCCGAGGGCAGCCATCAGGGCAAGGGCGATCGGCAGGTCGAAATGCGAGCCTTTCTTCGGCAGGTCGGCAGGCGCCAGATTGACCGTCACCCGCTTCGCCGGCAGCGCCAGGCCGGAGGCGTGGAGGGCGGCCTGCACGCGCTCGCGGCTTTCGGCAACCGCCTTGTCAAACAGTCCGACAATTGCCCCTTTTCTTACGCCGCCGCCGTCAACCTCTCACCCGCGATCCTGTAGGAGATCGCCTCAGCGAGATGGATGCGGCCGACCGTGGGCTTGCCGTCGAGATCGGCCAGCGTGCGGGCGACCTTCAGGACGCGGTGGTAACCGCGGGCGGAGAATTTCATTTTTTCGGCGGCGTCGCGCAGCAGCTGCAGGCCAGGGGCATCGGGCTCGGCCAGTTTCTCGATCATCGCGGTGGAGCAGCGGGCATTGGTGCCGATGCCCTTTGCGCCGGTGCTTTCGAAGCGCTCCTGCTGGATCTCGCGGGCGCGGGCGACGCGGCGGGCGACGTCGGCACTGGTTTCAGCCGCCATCGGCCGGATCAGATCGGCGGCGGAGACGGCCGGCACGTCGATACGGATATCGATGCGGTCCATCAGCGGGCCGGAGATGCGGGCCTGGTAATCGCTCATGCAGCGCGGGCCACGGGCGCAGCTATGGCCAGGCTCTCCCGCCATGCCGCAGCGGCAGGGGTTCATCGCCGCGATCAGCTGGAATTTCGCCGGATAGGAGACGCGGTGATTGGCGCGCGCAATAACGCATTCACCGCCTTCGAGCGGCTGGCGCAGCGCATCGAGCGCCTGCGGCGTGAATTCGGGAAACTCGTCGAGAAAGAGCACGCCGTGATGGGCAAGCGAGGCTTCGCCCGGACGGGCGCGCAGACCGCCGCCGACGAGGGCTGCCATGGTGGCGGAATGATGCGGGGTACGGAAGGGCCTTCGATCGGAAAGCTTGCCGCCGGAGAGCTGGCCGGCGATCGAATGAACCATCGACACCTCAAGCAGCTCGGCGGCCGAAAGCGGCGGCAGGATCGACGGCAGCCTGGCCGCCAGCATCGACTTGCCGGAGCCCGGAGGACCGACCATCAGAAGGTTATGACCGCCGGCGGCTGCGACCTCCAGCGCCCGCTTGGCGCTTTCCTGGCCCTTGATCTCGGCAAGATCAGGCAGGTTTGCGGCATTGGCGCGGATCGACGCTTCCGGCCGGGACAGGACCTGCGTGCCGCGGAAATGATTGGCAAGGGCGATCAGGCTGCGGGGTGCGAGGATATCGACGTCCGCGCCCGCCCAGGCGGCTTCGGCGCCGCTTTCGGCCGGGCAGATCAGCCCCTTGCCGAGCGCATTGGCGCCGATCGCAGCCGGCAACGCGCCGGATATGGCGGCGATCGTTCCATCGAGGTTGAGCTCGCCGACGACGACAAAATCCGACAGCGCATCGGCGGGAATGGCGCCGAGGGCGGCCATCAGGGCGAGCGCGATCGGCAGATCGAAATGCGAGCCCTCTTTCGGCAGGTCAGCAGGCGCCAGATTGACCGTCACGCGCTTCGCCGGCAGCGCCAGGCCGGAGGCGTGGAGGGCGGCCTGTACGCGCTCGCGGCTTTCGGCAACCGCCTTGTCAGGCAGGCCGACGATCTGCATGCCGACCTTACCGGGAGCGACCATGACCTGGACCTCGACCGGTACACCTTCGATACCCTGAAATGCAACCGTACTGACACGCGCGACCATAAGCCCATCCCTTGTCCCGCAAACTCTACCATACCGCCCTGCTGCCTTTGAAGGCCAGCGGTTGCAATTTGGCATGGACGAAGGAATAAAACAAGAACAATCAAAGAACGGAGTCAGGCATCCGCTGTGACCTTGGTTGTGCTCGGTCGCGGGACCAGAACGGTCATGGCCGGCTGGCTCAGCCGCGCTTGCGCTCGATCGCATCCCAAAGCAGGGCTGCTATATCGGCGCCGCCGAACTTCTTCACCTCGCGGATGCCGGTGGGAGAGGTGACGTTGATCTCGGTCATGTAATCGCCGATCACGTCGATGCCGACGAGCAGGAAGCCGCGCTCCCGCAGCGCCGGGCCGATGCGGGCGCAGATTTCCTGTTCACGCGCCGTCAGCTCGGTCGCCTCGGCGCGGCCGCCGACATGCATGTTGGAGCGGCTGTCGTGTTCGGCCGGCACGCGGTTGATGGCGCCGGCGAATTCACCGTCGACCAGGATGATGCGTTTGTCACCCTTGCGCACGTCGGGCAGATATTGCTGGGCGATGAAGGGCTCGCGGAAAAGCTGGCCGAACATTTCCAGCAGCGAAGAGAGATTGCGGTCGTCGCGGGTCGAATGGAAGACGCCGGCGCCGCCATTGCCGTAAAGCGGCTTCAGGATGATATCGCCCATCTCGTCGCGGAAACGGCGGATCTCGGCGGCATCCTTGGTGATCAGCGTCTTCGGCATCAGGTCGGAGAATTCGGTGACGAAGATCTTCTCCGGCGAATTGCGCACCCAGGCGGGATCGTTGACGACGAGCGTCTTCGGATGGATGCGCTCGAGCAGATGCGTCGAGGTGATGTAGGCCATGTCGAAGGGCGGGTCCTGGCGCAGCAGCACGACATCCATGGTCGCGAGATCGACGCGCTCCGGCGCGCCAAGCTCGTAGTGATCGCCCTTGACGTCGCGCAGCACCATCGGCTCGACGCTGGCATAGAGCTTGCCGTCACGGAAGCTCAGGCGGTCGGGGGTATAATGGAAGAGCTTGTAGCCGCGCGCCTGGGCTTCCAGGCTCATGGCGAAGGTGGAATCACCTGCGATATTAATGCCTGCGACATGGTCCATCTGGACCGCTACATTGGTGATCTTGGCCATTTCCATCCCTCGCTGAATGCCGGACAGATGTAGGTCGGCCAGATATCAAACGCAACGGGCAATCAAGGGCTTCCGGCCCCGGAGCATTTTTGTTTTTGCGCAATTCCGGGCGCAAAACCGCTGCAAAGTTTTGCTGGAATTGCTTTTCACCGCGTTTCGAGTTTCCGCATCAACCGGCCGCGATAGCTGTCGAGAATGACGGCGAGCACGATGACGGCGCCGATGACGATCGGCTTGATATTGTCGTCAGCGCCCAAGAGCTGCAATCCCGTCGACAGCACCTGCAGAATGCAGGCGCCGACCAGCGTGCCGACAATCGAGCCTTTGCCGCCCGAAAGGCTGGTTCCGCCGATAATAACGGCGGCGATGGCATTCAACTCGTAGCCGATGCCCGCAACCGGGCTGCCGACATTGAGACGGAGCAGATAGACCATGGCGGCAATGCCGGCCGTCAGCCCTGAGATCGTGAAGACCGCAATCTTGTACCGTTTCGGCTCATGCCCCGACAGCCGGACAGCCTCTTCATTGGTGCCGATCGCGAAGACGAAGCGCCCGAAGACGGTGTAGCGCAACACGAACCAGCCGATGAGGACGACGACGATCGCAATCAGGAAGATCGAGGGAAATATGCCCCAGAAGATCAGGTTGCCGAAATCGACGAAAGGCTGAGGCAGGCCGGTGATCGTGGAATTGTCGCTGACCACACGCGCCAGGCCGCTGGCGACGTTCAGCATGCCAAGAGTGACGATAAAGGAAGGAAGCTTCCACTTCTCGCAAATCCAGCCGTTGACGGCGCCAAGGATGGCACCCGTGCCCATCGACGCAAGACATGCGAGAACAATCGCCTGCCATGGCGAAAACGCCGGATTGATCATGATCGTCGCACCGATCACGGTGCAAAGGGCAAGCAGCGACCCGACCGAGAGATCGATGCCGCCAACGAGGATGACGAAGGTCATGCCGGCAGCAAGCACGGTGTTGATGGCAATCTGCACGAAGATCTTCAGGAAGTTCTCCGGCGTTGCGAAATAGGGCGCCGTCGCCGAGAAAAACGCCAGGATCAGAATGAGGGCAATGGCGACGCCTGCCTCCTTCAGCGAGATCCGGACAAGCTTGTCCCAGACGCTCACCTCTTTCGCCTCGGTCTGTTTTTCAATGTTGGCGGACACGACTGTACTCCTTGTAGGCGAGCGAAAGGATCCTGCTCTCGTCAAACTGTTCCCGAACTATTTCGCCCGATATCTTGCCGTCGGAGAAGACGATGATGCGATGGCAAATGCCGATGAGCTCCGGCAGATCCGACGATACGACCAGAACGCCTTTTCCTTCGGCCGCAAACTTCCACAGAAGCTCGTAAATCTCGGCCTTCGCACCGACGTCGATTCCACGGGTCGGCTCATCGAAAATCAGAACTTTAGGGCCGCGGAACAGCCATTTTGCAATGACGACCTTTTGCTGGTTGCCGCCGGAAAAGGTCCTGACCGCCTGATGGATGGACGGGGTCTTGATGCGCAGTTCGCGCACGAGGCGCTGCGAATGATCGTCCTGCGCCCTTCGCATGATCAAACCGTTGCGGGAGATCTTGGCGAGATCGGTTATGGTGGCATTTTCAGCGCAGTTCATATCGAGCATCAAGCCCTGCGTCTTGCGGTCTTCGGTTGCCAGGCAGAGGCCGGCAGCAACGGCATCCTTCGGCGAATGGATCTCAACCGGATCGCCATTCACCCGAATTTCGCCGGCGGCTTTGGCATCGGCGCCGAATATGGCGCGAACCGCCTCGGTCCGCCCGCTGCCGACAAGGCCGGCAATGCCGACGATTTCCCCCTTTGCCACGGAAAATGACAGTTCCGGGCTATTGCGCGTCACCTTCAGGCCGGACACGCCGAGCGCCTCGCCGGACACGGTGCTGTCGCTGCGAAAAATGCCATGATCCGCAAGCTTCCGTCCGACCATGAGTTCGACGATGTCAGGAATAGCAAGTCCGGCCAGCGGACGCGTGATCACGTGCTGGCCGTCGCGCAGCACCGTCACATCGTCGCCGACGTCAAAGATCTCTTCCAGCCTGTGCGAGATGTAGAGCGTGGTCACACCACGCCGCTTCAGCCGCTTGAGAATCTCGAAGAGGCGATCGACCTCCTTGGAGGTCAGGGTTGCCGTCGGTTCGTCGAGAACGAGAAGCTTGCTTTCATAACAAAGCGCCTTGGCGATCTCGACCAGTTGAAGCTGGGCGACGCTGAGGCGGCTCGCCAGTGTCGTCGGGGCGACATCCAGACCGACCTCTTCCAGGAGTTCGGCCGCTCTGCCGTTCATTTCCTTGTAGTTCACCAGGCCGTAGCGGCGCGGTAGATGCTCGAACAGCAGGTTTTCCGCCACCGTCAGGTTGGAAAGGGAGTGCAGTTCCTGGTGAATGACCCGGATGCCCGCCTTGAAGGCCTCCAACGGCGAGGCCGGATGGTATTGCTTGCCGTCGAACAGAATGTGACCGTCATCCGGCCTGAAGACACCGCCGAGCAGGTTGATCAGGGTCGACTTTCCAGCACCGTTTTCGCCGAGAAGAACGTGCCCCTTGCCGCGGCCGATCCGCATGGAGACATCCTTGAGCGCCACGACGCCCGGGAAGCGCTTGCCGATCCCTTCCAGCCTCAAAATGCCGTCATCTGCTGCGTCTGACATGGCGACCTCATGCACGCTCTGTTCGAACTCCGCGCAGCACGCATCCCAGCGGCTCGGAAACGAGCCTCACCTGAAGCGGTCAACGCGTCAATCGGTTGGTAGCGGTGAGCGCCGGCCGCAGCCGACGCTTCCTGTACAGTGCCGCGCATCTTGTCAGACGCGCGATGCGGGCGATCCCGACTATTTGAGATCCGCTGCGGTGACCAGCTTGATGTCGGTCTTGACCCAGCCGGTGAATTTCTCGCCGGCAAGTTCACGCATGCCATACTGGATGCCGAGGACCGCCATCTGCGCGCCATACTGTTCGACAGTGGCAAGCATCTTGCCATCCTTGATCAGCGGCTGAACCGGCGGAATGTTATCGAAGCCGACAACCTTGATCTTGCCACTCTGGCCGGCCGCATCGAGCGCCTTGACAACGCCGAGAGCCATCGAGTCGTTGGCTGCCATAACGCCCTGAATATCCTTATACTTCGTCAGGAAATTCGTCATGACGGTATTGGCTTCCTCCGTCTCCCAATGGGCCGTCTTGCTGTCGAGAAGCTCAAGCTTGCCAGACTTGACGGAGTCCATGAAGCCTTCCTTGCGCTCCTTGGCATTGTCGGCCTCGGGGTTACCCTCGAGGATGACGACCTTGGCGCCAGGCCCCAGATCCTTGGCAAGCGCGTCGCCCGCAAGCGTCGCCCCGCCCTTATTGTCAGGCCCGAAGAAAGCGAGATCGATACCGGCTTTCTTCTTCGCATCGGCATCGAGCGGCACATCGATGTTGATGACCTTGACGCCAGCCTTGACTGCCTTTGCCAGCGGGGTTGCCATGGCCTTTGAATCGGCCGGCGCAACAACGATGATATCGTATTTCTGCGTGACGAAGTTTTCGACGGCATCGACCTGGGACGCGAAATCACGCTCATCCTTCATGCCGACGGCCTTGAAGTCGAACTTGTCCTTGTTTTCGGCCGCATATTTGTCGGCGCCGGCCTTCATCTGCTTGAAGAACTCATTGGACAAGGATTTCATGATCAGGCCGACCTTCGGCTTGCCGGCCGCAAAGGCGGGCGACACGCCACAGGACAGCGCAAGCACCAAGGTGCCGGCAAGTCCAAGCTTCAATGCCGCACGGCGCGGCGCATTGATCAAGACGGATTCACGCTTCAAAAAATTGGACATTTTTCCTCCCGAACGGTCCTGGGCTCAGCTCCACCTGAGTTGCCGGCGGCAATGAACCGTTTCCAACGTCATCTGGGTAGCACGCCCTTAGAAATTGTCAAGCTGCCGAAATTGAGCCAAACGTCAGCTTTGACTCCCAGGTTTGGCCTGTATCGGTGCGCATGTAATGAACCGTTTCCATTGAGCATTGGCCCACGCTCGTGCTATGCAGACTGGCGGTCAAAATTGAGATGCAGCCCTTTGACGAGGGCGGTAAAGACCATTAGCTGGAAGCTTCGATCAGGCGCGCTTCGGTGTCTTCCGAGGGCGCAGAGAAAGGGCCACTGTTTCCGTTATGTCAAAGGTCGGGATTCGAGAGGTTGCCAAGCTTGCGGGAGTTTCCACCGGGACCGTTTCGCGGGTTTTGAATGATCATCCCTCCGTGACGAAGGAATTGCGGGCGCGCGTCACAGCGATCATCAAAGACCTCGGCTATACACCCGACCCGTCGGCGCGAAGCATGCGCGGCAAGGTCAGCCGCCTCATCGGCATCGTCATTCCGGATCTGACCAATCCCTTCTTCGCGGAACTTGTCCAATCGGCGGAACAAGCGGCGGCAAATCACGGCTATAATATCATCGTCATGACGTCGTTTGATCATGCGGCCAAGGAGGCTGACCGCATCAAACAGCTGACAAGCCGAAAGGTCGACGGCATCATGCTGGTTCCCAGCAATGATTTCCACACACTCCAGCTGCCGAACGGATTGCCGATCGTCGTCGTCGACCGCCTTATGCCAGGATATTCCGGCATTGCCGCCGATCACCGCAATGGCGTTCGCCTCGGCGTCGAACATCTTTTGCAGCTCGGTCATCGCCGCATCGGCTTCATCTCGGGGCCTGGCCACTCCGTCCCCGCCAACGATCGCCTCAGAGGTTATCTCGATGCAATCGAGCAGGCGGGGGAGCAGGCGGACGACAGCAGACGAATGGCGGGACGACCGCTGATCGCCGAGGCGGCCTTCGACTACGAGAGCGGCCGTGCCGCGGGAAATTATCTGCTGGCACGCGCACGAAACGAGCGGCCGACGGCGATCTTTGCAAGTTCGGACCAGCAGGCCATCGGCTGCATGCGGGCAGCGCATGATCTGGGAATTCCGATACCCGCAGCCCTTTCGATCCTCGGCTTCGACGGCATCCCGCTCGCAAGCATGACAACGCCACGGCTGACGACCGTGAAACAGCCGATTCAAGACATAGCCGCAGCAGCGGTGGCCGTTCTGTTGAACAAGCAAACCGCGCCTGACCTCGACAATCCGATCCTATTCGGCTGCGAGATCTTGAAGGGCGAAACAACCGCCCCGCCTCAGCCCGATTAGCGCATGGCGCGAACATCGAAGTCGTCAGGCGGCGATGCCCTGGTTGCCGCTGTTGCGCAGCATGTTGCGGAGGCGGTAGGCGATCGCCAAGGGCTTCGGGAAGGGCTTGCGCAGGAAGGCGACCTTGCGGACGTAATTGTCGACCCGCCAGCTTGCCCAGGTTCCGCCGGCGAAAAAGGCGACGTCGCCGGCACGCAGGGTTCGTTCCGTGCCGTCCTCGGCGGTGATATGAACCTCGCCTTCGAGGATCATCACTGTCTCGTCCCAGCCGAAACGCCAGCGGAATTCGCCCGCCGTGCAATCCCAGATCGCCGTCAGCGATGCCTCGTCATGGCCGCGCGAATGTTCGGCGGTGCGGGCCTGCGGATTGCCGCTGATAACCCAGTCCGGATTGATCGGCGTGGATTTCAGCGGCAGCAGACCGCTCGCATGCGCGACGAAGGATTTTCCGGCCGGCTTCGCCACGGCAGCATACGGCACCGAGCGCGCGGCCATGGCGACCGCACTTGCAAGCATTAGCTTCCAGGCCATGAAACAACCCCCAATTGTTATCCCTACCGAGTCGATAGCAGAGAGTCGTAAGAACCCGGTTCACGCGGGAACTAAAAGTTTAACGATCCGGAAATCCGATGGGTCGAACGGGGCTCAGAAGGCATCAATAAAGTGCCGCGGCAGCCGGCCCGGCATGATCGCGACGATATCATAGCGCTGGGAAAGGCGGGCCTGATCCGCCTGGCGGGCGAGCCAGAGATCGCTTGCCGCCCGTATCCGCTTCTGCGCGGCGACAGAGACGGCGTCGACCGCCGCGGCCTCGCCATGGCGGGCCTTGACCTCAACGAAGACGGCAAGATCGCCCTTACGGGCGATGATGTCGATCTCGCCGAGCCTAGTGCGGTGGCGCAGCGCCAGGATGCGATAGCCCTTCAGCATCAGGAAGACGGCCGCGACATATTCCGACATGCGGCCCCGGCGCAGTGCCCTCCTCCTGATGGCGGTGAGATCGTTATCGCCCATCGGCGTTCTTGATCTCCAGCAGGCGCTGATAGAGCACCTTGCGCGGCAGGCCGGTGAGGCGGGCAGCCTCGGTCGCGGCCCCTGCCGTCGGCATCGACTTCGACAGGTCGGCCAGCATGGCTTCGACATCGGCCTCATCGGTCTCGACCGGCTCCGGCGGACCGATCACGAGGACGATCTCGCCCTTGACGTTTTCCACCTGCTGATAATGCGCGGCAAGGTCGGCAAGCGTGCCGCGACGGAACTCCTCATAGGTCTTGGTCAGCTCGCGGCAGACGGAGGCGGGCCGCATGGGGCCCAGCACATCGGCGGCGGCCAGAAGCGTTGCGCCGATCCGATGCGGCGATTCAAAGAAGATCAGCGTCGCGGGTGCTGCGGCAAGTTCACCCAGCCGGTCGCGGCGGGCCTTGTCCTTGGCCGGCAGGAAACCGGCGAAAAGAAAGGCATCGTTCGGCAGGCCGGAGCCGACAAGGGCTGCGAGCGGCGCGGAGGCGCCGGGAATGGGAATGACGCGGTAACCTGCCGCTATCGCCTGCTGCGCCAGCCGATAGCCGGGATCGGAGACCAGCGGCGTGCCGGCATCGGAAACCAGCGCCACCGAGCGCCCGGCTTCGAGCGCCTGCAGCAGCCTTGGACCGGCCTCGTCGGCATTGTGCTCGTGATAGGCAAAGGGGCGGTTCTGGATGCCGTAGCGGTCGAGCAGCACGCGGGTGACGCGTGTATCTTCGCAGGCAAGCACATCGGCGCCGGCCAGCGTTTCGAGCGCCCGCAGCGTGATATCGCCGAGATTGCCGATGGGAGTGGCGACGAGATAGAGCGCCGGCTCCAGCGGCCGCGCCGGCACCGTTGCATTGTGCAGGCGGAAGCTTCGCCGGCTGGCGGCGTCCGCTGTGGTTTCCTCATTCATGCCATTTGCTTTCGTCCCGCCGGCTCGTCGCCGGCATCGAACCCTTATGGGCGAGCCGCACCGCTTCGGCAAGGGTTCGGATTTCTGTGAGCATTGCTCTGGAAAACCGCAAATGCAGGGGTGCCGACGTCCATGCCTCTTGCAAAGCAATGCTGAAGTCTGCCATTTTGCCCGTCCACTCCCCCGGCCTCAAGCCGGGACAGCATTCTTCGGGTGCTCGACGCGCCCGGACAGTCACGGTCGAAAGCGGTAGCATCCCATGCGTATTACTATTGAGCGGTCAAACCTGTTGAAATCGCTGAACCACGTCCACCGCGTGGTCGAACGTCGCAACACGATCCCGATCCTGTCCAACGTATTGCTCAAAGCCGACGGCCAGAAGCTCGATATGAAGGCGACCGACCTCGACCTCGAAATCACCGAGGCGACACCTGCTAGCGTCGAGCAGCCCGGCGCCACCACCGTTCCCGCGCATCTTCTCTACGACATCGTGCGCAAGCTTTCCGACGGATCGGAAGTGCTGCTTGCCACCAGCCCCGATGGCGGCGCGATGACCGTGCAGTCCGGCCGCTCGAAATTCTCGCTGCAATGCCTGCCGGAATCGGACTTCCCTGATCTCACGGCCGGCACCTTCACGCATTCCTTCAAGCTGAAGGCGGCCGATCTGAAGATGCTGATCGACCGCACCCAATTCGCGATTTCGACGGAAGAGACGCGTTATTATCTGAACGGCATCTTCTTCCACACGATCGAGAGCAACGGCCAGCTGAAGCTCAGGGCGGTTGCGACCGACGGCCACCGGCTGGCGCGCGCCGATGTCGATGCGCCTTCCGGCTCCGAGGGGATGCCCGGCATCATCATTCCGCGCAAGACGGTCGGCGAGCTGCAGAAGCTGGTCGACAATCCCGAGGTAATGGTGACCGTCGAGGTCTCCGACGCCAAGATCCGGCTGACGATCGGCTCGATCGTCATGACCTCGAAACTGATCGACGGCACCTTCCCGGATTATCAGCGCGTCATCCCCACCGGCAACGACAAGGAAATGCGGGTCGACTGCACGAGTTTCGCACAGGCCGTCGACCGCGTCTCGACGATCTCCTCCGAGCGCGGCCGCGCCGTCAAGCTGGCGCTTTCCGAGGGGCAGTTGATGCTGACCGTCAACAATCCCGATTCCGGCAGCGCGACGGAAGAAGTTGCCGTCGGCTACGACACGGATGCGATGGAAATCGGCTTTAATGCCAAATACTTGCTCGACATCACCGCCCAGCTTTCCGGCGAGGAAGCGATCTTCCTGCTTGCCGATGCCGGCTCGCCGACGCTGATCCGCGACACGGCGGGCGACGATGCGCTCTACGTGCTGATGCCGATGCGCGTCTGACCGGAACGAAGGCCGCCCATTGCCGTTTTTCCTCCTGTCAAAACGGAGGATCCCATGACCAAAAAGACGGGAACGGTGCGCATCGGCATATCCGGCTGGACCTATGCGCCCTGGCGCGGTCAATTCTACCCGAAGGACCTGCCGCAGAAGCAGGAGCTTTCCTACGCCGCCCGGCACTTCCGGTCGATCGAGATCAACGGCACCTTCTACGGATTGCAGCGGCCCGAAAGCTTCGGCCGCTGGCGCGAGGAAACGCCGGAGGATTTCGTCTTCGCAGTCAAGGGACCGCGCTTCATCACCCATATGCTGCGGCTGCAGGATATCCAGACGGCGCTCGCCAATTTCCTCGCCTCCGGCCTTTTGCGGCTTGGTCCCAAGCTCGGACCGATCCTCTGGCAATTCCCGCCGAACATGGTCTTCGACCCATCCCTTTTCGAGAGCTTTTTGTCGCTGCTGCCGCACGACCGCGACGCAGCGACAGCGCTTGCGAAGCGTCACGACTGGCATATCAAGGGACCGGCCTGGCTTAAATGCGACGGGCACCAGCCGATCCGGCATGCGCTGGAGATTCGCCACGAGAGCTTCCGCTCACCCGCTTTCATCGACATGCTCAGGCGGCACAGGGTCGCTCTCGTCTGCGCCGATACGGTGAAATGGCCACTGCTGATGGATGTCACCGCCGATTTCATCTACTGCCGCCTGCATGGTTCCGAAAAGCTCTATGTCAGCGGCTACGAGGGCGAAGCGCTCGACATATGGGCGCAACGCATCCGCGCCTGGGCCACGGGTGGAGAAGCTGAGAATGCGACGCGAGTGCTGGCGCCCGTAGCGGCGCGCAGCAAAGGCCGTGACGTCTATCTCTATTTCGACAATACCGATGTGAAGCTGCGCGCGCCTATCGATGCCGATCAATTGAGCGAAAGGCTCGCCGATCTCATGCCCGGTTCAGCGCCGAAAGCCGCATGAACTGTTGATGCCGATGTCCTTGTTGCGAAAATCCTTGTCCCTTAAGCGACAAGCGGCATATTAAGGCATTCGATCAACATGCGGATGGGTGGAGAATGAGCTTACGGGTCAAGGTGAAGGAACGGTTGGGCAAGAAGTTCGACGACGAGATCCGCTTCTTCCGGGGCATGATGCAGGGGCCGAAGACGGTGGGCTCGATCGTGCCGACCTCCTCGATCACGGCGAAGCGCATGGCAAGCGTCGTCGATATCCATTCCGGGCTGCCGGTGCTTGAACTCGGACCGGGCACGGGTGCTATCACCAAGGCCATTCTCGGCCGCGGCGTCCGTCCGGAAAATCTCGTCGCAATCGAATATTCGACGGATTTTCATAAACATCTGCAGCGGACCTATCCCGGCGTGCACTTCATCAACGGCGATGCCTTCGATCTTCAGAGTACTCTTGGCAATTTCAGCGGTCTCACCTTCGATTCCGTCGTCTCGGGTATTCCGCTGCTGAATTTCCCGATGGCGAAGCGCATCTCGCTGCTCGAAAGCCTGCTCGATCGACTGCCGGCCGGCCGGCCGATGGTGCAGATTTCCTATGGCGCGATCTCGCCGATCGCCGCCAATCCCGACCGCTACCATATCCAGCATTTCGACTTCGTCATGCGCAATATTCCGCCGGCGCAGCTCTGGATCTATAAGCGCGGCTGAGATGTTCGGGATCTACATCACTCATCCGCAGGTCAGGATCGACCCAAACGTGCCGGTGCCGAAATGGGGGCTTTCCGATGTCGGCGCGGCGCGGGCGCGCAAAGCGGCAGAGAGCGGCTGGGCGAGGCAATTGCAACGCATCGTCTCCAGCGACGAGACGAAGGCGATCGAGACGGCCGAAATCCTGGCGGAAGCGTCCGGCGTGACGATCGAGATCGTCCACGCGACGCACGAGAACGACCGCACGGCCACCGGCTTCCTGCCGCCGCCGCAATTCGAAGAGGCGGCCGACTGGTTCTTCGCCCATCCGGAACAAAGCTTCAAGGGCTGGGAGCGCGCAGTCGACGCGCAGGCCCGCATCGTCGAGGCCGTTAATGCCGTTCTTGCCACGCATGATGCGACGGCGCCGATCGCCTTTGTCGGCCATGGCGGCGTCGGCACGCTGCTAAAATGCCATCTGGCGGGCAGCCCGATCGCGCGCGACCGCGACCAGCCCGGCGGCGGCGGCAATCTCTATGCTTTCGGTCTTGCGGATCGGCGCCTAGCATGCGACTGGACGCCCATCGAAGACTGGCAGGGGTGACTTCAGATGGACGCACGCGAGCGGTTGATCGTCGGCCTGGATGTTCCAACGATCGGCGAGGCGGAAAGACTGGTTTCCACGCTCGGCGACGACATTCTCTTCTACAAGATCGGCTATCAGCTGGTCTTTGCCGGCGGCCTGGAATTCGCCCGTGATCTTGCCGCAAGCGGCAAGAAGATCTTTCTCGACATGAAGCTGCTCGACATCGACAACACTGTCGCCTCCGGCGTCGAGAACATCGCCAAGATGGGCATGTCGATGCTGACGCTGCATGCCTATCCGAAAGCCATGAAGGCAGCGGTCGAGGCCGCAGCCGGCTCCGGCCTCTGCCTGCTCGGCGTGACCGTGCTGACCTCGATGGATGCCGACGACCTTGCCGAGGCGGGCTACAGCCAGGATCCGCACAGCCTGGTGCTGCGCCGCGCCGAACAGGCGCGCGCAGCCGGCATGGGCGGTATCGTCTGCTCGGCGGAAGAAGCGGCTGCAGTGCGCGAAATCGTCGGACCCGACATGGCCATCGTCACCCCCGGCATTCGCCCTGATGGTAGCGACAAGGGCGACCAGAAGCGGGTGATGACGCCTTTCGACGCGCTGAAGGCGGGAGCGACGCATCTCGTTGTCGGCCGGCCTGTCGTCAAGGCTCCGGATCCCCGCGATGCCGCCCGCGCGATCCTCAGCGAGATGGTGAGCGCGCTCTGGCCGGCAAATCGCTGACCGCAATCAACGACAAAAGGGATAAGACCATGGCCAAAGGATACTGGATCGCCCGCGTCGACGTTCGCGATGCCGAGCGCTACAAGGATTACGTGGCGGCCGCCAAGCCGGCCTTCGAAAAATATGGCGCGAATTTCCTGGCGCGCGGCGGCGCCTTTACCGAACTCGAGGGCAAGGCGCGCGTCCGCAACGTAGTGATTGAATTCCCGTCGATGCAGCATGCGGTCGACTGCTACAATTCGCCGGAATATCAGATCGCCGCGAAAATCCGCCAGGAGGCCGCGGATGCGGAAATGGTCGTCGTCGAAGGCGTCTGATCGACGTTACATCTTAAAAAACTGACGGCGTGATGGGCCTTCCCGTCGCGCAGGGATTCGGCTAAGACGAGAGCCAATTCAGCATCCCGCAAAGCCTTTCGAGGAGCCTGCCATGACCCTTGCCAACCTGCCGCCGCTCGTTACCGTGTTCGGAGGCTCCGGTTTCGTGGGCAGGCACGTGGTTCGGGCGCTGGCCAAGCGCGGTTATAACATCCGCGTCGCCGTGCGCCGTCCCGATCTCGCCGGCTTCCTGCAGCCGCTCGGCAATGTCGGCCAGATCTCCTTCGTGCAGGCGAACCTGCGCTACCGCAGCTCGATCGACCGCGCCGTCGACGGGGCAAGCCATGTCGTCAACTGCGTCGGCATTCTGCACGAGGCCGGCCGCAACACATTCGACGCCGTGCAGGAATTCGGCGGCCGTGCGGTTGCCGAAGCGGCGCGCGGCGCGGGTGCGACGCTGACGCATATTTCGGCGATCGGCGCCGACGCGAAATCCGATTCCGACTATGGCCGCACCCAGGGCCGCGCCGAAACGGCCATCCTGTCGGTCAAGACCGATGCGGTGATCTTCCGTCCGTCGATCGTCTTCGGACCGGAGGACAGCTTCTTCAACAAGTTTGCCGAGATGGCACGCATGTCGCCGATCCTGCCGCTTATTGGCGGCGGCAAGACGAAATTCCAGCCTGTCTATGTCGAGGATATCGCCGAGGCCGTCGCCCGCGCCGTCGACGGCAAGGTCGCCGGCGGCAAGGTCTATGAGCTTGGCGGGCCTGAGGTGCTCAGCTTCCGTGAATGTCTCGAGACGATGCTGAAGGTAACGTGCCGTAAGAACCCGCTGGTATCCCTGCCCTTCGGCATCGCTTCGATGATCGGCAGCATCGCTTCGCTGGTCCCCTTCATAACGCCGCCGATCACGCCGGATCAGGTGCGCATGCTGAAGCGCGACAATGTCGTCTCCAAGGAAGCCGAGGCGGAAGGCCGCACGCTGAAGGGCCTCGGCATTGCGCCCACCATGGTGGCATCGGTGCTTGGCTCCTATCTCGTGCACTATCGTCCGCACGGCCAGTATACCGGCACCGGCAAGGCCGCCTGACCATCTTCTCCAACCGATCAGATTTGGCCGTCTGCGGATCCCGCGGGCGGCCTTTTGGCGTTGCCGTGTCCTGCAAAGCCCGGCGCAAGCCTGGGGTGTTTTGCTGTCCACCACATTGAGTTGCGTTGCATAAAAGACGCATCGGAATTTTTGTGGAATTAACGCGAAATTTAGCAGGAACGTTTATTGCTATTTGCCATTCCACTGACTACCAAACCCGCGCGTCTTCCAACGGACTCAACGCCTGCGGTCGCGCGCGGCAATCACTGTGAAAGGCAATTCTCGATGGGCAAGTCAATCGCGCTCCTGTTTGCGTGTGCGGCGCTGGTTATCCTTGCAGGCTCTTTCGTTGCGCCCGGTTCGGTCGCGGCGGTAAAGGGCGATTGCTCGCCGGCCTACGGCGTCGATCCTTGCTCGACGGCTTCGATCATCCATTGACGAAAAGCCGGCCCTCAGCCGGCATCCTGCTCAAGCAAGCAGTCGATCGGAACGCCTGAAACAGGGCGCTTCGAGATCACCGCTCAGTTTCGCCTGCTTCAAAGCGGCGGTGGGAGCGTATCCCCTCAATGACTAGCTGAAAAATTCGGCGCCTTGCCGGTAATCGAGTGCCTGTTTGTGCGGTCCGACGGGGCATTTGCATTCGCGCGCCGGGAGTTGCGCGAATGCAATGCAGGACGGATACCTCAGGCAATCAAGCCGGTCGCGGCCATGCCGAGCAGCAAGACGCCGAGAATGATGCGGTAGATGGCAAACAGGGTAAACCGGTTGCTTCTGATATAGGCAAGCAGCCATTTGACCGCGATGAAGGCGACGACGGTGGAGACGACGAAGGCGATGCCGAGCGCCGTCCAGTCTTCGCCTGCCGCTCCGCCATCCCTGAACGTCTTCAGCAATTCATAGGCGCTTGCCGCGTACATTGTGGGTATGCCGACGAGAAAGGCAAACTCGGTCGCCGCGGCGCGGTTGCCCGTGCCTGCCAGCATGGCGACGAAGATGGTGGCGCCGGAGCGCGAGGTTCCCGGGAAGACGCCGGCAACGATCTGGGCGATGCCGACCAGGATGGCGACAAGCCAGGTAATCTCTTTATGCGGCGGCCTGCGGGCGGCGGCCCATTCGGCAAAGATCATCCAGATACCGCCGATGATGAGCGCCCAGGCGATCGGTGTTGCGGTCTCCGGCAGTTCAAAGCCGAGCTTCTTGACGATAAGTCCGAGAATTGCGGTGATGAGAAACGCGACGATCAGCTTGGCGGCATAGTCGCGATTGACGGGATCACGCCAGCCAAGCACCAGATCCAGCAGACGACGCCAGTAGATGATGGTGACGGCGAGGATGGCGCCCGCCTGAATAACGATGTTGAACATGTCCGACCGATGTCCGAGCCATTGCTCGGCAATGATCAGGTGGCCGGTGCTCGAGATCGGCAGAAATTCGGTGATCCCCTCTATGACACCGAGAATTGCAGCATTTATATAATCCATACATTGTCTCCGGTTTAAAGTTCGGTCGGGCCTGAGCGCTTGGGCCGATCAGGCTGCCGCTTCCATTCGTTCGTTAGACCGTGTTTCGCCATTATCAGATGGCCTGAAAAATCCGATTCGCTTGTATTGGCGGGGCCAAACTCCTATAGCTTCAACCAATGAGTCATGACTAGGGCGCTATAATCGAGCTGCCACACAGTCCTGTAACAGCAATCACAAAGCCCGAGTATCGATGCCCACGCTTTATCATCATCCCATGTCATCCGCATCTCGCTTCGTCCGGCTGATCCTGGCGGAATACGGCTATCAGGCGGATCTGATCGAGGAGCAGACATGGGAGAAGCGCCGGGATTTCCTGGCGCTCAATCCGGCCGGCACGCTGCCTGTTTATGTCGACGACAGCATGCGCGCGCTCTGCGGCGCGAGCGTCATTTCCGAATATCTGGACGAGACGCACGGCGTCTTGAAGCGCGACCGGCGGCTGCTCGCCGAAGACCCTTTCCAGCGGGCGGAAATCCGCCGGCTGACCGAATGGTTCATGCAGAAGATGGAAAACGACGTGACCAAGCCGCTCGCCCGCGAGCGTGTCTACAAGTTGCAGATGACCGCCGATCAGGGCGGCGGCGCGCCGGATTCGAAGGTTTTACGCACGGCCCGCGCGAATATCCGTCAGCATATGCGTTATCTCACCTGGCTTGCCGGCTCGCGTCAGTGGCTGGCGGGCGAGCGGATGAGCTATGCCGACCTTGCCGCCGCGGCCTCGATCTCGATCCTCGATTATCTCGGCGAGATCGAGTGGGCGGATTCGCCCGTCGTCAAGGACTGGTACCAGCGGCTGAAGTCACGTCCCTCCTTCCGGCCGATGCTGACCGAGCGCGTGCGCGGCCTGACACCGGTTTCACACTATGCCGATCTGGATTTCTGACGAGGGCTCTTCATGCCCGAACCTGACAATGTCGACAAAGAGCGCCGCCGCCGCGACAATTTGACCGAGTTCGTTCGGGCGGAATCTGCCGCCAAGGGCTTCGATCTTTGCCGCATCACGCGACCGGACGCGATCCCTGAAGCGAAAGAGCGTCTCGGCCAGTTCATCGATGCCGGGCGTCACGGGACGATGGACTGGATGGCGGAGACGCGCGACCGGCGCGGCGATCCGCGCGCACTCTGGAGCGAGGTGCGCTCCGTCGTCGTCTTCGGCCTCAATTACGCTCCGGAAGAAGATCCCCGCGGCATTCTCGACAAGCCGGACAAGGCAGCGATATCAGTCTATGCCCGCAACCGCGATTATCACGACGTCATCAAGGGCCGGCTGAAGGAGATCGCCACGCGCTTTGCGGCGCGGGCAGGCGCCGATGTAAAGGTCTTCGTCGATACGGCGCCGGTGATGGAAAAGCCCTTAGCGGCGGCGGCCGGGCTCGGCTGGCAGGGGAAACATACCAATCTCGTCAGCCGCATGCACGGCTCCTGGTTGTTCCTCGGCACGATGTTCACCACCGCCGATCTTGTGATCGACGCGCCGGAGAGCGATCATTGCGGCACCTGCCGCGCCTGCCTCGACATCTGTCCGACGGCTGCCTTCCCGGCGCCTTACCAGATCGACGCGCGGCGCTGCATCTCTTAT
Organism: Rhizobium leguminosarum bv. trifolii WSM1325; assembly: GCA_000023185.1. NCBI lineage: Bacteria > Pseudomonadati > Pseudomonadota > Alphaproteobacteria > Hyphomicrobiales > Rhizobiaceae > Rhizobium > Rhizobium leguminosarum. The sequence goes on along the minus strand of CP001622.1, from coordinate 4,709,575 downwards.
CTCACCATCGAGCACAAGGGACCGATCGACGCCGATTTGCGCATATTGATCGGCAATCGCATCTACGGCTGCGACGACTGTCTTGCCGCCTGTCCCTGGAACAAGTTCGCAAGCTCCGCCTCCGAGATGAAGCTACAGGCGCGGGAAGATCTGAAGGAGCCGTCGATCGCCTTTCTGCTGACGCTTGACGATGCCGCCTTCCGTGCCTTTTTCAGCGGCTCGCCGGTGAAGCGGATCGGCCGCGACCGTTTCGTCCGCAACGTGCTGATCGCCGCCGGCAATTCCGGCGACAAGGCGCTCATCGGGCCATGTCGCCGGCTTTCAGACGATCCCTCACCCGTGGTGCGCGGCATGGCGGTCTGGGCACTTTCGCGGCTGATGGAGGCCGGCGAATTTGCGGCCTTTGCCGCACAAAGGGCGGATGAGAGAGATGACGACGTCCTGAACGAATGGCGATTGGCGGGAGTGGGTTGATGCATGTGATGATTTTTGGCTGCGGCTATTCCGGCACGGCAATCGCCAAGGCCTTTGCCGGCGACGACGTGCGGGTTTCCGGCACCACGCGCTCACCTGACAAGATGGAGGCGCTCCGCCGGAACGGCATCGAAGCTTTCCTTTTCGACGGCGAGAGCATGGAAGCGGGGCTGCGGCGGGCTTTGACTGGTGTAACGCATCTGGTCCAGTCGATCGCCCCTGGAAGAGCCGACCCGCTGCTGCGGCTGCTTGATAAAGACGGCGCACGCCTGCTGCCGAAGCTCGAATGGATCGGTTATCTCTCCACGGTCGGCGTCTATGGCGATCACCAGGGCGCCTGGGTGAGTGAGGAAACGCCGTGCCTGCCCGTTTCCGGACGGTCGACCGAGCGGCTCGAGGCGGAAGAGGGCTGGCTGGCGATGGGCCGGGAGCGCGGCGTGCCGGCGGCGGTGCTGCGCCTTTCCGGCATCTATGGGCCGGGCCGCAACGCCTTCTGCAATCTGGACAAGGGCACGGCGCGACGGCTGATCAAGAAGGACCAGGTGTTCAACCGCATCCGCGTCGAAGATATTGGTGCTTCGACACGCTTCCTGTCGGAGCGCGGCCTCGGCGGCATCTATAATGTCACCGACGACCGGCCCGGCCCCCCGCAGGATGTGATCGTTGAGGCAGCCCGCCTGATGGGCGTCGAACCGCCGCCGGAGCAGGCGTTCGAGACCGCCGAATTGACGCCGATGGCGCGCACCTTTTACGGCGAGAACAAACGGGTTTCGAATGCGAAACTGAAGGCCGCCGGCTTCGCATTCTCCTTCCCGAACTATCCCATGTCGCTTGCGCAATTGTGGCGGGATGGACGCTGGTGGGGGGAGTAGAACTCAGTCCTGTTTGCGACGGATATGTTCACCCAAAATGAGTAGGAAATTCCTACTTTCCCGGTTTGGCCGGACAATTTTCGCCGCATCTTATGGTTAACGGCCTTTGAATTTGCCCAAATGTGGCAGTAAATATGGCGAAATGGGAAAAATATTTTCGCGATTTTCGTGAACGCCATGGCGTTAACTATCCCTTCGGAAAATTCGTTCGGATTTTAACTGATTTTATTAGGTTTTTTCCACGTTTTGGCGCGGCGCGCATTCCTGGAATCCCGACACCACACTCACGAATGTTACCGACTGTAATATTCCGTGAACAGTAGCGGCACTTTTTCGCCACTTTTTCGCAGATTTAAGCCCCGCCGCCTGCAAGGGCGTGAGTTCAATAGTTGAGGGATACTCTGTTTTGAAGAACATACGTCGTTCTATTGTCGCCGCTGTAACTATTGCAGCCTGTTCTTCCATGCTTCCGGCGGAAGGTTTTGCTGGCAATGGTTGTGGCGGTGCTTCATGGTACGCACTTCGCTCCAAAACTGCTTCCGGGGAACGTATGAACCCTGCCATCTTGACTGCCGCACATCGTTCGCTTGCTTTCGGCACCAAGGTGAAGGTCACCAACCGCAACAATGGCCGCACCGTCGTCGTTCGTATCAACGATCGTGGTCCGTTCATCCGTGGTCGTGTGATCGACCTGTCGCGCGCCGCCGCGCAGAATATCGGCATGGTGAGCTCCGGCACTGCGAAGGTCTGCTACCAGGTCGTCAGCTGAGGCCGCCACTGACTGCGCCGGAAGCGGCGCTTGCTCTTGCCGTCAATCGCGGTTACCACCCGGTTGAGACTTGTGAACAAACGACTGCGTGACACTCGCGTTTGCGCTGATCGTTCACACGCCACGGCAACAGGAGACATGTGAATGCGTCTGGGCGGCCGCCTCGAAGGGGCGATTTCTGTGCTCGCGGACATCGATGCCCGCAAGCGGCCTGTCGCCGACGCGCTGAAGGACTGGGGCCTTGCGCACCGCTTCGCCGGCTCCGGCGATCGTGCTGCGATCGGCAACATCGTCTATGACGCACTGCGCATGCGGCTTTCCCATGCATGGCTGATGGATGACGACAGTCCTGCTGCCATTGCCCATGCCGTCATGTTCCGCCAATGGGGTTTCACACCTGACCGTCTTGCCACTGAGCTGGCGGATGACAAATTTGCGCCGGCGCCGCTTTCAGCCGACGCTGTTGCGGCCTTTCAAAGCCGCTCGCTCGACGATGCGCCGCCGCATATCCGCGGCGATATTCCCGAATGGGTCCAACCCTCCTTCGAACAGGCCTTCGGCGCCGGATGGCTCGCCGAGGCACAGGCGCTCGCCGCCCGCCCGACGCTCGATCTGCGCGCCAACAGCCTCAAGGCGTCCCGCGACAAGGTCGTCAAGGCGCTCGAAAGAGCCAACGCGCATGCTGCGAAGATCGCCCGCTACGGCATCCGGATTGCCGCTGGCGAAGGCGCCTCGCGTCTTCCCAACGTGACAGCCGAGCTTTCGTTCCAGAAAGGCTGGTTCGAAGTTCAGGACGAGGGATCACAGATCGTCGCTGACCTGGTGCTCGCCCATGATGGCGAACAGGTTCTCGACTATTGCGCCGGCGGCGGCGGCAAGACGCTCGCCATGGCCGCGGCCATGCAGAACAAGGGACAGGTTCACGCCTATGACGCCGACCGCAAACGGCTGGCGCCGATCATCGAGCGGCTGAAGCGGGCGGGCACACGCAATGTCCAGGTGCATGACGATGCCAGGGCGCTCGCCGCCCTTGCCGGACGCTGCGACAAGGTGTTAGTCGACGCGCCCTGCACCGGCACCGGCACATGGCGCCGCCGCCCCGATACGAAATGGCGGCTGACGGCGAAGAACCTCGACGAACGCACCGCCCAGCAACAGGACGCGCTGGCGCAGGCGAGCAGCTTCGTCAAATCAGGCGGCGAACTGATCTATGTGACCTGCTCGGTCCTGCCCCAAGAGAACGAGGAACAGGCGCGCCGCTTCACGGCTGACAATCCTGATTTTCAGATCGTCAGTGCCCTGCCTGCCTGGGATCAGCTCTTCGGAAAGGACGCCCCGCGTCCGCACTCTTCCGACGGCCTGTCGGTGACTTTGACCCCCGCTTCCACCGATACAGACGGCTTCTTCTTCTGCCGCATGCAGCGGAAGGGCTGACGCGACTTAGCGGAGGCCTCAGCAACTGCCGGTTTTTCAAGCAAATGCCGTTCAAAAATGACCGGTTAGCCACGCCTGTCCGTTCTTAAAATCATTCCAAACTAGAGTGTTTGACACCAGTTTGCTTTTGCGCGAAGAGACGGAGCCCGATTACAGCGCCGCGCGTCTTATCAGACGCGCAAAGGACGCTGTAACACTTTGAATCGACGCATCGTGCTTTCCGAAAATCGATTCCGATTTTCGGGCCGATGCGGTAGACGGAAAATCCCGTCACAGGAGAGGATCATGAAGCTCAACACATTCCGCGCAGCCGTGCTGGCGATTGCCCCCGCCGCCCTGCTCGCCCTTCCTGCGCATGCCGCGACCGATGCTGCTAGCGTGGTGAAACACTATGCCGACGTGGCGCATGCAAAATACGAAGACTCGCTGACGACGGCCAAGGCGCTCGACGCCGCGATCGACGCCTTCCTGAAGGCGCCGACTGATGCGACGCTCAAGGCCGCCAGGGAGGCCTGGATCAAGGCGCGCGTCCCCTACCAGCAGACGGAAGTCTATCGCTTCGGCAATCCGATCGTCGACGACTGGGAAGGCAAGGTCAATGCGTGGCCGCTCGATGAAGGCCTGATCGACTATGTCGATGCTTCCTACGGCACCGAGAGCGACGAAAATTCTCTCTATGTGGCAAATGTCATCGCCAACAAGACGATCAAGATCGACGGCAAGGATGTCGACGCCTCCAAGCTGACGCCGGAATTCCTCTCCGGCACGCTGGCTGAGGCCGGCGGCATCGAAGCCAATGTCGCGACCGGCTATCACGCCATCGAATTCCTGCTCTGGGGTCAGGATCTGAACGGCACGGGTCCCGGCGCCGGCGACCGTCCGGCAACCGATTACGACCTCAAGAACTGCACGCACGGCAATTGCGACCGCCGCGCCGAATATCTGAAGTCCGCCTCCACGCTGCTCGTTACCGACCTGCAGGAAATGACCGACAACTGGACGCCGGACGGCGCTGCGACGAAGAACGTCGAAGCCGATCCGAAGGCCGGCCTCGTCGCGATCCTGACGGGCATGGGTTCGCTTTCCTACGGCGAGCTTGCCGGCGAGCGCATGAAGCTCGGCCTGCTGCTGCACGATCCCGAGGAAGAGCATGATTGCTTCTCGGACAATACCTACAACTCGCATCTCAACGACGCGATCGGGATCGCTGCTGCCTATACCGGCAACTATACCCGCGTCGACGGCACCAAGCTCAGCGGCCCGTCGCTGCATGATCTGGTGGCCGCCAAGGACAAGGCGCTCGATGCCGAAGTGGAAGGCAAGCTCAACAAGACGCTCGATGCGATGAATGCCATGGCAAAGCGCGGCGAGACCGTCGAGAAGTACGACCAGATGATCGGCGAAGGCAACAAGGAAGGCAATGCCGTCGTTCAGGCCGCCATTGACGGCCTGATCGATCAGACGAAATCCGTGCAGCGCGTTATTGCCGCACTCGATCTCGGTACGGTTCAGCTTGAAGGTTCCGACAGCTTGGATAATCCTAACGCCGTCTTCAAATAAGCAAAAAGGCGGGCCGCTTCGAAAGCCGGAGCGGCCCGGACCCTGAAATGTCGCATGCCCCGGCCCGCCGATTTTTCGCCAGCGTAGCGCTCTGCGCCACGATTGCCGGTTTTTCCGTCAGCATCGCCGCCGGTTTCGATCTGCCGCGGAAACGCACCGACCTCTCCGAGGCCGATCTGAAACGCGTCGCCGCCGTCACCCGGCCGACAGCGGATTTTTCCAAGGCCGAACAATACGAAGCCATGCAGGCAGGGGCTACGACCTCGATAGACCCTGTCACCGAAGACAGCTTCTCGCATATTTCGGCCAATATCCCCTTCGAGGAAGAGCAGAATTTCAAGCTCGGCAACGCGCTCTTCCGCAAGCTCTGGGTGTCCGCTCCCTCCTCGACGCAGGCTTCCGATGGTCTCGGGCCGCTGTTCAACGCCCGCTCCTGCATGAGCTGCCATGTCAATGACGGCCGCGGCAAACCACCGGAGGGAGGCCCGAGCGCCACCTCGATGTTCCTGCGGCTTTCCCGCGCCGCCACGACGCCGGAGGAAGAAAAGGCGGTCGCAAGTGCCGATGTCGTCAATTTTCCCGATCCGGTCTACGGCCATCAGCTGCAGGACCTTGCCGTTCCCGGCCTTGCTGCAGAAGGAAAGATGGCGATCAGCTACCAGGAAGAGAGGGTGACGCTCGGCGACGGCGAGACCGTATCGCTGCGCCTGCCGAGTTATGCGGTGACGAACCTCGGTTATGGACCACTCCACCCCGCGACGACGATTTCGCCGCGTGTCGCCTCGGCGATGATCGGCCTCGGACTGATCGAGGCCATTCCCGAGGCCGATATCCTGGCCCATGCCGATCCTGATGATGCCGACGGCGACGGCATCTCCGGCAAGGCAGCAATCGTGCGCGACCACCGCAGCGGCAAGATCGCGCTCGGACGATTCGGCTGGAAGGCACAGAACGCCACGGTGCGCGACCAGAGTGCCGATGCCTTCGCCAACGATATCGGCATCTCGACGCCCGATCACCCGGATGCGCAGGGCGATTGCACCCGGGCCGAAGAGAAATGCCGTGATATGCCAACCGGCGTGCAGAAGCGGCTGGGCGCCGAAGAAGCGCCGGGGCCCATTCTCGACCTCGTCACCTTCTATTCCGGAAATCTTGCCGTTCCGGCGCGGCGCAAGGCGAGTTTCCCCGAGACGCTGCAGGGCAAGCGGATCTTCTACGAAAGCGGCTGTATTTCCTGCCATCTGCCGAAATTCGTCACCCGCCGGGATACGCCGGACAAGGCACAGTCCTTCCAGCTGATCTGGCCCTATTCCGACTTTCTTCTGCACGACATGGGCGACGGGCTTGCCGACGGGCAGCAGGTCGGCCTTGCAAGCGGACGTGAATGGCGCACGCCGCCGCTATGGGGTATAGGACTGACCCGAACTGTCAGCGGACACAGCTTTTTCCTGCATGACGGCCGTGCGCGTGATCTCACCGAAGCGATCCTCTGGCATGGCGGCGAAGCTGAAAAGGCCCGCAACGCTTTCTCCTCCCTGCCGAAAGACGACAGGGCGGCCCTGATTACATTCCTGGAGTCACTTTGATGCGCCTTTGGCACCCCCTGCTCTGCCTTACTCTGATCGGCCTCGCGACATCAGCGGTCGCCCAGACGGCCACTCCCCCGGCAGGGCTGAACGAGGATGCCGTTCCCGCCGTCATGCAGCGCGCCGTCGACGAGGTGATCCGTCCCGGCTATCGCAACATGCAACAATCGGCCGCTCGGCTGACTACGGCGATGAAGGATCTTTGCGCCGACGGCACGCAGCAGACGCTCGACAAGGCGAAGTCCACCTTCGACGACACGATCCGCTATTGGTCGATCATCGAGATCGTGCAGACCGGCCCTGTTATCCAGGACAATCTCTTCGAGCACATCCTGTTTTATCCCGACCGCAAGGGCGTCGGCCTCAAGCAGGTGCAGGCGCTGATCGCCAAGGCCGACCCGAAGGATGCGACGGTCGATGCGATCGCCGGCAAGAGTGTTGCGTTGCAAGGCCTGACGGCGCTGGAATACGTCCTTTATGGCAATGGCTCCGACGATCTCGTCGGGCAGAAGGGCAGTTTCCGCTGCCTTTACGGCGAGGCGGTCGCCGGCAATATCCAGCGTGAGGCCGGCGAAGTCGTCGCCGCCTGGGAAAAGCCCGATGGCGTGCAGGCGAGCTGGAAACATCCGGGCCCGCAGAGCAACGATTTCATGGACAACAAGGAAGCGGTGACCGCGCTGCTCGGCATTCTGGTCCATGGCGCCGAGAATGTCCGCGACCAGCGGCTGGAGCAGTTCTACAAGGGCAAGGACACCGCGCCACGGCCGCGCATGGCGATCTACTGGCGCTCCAAAAATACCTGGAAATCGATGGCCGCCAATCTGGAGGGCCTGCGCACGCTCTGGCAGAAGGCCGGCATGGCCGAACTTCTGCCACCGGACAAACAGCCGATCGCCGCCGCGATCGACGAGGACTTCAAATCGCTGCTCGACAGCGTGCCGAAGCTCAATCCCGACATCGACGTCGCCACAAGCGATGCGGAGAAGGCCAAGCTCGATACGCTGCTTGCCGAAAGCCGCGACCTGATCACCCGGATCAGCGACGAATATGGCGCGGCGATTGGCCTTTCGGCCGGCTTTTCCTTTTCGGACGGAGACTGAGACGATGATGCAAAGTGCCGCGATCGACCGACGCAGCTTCGTCAAGGCGGCGGGGCTCAGCTTCCTTGCCACCTTGACGCCAAGGTCGCTGATGGCGCTGGAGAGGACCGATGCGGTCTATGCCTCGGGCATCCGGGCAGCCGACGGCTCCTTTGCCATTGCGACCGTGACCGAGCGCGGCGAGATCGTCGATCAGGTGGCGCTTCCCGCCCGCGCCCACGGCATGGCCTTCAGCGCCAGTACCGGCAAGACGGTCGCCTTCGCGCGCCGGCCCGGCACCTATGCGATGATCTTCGATCCCTGGAACAAAAGCGAGCCGATCGTCATCAACTCCAGGGAGGACCGGCATTTTTACGGTCACGGCGCCTTCTCTCCTGACGGCCGTTTGCTCTACGCCAGCGAGAACGACTTCGACGGCAATCGCGGCATGATCGGCCTCTACGACGCCACCGACCGCTTCACCCGCATCGGCGAATTCGAAACCTACGGCATCGGTCCGCACGACATGACGGTGTCCGACGACGGACGCCTGCTCATCGTTGCCAATGGCGGCATCGAGACGCATCCGGATTTCGGCCGCGCCAAGCTCAATCTCGGAGAGATGCAGCCGTCGCTTGCGCTGATCGATGCGGCAACAGGTGCGCTGGTCGAAAAACATGTGCTGCCGGCGGAATGGGCAGAACTCTCCACCCGCCATGTCGATCTCGACGGCGCGGGCCGCATCTGGTTCGCCTGCCAGTATGAAGGCCACCGCAAGGATTTGCCGCCGCTTGTCGGCCACTTCGCCAAGGGGGAGGATCTTACCTTCATCGACCTGCCGGAGGAGACCACGCGCAGGCTTGCCAATTACGTCGGGGCGATCGCCGTCAATCGCAGCGAAGGTCTCGTCGGCATCGCCTCGCCGAAGGGCGGCGCCTCGGTGACCATCGATGCAAGGACGGGCAAGATGCTGGCCGAGACTTCCGTTCCCGATGCAGCAGGCATCGCCCCGGCAAGAAGCGGCTTTGCCGTCTCCTCCTATGACGGCGATTTCCTGTCGACCCGCAGTGACGTCGCCTGGGATCAGCACATCGTGCGGATCTAATCACGGAAGCAGAGTTTTAGCTGGCACGCGAATAGGCTTTCTGCTCGGCGCTGACGCTCGATGCCGCGGCCCTTGCCGCCTCATGCAGCCATTCGTTTCCCCGCGCCGCCAAATCCTTCAGGATCGCCGCAACGGCCGCCGCATCGTCGGAATGGCAATTGGCGATCTCGAAGCCCATCAGTTCGAGCATCGTCGGCGAAAGCAGGATCTCGGGATGCCGGTCGACTTCGACCTTGCAGCTGTTCGGTGAGAGCCGGCGCACGAGGATGCGGCCGGAGACCCGGTAGTGCGGATCGGCTGAGCGCGCCCGCCCGTTGGCGATCTCTTCCGCATGGATCGCCATGTCCTGCGGGTTGTGGCGAAGCGACCAGGCGGACGGCAGCAGCGCCTTCGCCTCGCGCAGCACCGGCCCACCCTGCCATTCGGCATAGGCGACGAAACGCAGCCGACCGAGACTGCCGGTGCCGCCGCTGCGCGGCTTCGGCACGAAGGGTCCTGCCCCGGACGGCAGCGCGTCTGCGAGCGCCTTGGTGTAGGCTGATGGTGGCGGCTTGCTGCCGGGAAGCAACATCTCGTATTTCTCCCAGAATTCTCGGCGTTCGGAATTCGGCAGCAGCAGCGCCTTGCGCAGCCATTTGTGGTCGCGCTCGAGGATGACGGGCAACGGATTTTCAAGGCCCCGGCGATAGCCGCTCAAGATCAATTCGCCGATCATGCGAACCGAGGGACCGTCGTCGCCGCGGGCCAGGACAGCGCTTGCCGCAAGGCGAACGAGATCAAATGCATAGGGCATCACCGCCGCGTCGTCGAAATCATTGACACCCCAGACGAGCCGGCCCTCGATATCGCGCCAGGTACCGAAATTCTCCAGATGCGTATCGCCGATCGCCAATATCTCAGGCGCGCCTTTAAGTTCCGGGCAGATATCGAGGATGATCTCGCACCAGCGCCAGTAGGTGGCGCGCAGGAAGACGAAATCGCCACTTCGCATCTTCTCGTGCTTTTCCCGGAGATCGTCCTTGACGAGATCGTCGCCGAGTTCGACGGCCAGCCAGGTCTCGAAATTGCGGACCGATTGCGATATCGTCGTCATGCCGGCACTCCATCATTTCGCGACGCGTGCGGAGAATACGCGCGCCGCGCGAAGCTGCAATCGTCTTCGCATCGGATCGCCACGATCCAGCGGTATTGGCCAGCGGTACTGACCAGCTGTATCGGCTTGCACGGCGACGGAAAGGTGAAAGGTTGCCTCGGCGACACGGTCCCGGGTTTCCATCGCCGCCCGGACCGATTTCAGCAATGTCCAGCTTGTCGAATGCGGCGCGCCATGCCAATTTCGCGGCTGCAAGAGGGGCAGACATGAGCGAGACTGACAGGGGCGATTTCCGCGCGCGAATCCGCCGTAATTTTGCGCGGCAGGCGGCGATGGAAACGATCGGCGCGGAGCTGACGCGCGTCGAGCACGGCGTCGTGGAGATCGAGCTACCCTTCGACGTCAAACTGACACAGCAGCACGGCATCCTGCATGCGGGCATCATTTCCGCAGCGCTCGATTCGGCCTGCGGCTTTGCCGCCTATAGCGTCATCGACCCGGAAGCCTCGATCCTGACGATCGAGTTCAAGGTCAATCTCATGTCGCCGGGGCGGGGCGATCGTTTCCTGTTTCGCGGGGAAATCACCAAACCCGGCTCCACCATCATCGTCGCCGACGGACGAGGCTACGCGATCAGCGACGGGCCGGCGAAACTCATCGCCTCCATGACCGGAACGATGATGGTGATCCGCGGTAGAGAGGGCATTACGGGATGAAGTTCGAACTGAAATCGGTCGCGGGGAAATCCATCCTTTTCGTCATGGCGGCGGAGGCCGAATACGGCCCCTTCCTGCGTTCGCGCATCGAACCTTTGATGACCGGCGTCGGCCCGGTCGAGGCAGCCATCGCGCTGAGCAAGACATTGGCGCGGCTGGATGCCGTCGACGACCTGCCCGATCTCGTCGTGTCTCTCGGCTCGGCCGGTTCGGCGAAACTGGAGCAGACCGAAATCTATCAGGTGACTTCGGTTTCCTACCGCGACATGGACGCTTCGCCGCTCGGCTTCGAAAAGGGCAAGACACCCTTCCTCGACCTGCCAGCAACGCTCGATCTGCCGCTGCGCATTCCCGGCATTGCCGAAGCAAGTCTTTCCACCGGCGGCAACATCATCTCGGGCGCCGCCTATACCGGCATCGACGCCGACATGGTCGACATGGAGACCTATGCGGTGCTGCGCGCCTGCCAGGGCTACAAGCTGCCGCTGATCGGCCTTCGCGGCATTTCCGACGGCGCCGTCGAGCTGCAGCATATTTCGGGCTGGACCGAATATCTGCACATCGTCGACCGCAAGCTCTCCTACGGCGTCGACAGCCTGTTCACGGCGCTGGAGGATGGGGTTTTCTGGTTCTGAGCCTCTGAATACGGGACAATTGGAACAATAAAAACCCGATGCCGCCGATTTCCCGGATTGCCAGGCGAGGCGCTTTTCATTAAAGCCTCGCCATGACCCAGACAGCACATCCCGACTCCGTTCTCATCGTCGATTTCGGCAGCCAGGTGACCCAGCTCATCGCACGACGCGTGCGCGAGGCCGGTGTCTATTGCGAGATCGTTCCCTTCCAATCGGCCGAAGAGGGCTTCCACCGCCTGCAGCCGAAGGCCGTGATCCTGTCCGGCAGCCCGGCTTCCACGGTGGACGAGGGATCGCCGCGAGCGCCTAACATCATCTTCGAGAGCGGCCTGCCGGTGTTCGGCATCTGCTACGGCCAGCAGACGATGTGCATGCAGCTCGGCGGCAAGGTCGAGAGCGGCCATCACCGCGAATTCGGCCGCGCCTTCCTCGAGGTCGACAGGGACTGCCAGCTGTTCGAGGGCCTCTGGTCCTCCGGCTCGCGCCACCAAGTCTGGATGAGCCATGGCGACCGCGTCACCGCGCTGCCGGATGGTTTCGAGGTGGTCGCCACCTCCTCCAACGCACCCTATGCCTTCATCGCCGACGAGAAGCGCAAATATTACGGCGTGCAGTTCCACCCCGAGGTCGTGCATACGCCTGATGGCGCCAAGCTGATCGGCAACTTCATTCACAATATTGCCGGCCTCAAGGGCGACTGGTCGATGTCAGCCTATCGCCAGAAGGCGGTCGAGCAGATCCGCGAACAGGTGGGCGACAAGCGCGTCATCTGCGCGCTTTCGGGCGGCGTCGACAGTTCCGTCGCAGCGCTGTTGATCCACGAGGCCGTCGGCGACCAGCTGACCTGCATCCTCGTCGACCACGGGCTGATGCGCAAGGACGAGGCGGCCGGCGTCGTCGCCATGTTCCGCGAGCACTACAATCTGCACCTGTTGCACGTCGATGCGGCCGATCGCTTCATCGGCGAACTCGAGGGTGTCAGCGACCCGGAAACCAAGCGCAAGATCATCGGCCGGCTGTTCATCGAGACCTTCGAGGAAGAGGCAAAGAAGCTCGGCGGCGCCGACTTCCTCGGCCAGGGCACGCTTTATCCCGACGTGATCGAGAGCGTTTCCTTCACCGGCGGCCCGTCGGTGACGATCAAGTCGCACCACAATGTCGGCGGTCTGCCGGAGCGCATGAAGATGCAGCTCGTCGAGCCGCTGCGCGAGCTCTTCAAGGACGAGGTGCGCGCACTCGGCCGCGAACTCGGCTTGCCCGACAGCTTCATCGGCCGTCACCCCTTCCCAGGCCCGGGCCTGGCGATCCGTTGCCCCGGCGGCATCACCCGCGAAAAGCTGGAGATCCTGCGCGAGGCCGATGCGATCTATCTCGACGAAATCCGTAAGGCCGGCCTCTACGACGCCATCTGGCAGGCCTTCGCCGTGCTGCTCCCCGTCCAGACCGTCGGCGTCATGGGCGATGGGCGCACCTACGAATTCGTCTGTGCGCTGCGCGCCGTCACCTCCGTCGACGGCATGACGGCGGACTTCTACCACTACGACATGGAATTCCTCGGCCGCGCCGCCACCCGCATCATCAACGAAGTGCGCGGCATCAACCGCGTGGTTTATGATGTGACGAGCAAGCCGCCCGGCACGATCGAGTGGGAGTGAGGGGAGTACCGCCGTCGGGCCCACCCCAACCTTCACGACTTTGTGGCCTTCAAATATTCGGTCGCGCGCTGCTCGAAGATGTTAGAGCGCCGTGAGTCCTTTCGGACGCACGAAGGACGCTCTAACACTTTGAATCTACGCATCGTGCTAGCGCGCGCGACCAGTTCTCGGCGTCGATCACACGATCATAGATCGATTACTGCTCCTTCTTGAACAAATCCTGGAAGATGAGCTGGCCCCAAGTGCGGCCGCGTGCGTGCACCAGCGCGCCACCCTCGTTGAGCTTTCCCAGCTCGACGGGTGCGAACCCCAGTTGTTTGGCCAAATCCGCCACGGGAGCGATCGCGTCCTCGTCGTCGCTCGACAGAAAGACGACCCGGTGCCCGCCCTCGACGATCGGATCGGCAGCCAGGGTGGCCGCAATCAGGTGATTGAACCCTTTCACGAACTTGGCGCCGGTGAACGATTTCGCGACGAAGGCGGAGGACGGGAGGCCGTCCAGCTCTTCGGGGACGGGAAATGCGTTCGTCGCATCGATGACCGTCTTGCCTTTCCAGCTCGGCAGGGCATTCGCAACCTCGCGATGCTCGCCGAACGGGACTGCCAGGATGATCGTGTCGGCCTCGAGTGCATCCCGCAGCGACCTGGCGACGACCGTGGGTCCAATCGCCCGAGCCTGCGGCGCCAACACCTCGGACGGCCGGCGGCTCGCGACGGTCACGGCGATGTTTTTACGGGCGAAGGCGTGGGCGAGGGCCTGGCCTATCTTGCCGAATCCTACAATTGCGTAGCTCATAATGCTTCTCCGATATTGTGTTGATATTGATTTCCCGACCCTTAGCGGCGCTGGGTTATCTGCCGAGCCCTACAGAGCTCCGAATAATCGAATGGAGCGCCCGGCCGGGTGCAGCGCGTCACAGTTGCGCCAGGCCGCCGTCGACGGCGATCTCGCTGGCGGTCATGAAGCTGCTGTCCGACGACGCCAGAAAGGCGGCCACCGCCCCGATCTCCTCCGGATCGGCCATACGCTGGAGCGGCGTCATCGCGCCGTAGGCCTTCTGGCCTTCCTCGCCCAGCGCCTCTTTCGCGAGTTCTGTCGCCGTCGCCCCGGGTGACAGCACGTTGACCCGGATGCCGGTGCCCTTCAGGTCCTCAGCCCAGGTCCGCGCGAGGTTGCGCACTGCCGCCTTGCTTGCGCTGTAGGCCGTAAATCCCGGTGCGCCCGTGGTGCCGGCGCTCGATCCGGTCAGGATGATCGAACCGCCTGAGCCCATCAGCGGCAGCGCCTTCTGGACCGTGAAGATCGTGCCCTTCACATTGGTGTCGAAGGTCTCATCGATGTGCTCGGCGGTGATATTGCCGAGCGGAAGCGGGCTTCCGGCCCCGGCATTGGCAAAGACGATGTCGAGCGTTCCGCGCTCTGCCTTCACCGCGGTGTAAAGCCGATCAAGGTCGGCCTCATCCGAGACCGAGCCCTTTACCGCCCGCGCATTGGCCCCGAGGTCCGCCACAGCGGCGTCAAGCGCCTCCTGCCGTCGGCCGAAGATGAAGACGAAAGCGCCCTCCTCGATGAAGCGCTTGGCTGCGGCGCGGCCGATGCCCGTAGCGCCGCCGGTGATCACGGCGGTCTTTCCATTCAGTCTGTTCATGTCATGCATCCTTTGGTCGTTCGGGGACGCCCCCGAGAGCCTCAAAATAGGTTCGCCAAAGTCAGGCGTTGAGTGCGGAAGCGCGCACATCGGTGGTGCAAAATCGATCCGGCCGGACGACTGACGCCAGCCGCGACGATCGGTGTGCGCCGTTTGGAATCGGGCCGTCCTTGCCTACATAGGCTATGATGACCGCCCGCACTGCTGTACGACGCGTTAGATACTGGCTTGGGAAGGCGCACCGCGCGGTGCCGGATTGCACCATGATTGACTGGGATGACATTCGCTACTTTCTGGCCGTGGCGCGCGGAGGCTCGGTGCGGGCTGCCGCCAAGGGCCTCGGAGTGAATCACGCGACCGTGCTGCGACGCATCGCACAGCTCGAGGAACGCCTCGGGGCGCAGATGTTCGAAAAGCTGCCTTCGGGCTACCGCCTGACGGCTGCGGGCGAGGAGGTCCTCGAGCTCGCGAACCAGATGGAAGCGTCGTCGCACGAACTGGAGACGCGCGTCTTCGGGCGCGACCAGAGCGTGCGCGGGCTTCTGCGGGTGACGTTGGCTCCGCCCCTCGCGACACACCTGCTCATGCCTGACTTCGCCGATTTCGCGCGTCTGCATCCTGATATCGAGATGGAAATCGTGTCGTCCGGCGAGCTGGCAAATCTGACCAACCGAGAGGCCGATGTGGCGATCCGCGTCGTTTACGACCGCAAAACCCTGCCGCTCAATCTTCACGGCCTGAAGGGACCGGATATATTCGGCGGCGTCTACATGTCCTGCGATCGACTAGCCGCTTGGCGTGCGGGTGCGCCTGATCCGATCCGGTGGATCGTCATAAGCATTCATGGAATTCCGGATTGGGCCAGCGAGGGTGAGATTCGCACCACGGGGGTTCCATTCAGGACCACGGACGGCGAGGCGCAGATCGTTGCTGTACGGCAAGGGCTCGGGATCACGACACTGCCCTGCTTCGTCGGAGATGCCGACCCCCTATTGGTGAGGGTGCCGGGCACCGACCTGCACATGTACGGAACGCTCTGGCTTCTCACACAAGGGGAGACACGCAAGACGAAGCGCGTGCGGCTCTTCACGGAGTTCGTATCCCGCAGGCTCTCCGCATACGCTCCGCTTCTCGCGGGGCTGCCCATATCCCGCGACTGACGCCCGGCAGGTCGCCGGCGACGCTTGCCGTCATCCGGTCGGAAGCCGAGCTGCGATTTCCATCTAGCGAGTCCCGAGATCAAGCCGGAACGTAGGTCAACCTGATCACATCCTCGCCAATCCGGTCATGAGCCATCAGGTGGAGCGGCGGCCGGGGTCCGGCGAAATATGGCTTGCCGTGACCGAGCACGACTGGGTGCAGGTAGATTCGATACTCATCGATCAGGCCAAGTTCGGTCAGGCTTTGCGCCAAATTGGGGCCGGCAACTTCGATCTCGCCGTCGCGTTCCGCCTTCAGTTCGCGGATCGCGGCCTCAAGATCTTCCCCAACAAGCGTGGCCTTGGGACCGACCGACGCCAATGAGCGCGAGACGACCCATTTCGGTTGGCTCCGCCACGCCGTCGCGAAAGCCTGTCGCTCTGCATCCCATTCAGGATGTTCGTCGTCCCAGTAGCGCATGACCTCATACATCTGACGACCGTACACACTACCCGCCTGCCGCTGAGCCTCTTCGATGAAGTGGCGGAAGAGTGTCGGGCTTGGCGCAAACGCCATATGATCGACGTAGCCGTCCAGGGACTGGTTCATTCCGAACACAAGCTTAGCCATCTTCACTTCCTTTCCTAAAACGGCATATCCGCGCGCAGACCTGCTTGCATTATGCAATCGGTTGGAAGTTAGCTCAACTGGTTTTATTTCGTAATTGGTTTTTGAAGTGCACAGCGATCCGCGATCCGATGGCCGCCAACCGGCCGGCCTGAGGTGGACAACGACCTGTCCACCTCAGGCTATCAGCATAGACAAGCCGCCGTCAGAGGACGCTATTTCAGCGGCAGAAACAGCTCCGCCACCGCCTCATGCTCCGCCACCTCCGGGAAGAAGCTCAGCCGTTGGCAATAGATCGGGAAGTTGCGTGCTTCCTCGCCGCTGGCCGGAAGCCATTCGCGATAAAGGTAGAGCGCGGCGGGCTCCAGATTGTCGGTGTTGCCGACGACACGCAGCACCGCGCAGCGCCCGCCGGGGATCTCGCCGGCTTTGATCTCTTCGCCGTTCGCCTCGATTGGTTGGCTGATCCCGACACAAAGGTCGACGCTATAATCGGCAGGCGACTGAGGACGCCGCTCGGAGCGCCAGACGTTGAAGGTCGGACTTGTCCTGGGGTGCAGGCCAGCGGCCTTGCGCCAGGCGATGAACCGCTGGATGGTGGCGCCGAGCGACGCAGGGTCGCCCCGATGCTCCATGATCGCCACCGGCGTGGCAGGCACATTGCGAATTATCACGTCTTCAGCGATGAAAGTCTTCTGCATGAGCTTGCTCCTTGCATTGTCGAGAGGCCCGAAGGCGGCAAGCCACGGCTCCCATTCGGGAGATTTCCGGAACGACGAAGGCGATTGCCCGAACCGTTGCCGAAAGGCGCGGGCAAAGGCATCCGGTGCGTCGTAACCGGCATCCATCGCTATATCGGTGACGCGTTCTTCGTCCCTGTAAGCCAGCCGGTATGAAGCGCGCTTCATGCGGGCAAGCTGGATATAGCGATACACTGACAATCCGAAGGTCGCCGTGAACTGCCGGTGGAAATGAAATTTCGAGAAGGCTGCGACACTGCTCAAAACGTCAAGATCGAGATCGTCATCGAGGTGCCGGTCGACATAATCCAGCACTCGCTGCATCCGCTCATGATAGTTCCGAAGCGCTGCGGTCATTCGTCTTGGTCTCCGTGGCAGCTCAAACTAGATCCCTCAGGCAACGCAGCGCTCGACCGATCTTGCGGTTAGCCGGTGCCGCCCGATCGGAGCATCTTGCGATCCTCGCCTGGCACTGTTATTCGCATTTCCGTCTTAGAGGAGAATGCCTTTGTTTGCCGTCGCAACGATCCAGAACTCACCGGCTGCGGCGGTAGGGATAGAGGCGCTCGGCATCGTGACCGAGAGCTGATCCTCGCTCTATCGCTCGGCCTTTCGCGCGCCAATGCCGGCGCATGTCTAATGTCGAGAAGACTATGATTATCGAACTAACATCTCATGATTTTGACGCGCTGCTGAAGGGCATCGCCCCTGCTCATCTGCGCCTTGTCCAAGACAGCGCCATTGCACCTCCTGAAGTCCTGGCGATGTTGAGCCGCCTCGCCGCTGACATCGGCGCGGAATTTTCACCGTCGGCCTGGATGATCGTGGAGGATGACGAGATCGTCGGCCTTTGCTCTGTCATCAAGGTTCCGCGGGATGGCAATATCCATATCGGCTATGGGGTTGCGCCTTCCCGCCAAAGCCGTGGATGCGCCACGCGGGCGATAGGGCAGTTGCTTCAGTGGGCGCGGAACGACCATCGCGTGGCCTTAGTCTCTGCGGAGACCGGGGTCGACAACATCACGTCCCGGCGCGTTCTTGGACGCAATGGCTTTATCCGTATCGGCGAGCGTGTCGATGCCGAAGACGGTCCGTTGATCTGCTGGGAAGCAATGACCGTCTAGGTTTGCAGACCAGGGAAGCCCCAGACCGGAAACGACCGGCCAAGGTTCAATTACCTCGGCCGGCCGTTGTCATGAGGGGAATGACGACTGCGGATCCGAAGCCGGCTTCAGCGGCCGTAGGTCACCTCGACGGAGGCCTTGGCGAGCGTATTGGCCCTGACATAGAAGCCAACCATGGCAGCCGGGGCGGTCTCAGGAAGCGGGAGCTTGTCCACCGAGAGCGCATAGACGGTGAACTTGTAGTGGTGCGGCTGATCGCCGGCCGGCGGGCATGCGCCGCCATATCCGGACATGCCAAAATCCGTGTGACCTTCGACGGCGCCTGCCGGAAGCTTTTTGTCACCGCTGGCGCCGGTGGCAATCTCCGAGGCATTTGCGGGAATGTTGAACACCGACCAATGCCACCAGCCCGAGCCTGTGGGAGCATCCGGATCGTAAGCCATGATGGCGAAGCTCTTGGTCGCCTCAGGCGCACCCGACCAGGTCAGCTCCGGCGAGATGTTCTTGCCGGCGCAGCCGAAGCCGTTGAAGATCTGCGCGTCGGCCATGGACTTGCTGGCGACCAGATCCTTCGAGGTGAGCTTCATTTCGGCCTGTGCGGCCGTCGCGCCGAAGACGGACGTAGCGAGAAGTACTGCTGTGATGAAACGCATGCTGTTTTCCTGCGGTTGATAATGCCGGAAAACTATCGTCACCGCGCAAGCGCATCTGCCCCGCTACGCTCAACTTCTGCCCCGATCCGCTCAAAACGCTCAGAGCCACCCCGGACATGGCGCGGATTGACGCCGAACCGCTCTTTGAAACGCGCCGCGAATTGAGAAGGAGAGTCGTAACCGACCTCAAGCGCAATCTGCGCCATCGGCAGGGTTGTGGTTTGAATGAGGCCCAAGGCGCGGTTCATTCTTGTATCGCTCAAGATCTCAGTAAAGCCGGTACTTTCGGCGGCGAGCTTCCGCCTCAGCGTCGCTTCACTCATGTTGAACGAGCGCGCCGCGTGCCCCAGCGTCCAATCAAAGGCCGTATCGCTTTCAATCATCTGCCGCAGCCGGTCCTCGAGCCGAGGACTTTGGCATTGGCCCAGCACCGCTCCGCCGAGCGCAAACCAAGTGATGAGTTCGAGCAACCGCGCCTTGGCAATGGCGCCGGGAAGCCTCGTCAGATTGCCGGGCTGACAGCAATAGTCAAACAATGCCGCAGCTTCTTCCGGCAGGTCCGAGGTGACTGCCGGGACAGGCCTTGATGGGACGGCAATCGACCCCATCCTGCTGTAGGCTTCCTCGAACAGCTGTCGCGGAACGGGAAGCGCCAGGGTCTGATACTTCTGCGGCGCCTTGGGAATGTTCTCCATCGTCAACGGTCGATAGTCGGGCAGCAAGCCATAAGCGCCGGCTTCGAGGCGCAAAGCCTTATCATCGGCCATGACGATCTTGGTTCCCGACTGCACCTGTATCAACAAGGGGCTCGTATTGACGAGACGATAAAAACAGGCCCGCCCACTCTGACGGATCAAAGCCCTGGCCGGAACAGGAAAGACGTCGTCGAGCATATGTTCTCCGCAAAAGGATGGAAGCGCGGCGAGCGGTGGCGTCTATAGAGCGCGCGCCGCCTCGCTGGCCTCTATCATCGGGAATATCAAAGCCGGATGCCAGCGGCAACATCAGCCCAAGCCGCAGGATTTGAGCCCGTGCGACTGGCCTGAAATCGCCGTCGAGACTTACCAGCGGCGGCTTAAGCCCAGACCGCATTACCGCCGGTCGGAGCTGCGGACATAATCGACCAATGCGCGCAACTTCAGCGGCTGCCTCTGGCGCCTGGGGTAGTAGAGATAGAAGCCCGGAAAGGGTGGACAGAAATCCTCCAGCAGCGGCACGAGTTCGCCGCGGTCGATATAGGACTGGAAGGTTTCCGCCATGCCGAAGGTGATGCCTGCCCCCGCGCAGGCCATACGGATCATCATTCCCATGTCGTTGGTCGTAACAGTGGGATCGACGGAGACGTCGAAGTCGCGGTCGTTTTCGGTGAACTCCCAGCGATAGGGCGCCGTATCCGGGCGTGGGCGCCATCCGATGCAGGCGTGGTTCTGCAACTCGCGGGGATGGCGGGGATGGCCGCGGCGGTCGAGATAGCTGCGGGATGCCGCCGCGCATTGTCGCTGCTCTTCGGAGACGGAGATCGCGATCATGTCCTGCTCGATCACCTCGCCCAGCCGGACGCCCGCGTCGAACCCGGCCTCGACGATATCGAATTCGTCATCGGTGATGGTGATATCGAGTTTGATGTCAGGGCAGGCTTCCATGAAGCCGGCCAGCAAGGTGCCGGACAGGAAGTTCTCGGCGATCGAGGAAACGGTGATCCTCAGCAGGCCGCTCGGGCGCGCCTGCATTTCCCGGACCGTCTGCATCGCATCATTGACCTGCCGGACCGATGGACGAACCGCCTCGAAGAACACTTCGCCGGCTTCGGTCAGGCTGACGCTGCGCGTCGTGCGCTGGACCAGGGCGACTCCGACCCGATCCTCGAGGCGCTGCAGGGCCTGGCTGACGGCGGAACGGGTGACGCCAAGCCGCTCGCCGGCAAGCCGGAAGTTCCGCGCCTCCGCCACCGCAAGAAAGACTGAAATGCCTTCGAGATCGTCGACCATTGGTTAGCACTTCTAACCAAGGCATCATGGATTGGCAACTTAATCGCCGCAGATCGGCGCGCTATCTTTCAGGTCGAGGTCAACGCCAAGACCCACTCATCGGCAAATCTTCTTCGAAAGGCAAGGCAATGCGAAAGTTTTTCAAAAGCTCGGTCCTGCCGTTTTTCACGGCGATCACCCTGGCTGGCACGGCGATCAGTTCGTCAGCCGCCGATGCCATGAACCGCCAATCTCACCAGCAACAAACAAGCGAGAACGCTATGCAGCAACATTCCTATGTCGGCATGTGGGTTACGGATGATGGCCGCGTCCGCCACGAGCTTCTGCCGAATGGCCGTTACGACGAAGCCCGTGGCAGCAGAGAAAGCGCCTATCGAGGACGCTACGACGTCACCGGAAACCACATCGAATATTGGGATGACACGGGCTTCACAGCCGACGGCGATTTCGTCGACGGCAATACCCTCCATCACGGTGGCATGGTGCTTCGGCGCAAATGACGTGCCGCCCGAAAGGCAACACCACACAAGAAGGCCGCATTTGCCGGCCGGAAAGGATGACGATCATGTCTTCCCCAACACCCATCTGGTTCATCACCGGCGCATCGTCCGGCCTCGGCCGGGCGCTCGCCGAAGCCGTGCTGGCCCGTGGCTGGCGCGCCGCTGTTACAGCGCGCAGACCCGAGACCCTGGCAGATCTCACGGCGCAACACGGCGACCCCGCGCTTGCCCTTGCACTCGATGTGACGGACAGCCGCTCCATCGCCGGCGCGGTTCGTGACGCCGAAACGCATTTCGGTGCGATCGACGTCCTCGTCAACAATGCCGGTTACGGCTACTTCTCGGCGATCGAAGAGGGCGATGATGCCGAGATACGCGCCCAGTTCGAGACCAATGTCTTCGGACTGATCGCCGTCACCAAGCAGGTTCTGCCGGGCATGCGCCGACGCCGGCAAGGGCATATCTTCAACGTCTCTTCGCTCGGCGGGCTCGTCGCTTTTGCCGCAACCGGCTATTACCATGCCACCAAGTTCGCGGTCGAAGGCTTGTCGGAATCGCTTTCGCATGAGGTCAGGCCGCTTGGCATCGATGTGACGATCCTTGAACCGGGCGCCTTCCGCACGGATTGGGCCGGCCGGTCGATGGTCGAATCCAGCACGATCATCGAAGACTACGCCGAAACGTCAGGCAAGCGGCGCCAGGCCACCCGCTCGATCTCCGGCAACCAGCCGGGCGATCCCGCGCGCGCGGCAACCGCGATCATATCGGCGTTCGAAGCGGACGTGCCGCCGCTGCGCCTGCTGCTCGGTGCACCCGCCCTGAAGATCGCCCGCGAACGGCTCGATGCGCTGCGCACAAATTTCGACGCCTGGGCGGAGACGACGCTCAGCGCCGATTTTCCAAGCTAACCGTAACGAAAATCTCACCTGCAAAAATGGAGCTTGAAATGTCTGATATCAAAGGGAAAGTCATTGCCATCACCGGCGCCAGCAGCGGCATCGGAGAGGCCGCGGCAAAGGTGCTGGCTGCCGCAGGCGCCCATATCGTCATCGGCGCCCGCCGCACCGAGCGCCTGGAGGAACTCGCCGGCGAAATCGCCGCAAAGGGCGGGTCGGTGCGCCGGCGACAGCTTGACGTCACCGACCGTTCCCAGGTGGAAGCCTTTGCAGGCTTCGCCCGCTCCGAATTCGGACGGCTGGACGTTATCGTCAACAATGCCGGCGTCATGCCGCTGTCGCTACTCGACGCCCTCAAGGTCGACGAATGGGACCGGATGGTCGACGTCAATATCAAGGGTGTTCTCTATGGCGTTGCGGCGGCGCTTCCGATCATGAAGGCGCAGGGATCAGGGCAGATCATCAACCTGTCTTCGATCGGCGGCCACAGCGTCTCTCCGACGGCGGTTGTCTATTGCGCGACGAAATTCGCGGTACGGGCGATCTCGGACGGACTGCGGCAGGAGTCCGATCGTATCCGCGTCACCGTCATCTCTCCGGGCACGACGACATCGGAACTCGCCGACACCATCACCGATCCGACGGCGCGTGATGCCATGAAGGCTTTCAGGGCGATCACCATCAGCCCCGAGGCCGTCGCCAATTCGATCCTCTACGCCGTCAGCCAGCCTGATGATGTCGATGTCAGCGAGATCATCATCCGACCGACAGCCAGCCCCTATTGATCCGCTGAGATTGCTGCCAAAGTAATTCCAGCAAAAGTGTAGAGCGGTTTTGCCAGGCAAAGCGCGAAGCGATTTTGCCGGGAATTGCGGAAAACGAAAGAGCCTCCGCCGCCTAAAAACCCAGCGACTGCTGGGCGGGCGGCGGCGGTGCAAGGTTGACGCCTTCGAGCTCCAGCATGCGGGCCTTCGATGACGAACCGCCGGGCGCGGAGAAGCCCCCGATCTTGCCGCCGGCCGCAAGCACCCGGTGGCAGGGGATGATCAGGGCGACAGGGTTCTTCGCCATCGCCTGGCCGACGTCGCGGGCGGCTTCCGGCCCGACGCCGAGCTCCTTGGCCAGCGCGCCGTAAGTGGTGGTGCGGCCCCAGCCGACACGCCTTGCCGCCGCATAAATATCCCGGAAGAAGGCATCCTGGCCGGCAAGATCGAGTTCGACGCCGGAAAAATCCGTCTCCTCGCCCTGGAAGTAGCGTTTCACGGCGGCGACCGTCTCGAGCACGCCAGGCGTCGGCGCGCCGGCTTCGGCATCCGGCAGGCGGCGCAACAGCAACCGTTCCGTCGCTTCCGCTGACTTGGTCGGCAGTTGGAAACGGATGATGCCGGCGTCGCTCCAGGCAATACCGCAGAAACCGCCCGCGGTTTCGAAGATGAGATAGTGGTGCGTTGTCTCAGCCATGACACAGCCTCCGCGTTTTCGATGACCTTCAAAATCGTATGGGACGGCCGCTGTTTCAACCCGTTTCTTGCGCGCGCCAGGCTTCCAGGAAATATTGCGATGCGCCCCTGCATTGTCGACCGACTAGCCACTTCACCCGGTCCTGAGCGACGTTTCGGATAAGTGTGGCCCCGAGCATGTCGGGAAATTATGTTCTCTTTTTGTTCTTGATGTTGTTTCCTTGCAGAGTATCTTCGTCGCGTTTTGAAAACGACGAGGCGGGTCATGACGACCTGAAACTCCATGAACCAGATGCCCTTCGACTTCGGAGACGACAAAAATGGTCGCGGACGGCGGAACGAAAGCTACGTCAGCGGACACCGACTTTTCTTTGCGCTCTGCCCTCCTGATGCCGTCGAGCAGCAGGCGGCCGCAATCGGCGATGACTATCGTCGAGCCTTCTCCCTTTCCGGGATGCCGCGCCTGACGACATTGCATGTGTCGATCATCTGGGTCGGCGACTATCCGAGGCTGCCGGAGGATGTGGTCTTCGCGGCACGACAGGCCGGCGCCACAGTCGAGAGTGCCCCGATCGCAATAAGCTTCGACCGGATCATGCGATTCCCGCAGGCGCGTTCGCTTGTGCTTTGCGGCGAAGGCGGACGGAAACCACTGACACGGCTGCACGTCCAATTGGGCGTCGGCATGTACAATGCCGGCTTGCGGCACAATGTCGGCCGCGACTACAAGCCGCACATGACACTTCTCTATGACCGCAAAGCCGTGCCGCCGACGACCCTCGACACACCCGTTTCATGGACCGCGTCCGAATTCCTGCTCATCCACAGTGTTCTCGGAAAAACCGAACATCGGATCATCGATCGCTGGCCGCTGCTCGGCTGAGGCAATGATGTCTTCGGACCACGCTTGCGCTTGCCCCATTTCCGCTCATATAGCTCGGAATGCCTAACCGGGCGCTGGTTGTAAACGGGAACGAAGACAGCATGGACGTTTCAGAGATCATCATCCCTGGAGATACGCCGGGAACGGAGTGGCGGTTGCCGGTGCTGCGCTTTAAAGGCCACGATCCGAAGGCGCCGAAGGCCTATATCCAGGCGGCACTGCATGCCGGCGAGCTGCCGGGAACGGTGCTGCTGCATTTCCTCTGCGAAAGGCTGCGGCAGGCGGAAAGCCAAGGTGGGATCGCCGGCGACATCACCATCGTGCCGCAGGCCAATCCGATCGGTGCGGCGCAATCGCATTTCGGCGAGCTGCAGGGCCGTTTCGACCTGGGCTCACGCACCAATTTCAACCGGGATTTTCCGCTGATCTCGATTGTCGATCGCACCACGCTGACCGAAGATCTCGATGATTACCCGGCTACCGACAGATTGAAGAGGCAGCTGCTGCATATGGCGCTTGGCGCCGATCTCGTGCTCGACCTGCATTGCGACGACGAATCCCTGCAATATGCCTATATCGACGAGGCCTTCTGGCCGGAGGCCGCCGATCTTGCCGCTTCACTCGGCATGGAGGCCGTGCTGCTTTCGGATGGCGAAAGCTCGGCCTTCGAGGAGGCCGTCGGCTTTGCATGGAAATATGAGGTTCCCGGCGAACGCCGGCCCCGTCTGCCCGGCAAACTCTCCGTCACCGTCGAGCTGCGCGGCAAACGCGACGTCGATCCGGTGCTGGCGAAAAAGGATGCGGATGGGCTCTGGCACTTCCTCGCGGCACGGGGGACCGTTGGCGACGAAAAGCCCGCGGCAATGCCATTTTCCGGTCCGGCCGTGCCGCTCGACAATGTCGAGATCATCCGCACGCCAGAAGGCGGAGCCGTGCTCTTCCATCGCGACATCGGCGAGAGGGTTGCCGAAGGCGACCGCCTAGTGACGATCGTCACTAGGCCGGGGCAGCCGGGCGGCAGCATCGAGCTCACCGCGCCGCAGGACGGGCTGATCCTGACCCGAACCTCCGACAGGCTGGTGCGGCGGCGCGGCGACCTGATGAAGATCGCCTGTGACGAACCCAGCAAGGCTTCCCGCAAGGCCGGCACGCTGGAGAATTGAACGGGGCCGGTTTTGTCCGGCTGCGATTGTCGACGCGCTCGGGGATAAAACGTCGCACGGCGTTTGCGCCGGCCTTCGTGCATGTTATCTCGCTGCTATCACAGGGAGATCGATCGGGCATGGCCGTCACCATCTATGGCATCAAGAATTGCGACACGATGAAAAAGGCGCGCAGCTGGCTGGAAGAACATAGCGTCGCCTATGAGTTTCACGATTACAAGGCGCTCGGTATCGACCGCGCCCATCTCGAAGCCTGGATCGACCAGGCCGGCCTCGATACTGTGCTCAACCGCGCCGGCACTACCTTCCGCAAATTGCCCGACGCCGAGCGCGAGAACCTCACCCGGGAGAAGGCAATCGCCCTGATGCTCGACCAGCCGTCGATGATCAAGCGGCCGGTGCTGGAAGTGAAGGGCAAGCTGCTGGTCGGCTTCAAGCCGGAGATTTACGCCGGTACGTTCGGAGGCTGACAGGCGGCCCGCTGAACTCACGAGGGAAAGAGATGTCCAAGACTACGCGCGCGACACAGCTTCTTTCGCAGGCAGGCGTCGCCTTCACCGTTCATGCCTATGACTACGACCCCAATGCCGAGCGCGTCGGGCTGCAGGCGGCCGAAGCGCTCGGCGAGGCGCCGCATCGGGTGCTGAAGACGCTGATGGCGGAGGTGGACGGCAATCCGGTCTGCGTCGTCGTGCCGTCGGACCGCGAGGTCAGCATGAAGAAGCTTGCCAGCGCCTTTCACGGCAAATCGGCCAATATGATGAGGCCTGCCGATGCCGAGCGGCTGACGGGTTATCATGTCGGCGGCATCAGCCCGTTCGGCCAGAAAAAGACCGTGCCGACGGCGATCGAGGAAGCCGCACTTGGCGAACCGCTGGTCTATATCAATGGCGGGCAGCGCGGGCTGCAGGTGCGGCTCGATCCGAAGCATGCGTTGAAGGCACTGAAGGCTGTCGCCGCGCCGCTGATTGCCTGATCGGAGCATGATGCCGAAAAGTGTGAGCGGGTTTCGGACGACATCATGCTCTCACTATTGAATCTAGAGGAAGCGGTCGAGCAGGCCGGCGATCGCCTTCGCCTCGTTTTCGGCAAGCTTGCAGCCGATATGGGTCTCGATCGATTTGGCATAGACGATCCACATGCGCTCGCGAAGCTTTCGGCCGGCATCTGACATCACCACCCAGCGGCCGCGTCCATCCTCGGCGAAGACCTCGCGCCGGACCAAGCCCTCTCTTTCCAGCCGGTCGAGCAGGCGAGAGAGATTATACTGGGCCAGCAATGTCCGCTCTTCGATCTCGTAGGGGCGCAGTTTGCCGTCTTGCGAGCGCGCTAATTCCCACAGCACGTCATACCAGGCAAGCGGCGGCATGCCGGCCGTTTTCAGGTCGGCTTCGATGGCGCCAAGCAACCGCTCGCGGGCGCGCATGATGCTCGTCCAGGCAGAGGTAACCGCTTCGCTTGGATTCGACGGCTTTTCAGACATAAATGCAGTTACATCTATCTTGAATTCCGCCGCAAGCGTTATTAGATGCATTTACATCTATCATTGCCAAGGAGGCCCCCATGAGCAAGCTTACCCTCGTCAGCCATCATCTCTGCCCCTATGTGCAGCGCGCCGCGATCGCTCTGCTCGAAAAGGGCGTGCCCTTCGAGCGCATCAACATCGATCTTGCCGACAAGCCCGACTGGTTCCTGCAGATCTCGCCGCTGGGCAAAGTGCCACTGCTGCGGATCGAGGAGGAGGACGGCAGCGAGGCGGTGCTGTTCGAAAGCAGCGTCATCTGCGAATATCTGGAGGAAACGCAGCCGGGTGTCGCGCTGCATCCCAACGACGCGCTGACGCGTGCCCGCCATCGCGGCTGGATGGAATTCGGTTCCTCCGTGCTTTCCGATCTCTGGGGTTACGAGACCGCCGAGGATGCCGCGCAGTTGGAGGCCAAGCGCAAGGCGCTCATCGCCAAATTCGCAACTGTCGAGAAGATGTTGACGGACGGGCCGTATTTCGCCGGCAACGACTTCAGCCTCGTCGACGCCGTCTTCGCGCCGGTCTTTCGGTATTTCGATCTCTTCGAGACGCTCGGCGACAGCGACATCTTCGAAGGGCTTGAGCGGGTGAAGCGCTGGCGCAAGGCTCTCTCCGAGCGGGCAAGCGTCAAGGCCGCCGTTGGCGAAGACTACCCGCAGCGGCTGATGGAATTCCTCGACAAGCATAACTCGATCCTGCTCAGGCAACCTGCCGCCGCCTGAAGCACGGCCGGCGGGCGGACATATATCCGGCCGCTTGCAATTCGGCGGCGATACGCTTCATTTTCGCCGCAAACGGGTCTAAATCTTCCAGCCTCGCACCGTCGATGACAGAAGGCAGGTTGAACCATGACTTTCATGCCCCAGAGCCAGAACACAATTGATCCCGTCAAGCTGGAAAAACTTGCGGAAGTCGCCGTCAAGGTCGGGCTGCAGCTGCAAAAAGGTCAGGATCTGGTGATCACCGCGCCTGTCGTGGCGCTGCCGCTGGTTCGCCTGATCACCAAGCATGCCTATCTGGCCGGCGCCGGACTGGTCTCCGCCTTCTATTCCGACGAGGAAACGACGCTGGCGCGCTATCAATATGGCAGCGACGAGAGCTTCGACCGCGCCTCCGGCTGGCTCTACGAGGGCATGGCCAAGGCCTATGCCAACGGGGCGGCCCGTCTTGCGGTCGCCGGCGACAATCCGATGCTGCTGTCCGAGCAGGATGCCGGCAAGGTCGGCCGCGCCAATCGCGCCAACTCAACGGCCTACAAGCCGGCGCTGGAGAAGATCTCGAATTTCGACATCAACTGGAACATCGTCTCCTACCCGAACCCATCCTGGGCCAAGGTGGTCTTCCCCGACGATCCGGAACCGATTGCGATTGCCAAGCTCGCCAAGGCGATCTTTGCCGCCTCGCGCGTCGATGTCAGCGATCCCGTCGCCGCCTGGGCCGAGCACAATGCCAATCTTGGCAAGCGATCCGCCTGGCTGAACGGCGAGCGTTTCGCCTCGCTGCATTTCCAGGGACCGGGTACCGACCTGACGATCGGCCTTGCCGACGGGCATGAATGGCATGGCGGCGCTTCCACCGCCAAGAACGGCATTACCTGCAATCCGAACATCCCGACCGAGGAAGTCTTCACCACGCCGCATGCGCTGCGCGTCGAAGGCCATGTGTCGAGCACCAAGCCGCTCTCGCACCAGGGCACGTTGATCGACAATATCCAGGTACGTTTCGAGGGTGGGCGCATCGTCGAGGCCAAGGCCTCGCGCGGCGAAGAGGTCTTGAACAAGGTGCTCGATACCGACGAGGGCGCGCGCCGGCTCGGCGAAGTGGCGCTGGTGCCGCATTCCTCACCGATCTCGGCCAGCGGCATCCTGTTCTACAACACGCTGTTCGACGAAAACGCCTCGTGCCACATCGCACTCGGCCAGTGCTATTCCAAGTGCTTCCTCGATGGCGCGACACTGAGCCAGGAGCAGATCAAGGCGCAGGGCGGCAATTCCAGCCTGATCCATATCGACTGGATGATCGGCTCGGACAAAGTCGATATCGACGGCATCAAGCCGGATGGTTCACGGGTTCCGGTGATGCGGCAGGGCGAATGGGCCTGAGCGGCATCATCGTGCGCTGACTGGATAAAGCGCGCTGGTGCGGCCAGCCCCGTCCTTCGAGGCCCCTGCGGGGCACCTCAGGATGAGGCTGGAGAGGGCGTGCCAGAAGGATAGCGGCAGGCTCATCAGCCTGGGATGCCTGGAGCCTTGATCAGGTCACCAATCACACGGCACCACGATCAGCCCTCATCCTGAGGTGCGGAGGCCAAAGGCCGAAGCCTCGAAGGACGGGGGCGGGTGGCCCCGCGCTCACCGCAACGCCTGCATTGTTGGATGATACGCCGGCGGCCAGCCTCGTCCTTCGAGGACCCTGCGGGGCACCTCAGGATGAGGCTGGAGAGAGGGCCGCCAGAAGGACAGCGAAAGGCTGATCGGCCTGGGATGCCCGGAGCTTTGATCAGTCCACCAGCCTCACGGCACCACGATCAGACCTCATCCTGAGGTGCGCAGGCCGCAGGCCGGAGCCTCGAAGGACGGGGGCGGGTGGCCGTCCGCCACAACGCCTCATTGTTGCCGCCTTCACCCCATGCTAGCCTTCCGCCATGGAAGTCACCGTCTATATTCTCCGCTGTAGCGACGGCTCATATTATACCGGCCTCACCAAGTAGGAGATTGAGGCGCGTGTCTGGGAGCATAATGCCGGGACCTATGACGGCTATACCGCCAAGCGCCGCCCGGTCGAACTCGTCTTCAGCGAAACCTATGACCGCATCATCGACGCCATCGCCCGCGAGCGCCAGATCAAGGGCTGGTCGCGCCGAAAGAAGGAAGCGTTGATGGCAATGGATTACGAGGCCCTGCCTGATTTGTCGAAGCGCGGGCCGGTTAAAGCCGGGCGAGCTGCCCGTGGCCAGCCCCGTCCTTCGAGGCCCCTGCGGGGCACCTCAGGATGAGGCTGGAGGGAGGGCCGTGCCGGTTCCACGGCATCGCGAGCAGCTCTCATCCTATCTGTTTTTTCACGCAATTTTCGAACGCAAACCCGCTGCACGCTTTTGCTTTAGCGAATTGCCGATAGCAGCTTGCGCACGCGATAGAGATGCGCCCTGCGCTTCGCATCGGTGGCGCGGTCCATGTCGTGCAGGCTGAGCATCTTGAAATTCAATCCCTTCGAGCAGAAGGCGGCGATGCCGCGCTTCAGGAGCCGGCGCACCGGATCGCCCATATAGACACGCACCAGCCACCAGGGCGAGCCTGTCGTCGTCAGCGCATAGAGCAGCCTGATATTGGTCAGCTGCGGCACGATACGGCCGCCGGCAGCATCATGGCTGAAGGCAACGCCGGGGGCGAAGACACGGTCGAAGAAGCCCTTGAGGATGGCGGGGAAATTGAACCACCATTGCGGAAAGACGAGAATGAGGCCATCGGCAGCATTCAGGCGGGCAACGATGTCGGCTACGGCTGAGGTGTCGTAGGGCTGGTCGAAATAGCCGCCGCGCTCAGCCTTCGAAAGACGCGGATCGAAATTCTCAGCATAGAGATCGAGCAGATCGACAACATGGCCGGAGGCTTCCAGTGCTTCGCGCGCGGTCCTCGCCACGGCAGCGGCGAAACTATCCTCCAGCGGATGGGCAAGCACCAGCAGGATCCGCATCGTCAGAACAGGCTTCCCTGCTTCGGTGGGTCTGCGGGTCTTGCGCTGCGCTTCTTGGCCCCGGCCGGCGGTGCGCCGCCTTCCGTGGTCATGGCGCCGACACGGCCGTCGGCGAATTCGATGGCGATGCCCATGCCGGCGGAGAGCTGAGCAGCCTGCGAGACCGGCCTGTTATCCTCATCGCGAATGACGGCATAGCCGCGCTTCAGCACATTCTTGTAGGAGAGCGATTGCAGCACGCGGTCCTGCGAAGAAAGTTCGGCGCGCGCGCGGGTCAGCTGGTGGCGGACCGCCGTATCGGCATGGCGCGAAAGATTGCCGAGGCGTTCGCGACCGCGGTCGGTCTGGGTCTTCAGCCGGGCCGGCAGTGAGGCGAGGATGGCTTCGGCGCGGTCGACGCGCGATTTCGAACGGTCGATCAGCCGCTCAACCATGCGCTCGGCCCGGGCCATGCGCTCGTTCAGCGTCTGGCGGCGCTCGGCGATGCGGCCGGCGAGCAGATCGGGGCGCAGATGCGCGGCGACACGCTCGAAGCCGCGGCGCTTGTTGATAGTGTTGAGCTCCAGCCCGCGGCCGAGACCGGTTGCCGCCTCGTCGAAACGGCGGCGCGGCAAGGCGAGAAGCTGATCGAGCGACGGCAATGCCCGCATCAGAGCACGCACCGACTGGCGGCGCTGATCCATCTGCCGGTTCATGCAGCCCTGCAGGCGCGCGGCAAGAGCGGCGGCCTGCGCCTCGAGCTCCGCCTTGACCGGCACTGCCATTTCCGCTGCCCCCGTCGGCGTGGGCGCACGGACATCGGCGGCGTAGTCGATCAGCGTCCAGTCGGTCTCATGGCCGACGGCCGAGATCAGCGGTATCCGGCTTTCGGCCGCAGCACGCACGACGATTTCGTCGTTGAAGCTCCAGAGATCTTCCAGGCTGCCGCCGCCGCGTGCGACGATCAACACATCCGGGCGCGGGATGGCGCCTGAAGGTTCCAGCGCGTTGAAGCCGCGGATGGCGTTCGCCACCTCCTCGCCGGAGCCCTCGCCCTGGACCTTCACCGGCCAGACGAGGACATGCACAGGAAAACGATCGGAGATGCGGTGAAGGATATCGCGGATGACGGCGCCGGTCGGCGAGGTGACGACGCCGATTACGCCGGGCATGAAGGGCAGCCGCTTTTTGCGGGCGGCATCGAACAGGCCCTCGGCGCCGAGCTTGCGCTTGCGCTCCTCGATCAGCGCCATCAGCGCGCCGGCGCCGGCCGGCTCCAGCGTCTCGATGACGATCTGATATTTCGAGGAACCCGGAAAGGTGGTGACCTTGCCGGTGGCGATGACTTCCATGCCCTCTTCCGGACGGAACTTCAGTCGTGAGAAGGTGCCCTTCCAGATGACAGCGTCGATGCGGGCGCGATCGTCCTTCAGCGCGAAATAGGCATGGCCCGAGGAGTGCGGCCCACGATAGCCTGATATTTCGCCGCGCACGCGAACCTGGTCGAAGGCGGTTTCGACGGTGCGCTTGATCGAGCCGGAAAGTTCCGAAACCGAATATTCGGCAAGGTTGGTCGGCGAATCGCCGTCGAAGACGTTGCTCATCCCTCTTTGTATGTCGATCAGCGATAAACGGGAAGCTCGGCCTTGGCGCAGGAACCTGTTTTCCCGGCCGTTGAAATCGTTGTGGGGAGGGTTCGTCGCCATTGCATCAAGCGCGCTCGTCTCAACGCATCCTGCACATGCACTCGTTGCAGCCAGGTGGACAAACAACAAAATCGTGTAAATCTGTTTTGTTGCGGAACGGATAGTTAGAATATGCGTTTTAGCCGAAAGGGATTGCTAACCACCGTAATACAAAGGCTTTTCGGCGAAGATCGCCGGTAAATCTTTGTTAGTTGGCGCTTCCTATGCTTCCCCTCGTTCTCTCTGGGAAGGTGCTGAAATGATTATTCTCACAGCAGCAGCATTGGGCGTCAGCGCCGGGCAGACTCGTTCGGCTGGCGTGATCGCGCTGGTCGCCGCGCTGATCGGAATCACATTCGCGCTGGCGGCGATAACCTCGCCGGGGCCGGTGTCGATTCTGGCATTCGTCTATGCCGTGCTCGGCTATAATGGCGGCCTCATGCTCTTCGTACTCGGGCTTTATGCCAGTCAGCGTCTTCGCCGCGCCATGCGCGTTTCGCACTGACAGCGCGTTTTTCACACTGATAAGCGCATCGCGATCTTTCAGATTGGCTTCCCGCGCTTACGCTGTTTTTACGCATGTCGTTATCGCGACATGCTTATCCCGTCCTGAAGATTGCCGGCGTCAGTTCATCGCCGGCCGATAGCGAAAGAACTGAACGCCCACGTCCGCTGCCTTCGGAAGCGGTTCCAGATAGGGCGGGATATTGCCCTTGCCGAGCTCAGCATAGAGCCCATCCGGCTTCAGTTTGGCGATCTCGCGGGTCTGTAGGTCGCCGGGGCAGAAGGCAAGCACCGTTACGCCGGTCCCTTTCAAAAAGGCCTCCGCCTCCTGCGGCTCCGCCATATCGATATGCAGTTCCGTCAGCATGCCGCCCTGATTGCGATGATAGGGCGCGGAGAGAACCCGGTTCGCGGTGAAGCGGAGGATCGGCACGCCCATTTCCGACGGCGCGGAGACCAGTCCGGCCGGTAGCCCGGCGAGCGGCGCCAGCGCCGCTTGCGATGCGCAGGAAATCTTCTTTGCCGGCTCTGCCGCCTTCTTCTGCGCAGCATTCTCCATCTGCAGCGAGATAAACCCGCCGCCGACCGCCCAGGCGGCCGGAGCACTGGCGAGCACGGTGACGATGTAGACGAAGGCGGCGGCGACATTTTCGCCGTCGCCGTTGGAGATGCGGCGGACATCGATAATCAACAGGGCAAGCGGCAGGATGGAGATCAGGTTCGAGAACGTCGAACCGCGCACCTGGACCAGCGCGATTGCCCAGCTCGTCATCAGCAGGAAGAGCAAGACCAGGTGGATTTGCATGCGGTCACGCTGAAAGACACGGAAGATGCAGACGGCGATGCCGAACAGGCCGGCCGCATAGAAGCCACCGATCGAGAAGGGATCGGTGCGTCCGAGAGCGAAAATCGACTGCGCTTCCGAAACATTTCTCAGCCAGAGTTCGACCAGCATCGGGTCGAGACCGGCCAGCGGATCGCTCAGGCATTGCGGTGCGATCACGATCGCCGAACCGAGAACGCCGGCGCCGACGACGGCGAGTGCGGCAAAGCGCAAGGGCCGGCGCAGGTGGCTGGCAAAAACCGCCGAGAACAAAAGCAACCCGCCGCCGATCGCCGCCAGGCTGTAATAGCCGAGCGAGAGATTGTCGCAGGTGACCGTCGAATAAAGCCGGGGCGGCACCGTTGCAAAGAAGAGGATGCTGATCGCAATCGCCAGCGCCAGCCCGAAGGCCTTGGCGGCGGCGGCGAAATCTTCGCCTTCCCATGCCCAGAGCAGGGCAATGGTCAGGCAGACGGCGGCGACGAAGGGGGTCGTCTCGGCGCCGATGGCGATGGCAACGGCTGCCGCGACGCCGGCAACCGCATAGCTCCAGGCTCGACGCTCTGGATCCAGAAGCATCGCGATCATCGTCGCGACCAGCCCCAGCTGCGCATTGTGGTGATCGATGGCGCCAGGCGCGAAACGGTTTCCGGTGTAGATTGCAAGACCGGTCAAGCCGAGACTGATATGCATGGCGGCAACCCCGCCGATGCGCCGGCCGGCAACCGCCATGGCGAGCATGGCGGGCAGGATGAGCGATACCGGCCAGACAGCGAGCGCCAGCGCTTCGGCCGTCTCGCGGGGCGCAAACAGGCCGAAGAACCAGATCAGCGAGGCGATCGGCAGATCGATCAGCCGCGACCAATGCATCAGCGTACCGCCATCGAGGCCGAGACGGTATTGCATCAGATCGAACCAACCCTGCCCGGCCAGAAAATCGCGAGCTTCGACGAGACGCATTCCGTCATCATTGTCGGGGCCGACGTAATCGGTGGCGCCGGAAAGCTTGGTGATGAGGATGGCCGCAGCAAGGATGACGCTATAGGCGATGACGGTTGGCCAGAGACGCGTCAGCAGGTCGCGCAGCCCGCCCCTGGGAGCGGGCACCCCGCCCCTGGGAGCGTCGATCGCGGAGGATGCGTGGGGGATCGGCTGCACAGCGTTCATTGTGGTTAGCGCTTCGTTTCGATACCCGAACTTTAGCCGCCGCCGATCAAGAAAGTGTAAAGCCGTTTGTGGCAGCTGCTATTTTTGCCTGCGTCATAGGGTCTTATTAACGGCGCGTGATTTAGGCTGAGCGCGGCTTTAAGTGTAACGAGTAGAGTCATGGCCCGATCGCGCACCGATAATCTGAATATTGCCGTTCTGCTTCCCTGCTATAATGAAGCGGCGACGATCAGCGCTGTCGTGCAGGGCTTCCGGGCGACGCTGCCCGATGCTGCGATCCACGTCTACGACAACAATTCCACCGACGGCACCGCGCTGCAGGCAATGCTTGCCGGCGCGCATGTCGTGCGCGAGCGGCGTCAGGGCAAGGGCCATGTCGTGCGCCGGATGTTCGCCGATATCGACGCCGACATCTACATCATCGCCGACGGCGACGGCACCTATGCGCCTGAGGATGCCGAAGAACTGGTGCGCACGCTGCTCACCGAGCGCGCCGACATGGTGGTCGGCACCAGGCGCGGCGTGCACGCCGATGCCGGCCGTCAGGGCCATGCGCTCGGCAACCGGCTTTTCAACCTGCTCTACCGGATGATCTTCGGCCCCGACTTCACCGATATCTTTTCCGGCTACCGCGCGTTTTCGCGCCGCTTCGTCAAGAGTTTCCCGGCGGTATCCGGCGGCTTCGAGATCGAAACCGAGATGTCGGTGCATGCCTCCCGGCTGAAGCTGCCGGTCAGCGAGCTGGAGCTCGACTATGGCCGCCGGCCGGAAGGCTCGCATTCCAAGCTTTCGACATTCCGCGACGGCGCCAAGATCCTCTGGATGTTCGCGATGCTGATGAAGGAAACCCGGCCCTTCGCCTTTTTCAGCGCGATCAGCGCCACCTTCATGCTGGCGAGCCTCGGCTTCATGGCGCCGGTGCTGGCGGAATATTTCGAAACGGGTCTCGTCAGCCGCATGCCGACCTGGGTGCTGTCGACGGCGCTGCTGATGATCTCCTTCATGCTATTCACCGCCGGCGTCATTCTGGATTCCGTTGCGCGTGCCCGCGCCGAACAGCTTCGTATCCATTATATGGGCCTCGAAAGGCCGAGCGCGTTGAAGGCACCGCTCAGCGACGCAGGGCCGGTATCGCGTGCGCGTCCCGGCAAGGCGGATGCCGCATGAGAAAGCTCATCCGCTTCATCATCGCCGGCGGCATCGGCTTCCTCGTCGATGCCGGCATCCTGTCGGCGCTGCTTCATCTGACGCCGCTCGGGCCGTTTCTGGCGCGGCTCGTGGCGATCGCCTTCGCGATGGCCGCGACCTGGGCTTTCAATCGGAGCTTCACCTTCGATCGTTCCGGCCGTTCGCTTGCCGCCGAAGGCTTCCGCTACGGCTCCGTCGGGGTGACGGCAGCGCTCGTCAATTACGGGCTCTATTCCGCGCTTCTGCTGTCGCTGCCGGCGCTTCAGCCGCTGGCGGCCATGGTGATCGCCAGCATCGCCTCGATGATCTTCAGCTTCTTCGGCTATTCGCGCTTCGTCTTCCGCGCCGAGTGACTAGAGCGCCGCGCGTCCAATAGGACGCGCCAAGGACGCTCTAACCCTCTGAAGGGGCGCATAATCCTTTCCGAAAATCGATTCCGATTTTCGGGGCTGTGCGCTAGACTGCCTCCCAGCCGTCCTTCTCGCTGGCCCGGTAGATCGCGTCGATCACCTTCTGGTTCAGCTTCGAATTTTCGAGCGTGACGATCTCTTCCTTGCCGTTCGTCACCGCCCGGGCGAAGGCCTCGACCTGCCGCTTGTACTGGCGGCTGTCCTGAAAGCGGAAGATGCGCGATTCACTGTGGCTGCGGTCGGCAAGCTCGATCTCTTCCGGCCCCCAGCGATTGGCGTTGAACGGCGACTTGACTTCGATGTAGCCTTCGGTGCCGTGGAAGACCATGACCTGGCGGTTGGCCATCTGCGTCGAGATATAGAAGCTCAACTCGAAATCGCCGAAATCGGCCTTGACGCTCGAATAGATATCCGTGCCGAAATCCGCATCGCGCTCGGTGATCGCCTGGATCCAGAGCGGCTCCTTGCCCGTGGAAAAACGCGTGCCCATGACGGGATAGACGCCGATATCGGGAAGGCCGCCGCCGCCGAGCTCGGGAACGTTGCGCATGTTGGCGGGGTCGCGGTTGAAATAGGTGAAGGCGCCCTGCACATGCCGGAGCGAACCGATGGCGCCCTCGTCGATCAACGAGCGCACCTTCTGCCAGACCGGCGAATAGGTGATCATATAGGCTTCGCTGACCACCACCCGGTTGCGGTCGCGGGCGGCGATCACGTCGTCGATATCGTCTGCCTTCAGCGCCAACGGCTTTTCGCAGAGCACGTGCTTGCCGGCATCCGCCGCCTTGATCGACCATTCGATATGCTGCGAGGTCGGCAGCGGGATGTAGACGGCGTCGATGAGGTCGGAGGCCAGCATTTCCTCGTAGGAGCCGAAGGCATGCGGCACGGAGAAGCGGTCAGCCATCTCCCTTGCGCGCTTGAGATCACGGCTGGCAATCGCCGTGACGACACAATTCTCCGCATCCTGGATCGCCGGAACGACATTGTCGCGGCCGATCTTCGCCGTTGAAATGATACCGAAACGCAGCATGATCCAAGTCTCCCGAACTGATTTCCGCGAACCATATTCAGGCCCCAGCTGCGGCGCAATGGCGCAATCTGAAATCACGGAAGTTTGCCTTCCCGGATGCGCGGATCGCACTAAGTTGGTCAGGGCGGCGTTCTGCCGTATCCGCGATTTCAATTGCTTCACACTTCTGGAGAGCGTCATGGAAATGCGCCGGCTTGGAAAAACAGGTCTATCGGTCGCGCCGATCGTCATCGGCGGCAATGTCTTCGGCTGGACGGCCGACGAAAAAACATCCTTCGCCATTCTCGATGCCTTCTTCGACGCGGGCCTGAACACGATCGATACGGCCGATGTCTATTCCTCATGGGTTCCCGGCAACAAGGGCGGCGATTCCGAGGAGATCATCGGGCGCTGGCTAAGCCAAGCCAAGGTTTCTCGCGACAAGGCCGTCATCGTCACCAAGGTCGGCTCCGACATGGGACAGGGAAAGACGCTGAAGGAGACCTATATCCTGAAGGCGGTCGAGGATTCGCTGCGCCGGCTGCAGACCGACTATATCGACGTCTATCTCTCGCACTGGCCGGATGAAGATACGCCACACGAGGAAACGCTCGGCGCCTTTGCCAAGCTGAAGCAGCAGGGCAAGATCCGCGCCATCGGCTGCTCGAACTATGATGCGAAACTCCTCCAGGCTTCCTTCGACGCTGCTGAAAAGGCCGGATTGCCGCGGTACGATGTGTTGCAGCCGGAATATAATCTCTATGAGCGTTCGAGCTTCGAGGGGCCGCTTGCCGATCTCTGCGTCAAAGAGGACATCGGCGTCATCACCTATTTCAGTCTCGCCGCCGGCTTCCTCACCGGCAAATACCGCAGCAAATCCGATATGCAAGGCCGCGCACGCGAGGGCCGGGTTTCGAAATATCTCGACGACAAAGGCCTGCGCATCCTGGCCGCGCTCGACAGTGTTTCTGCCGAGACCGGTGCCAAGCCGGCGGAAATTTCGCTCGCCTGGCTGCTGCGCAAGAAGGGCGTGACGGCGCCGATCGCCAGCGCGACCAGCCTTTCGCAGCTTGAAAGCCTGGCGAAATCGGCGACACTTGCGCTTTCCGATGACGCGATGGCGCTGCTCGACGAAGCCGGTGCCTGAAAGAAAGTGACGCCATGACCGTTACGATACGTGATGCCCGCCCCGAGGACGAAGCCCGCTGGCGCGAGCTCTGGGCGGCCTATCTCGCCTTTTACGACGTCACGGTCGATGCCGATATCACCGAATCCACATGGCGCCGGGTCTTCGATCCGGCGTCGGCAATCGCGATACGTGTCGCCGAAATCGACGGCAGGGTGATGGGCTTTGCGCTCTATCTCACCCATGAGGGCACGTGGATCCGCGGCAGGGATTGCTATCTCGAAGACCTGTTCGTCGATGCCGATGCGCGCGGCAAAGGCGTCGGGCGGGCACTGATGGACGATCTCGTTTCGATCTGCAGAGCCAAGGGCTGGTCGCGGCTTTACTGGCATACGAGCGAGCAGAACAGAACCGCGCGAGCGCTCTATGACAGCTATGTCGAGAGCGATGGCCATATCCGCTATCGCATCAGCTTCACTGCATAATTCCCCAAATCGGAACCGATTTAAGGAATTATGCAGCAATTCAAAGTGTTACAGCGTCCTTTGCTCGTCTGAAAAGACGCGCGGCGCTGTAAGAGATGGAAAACCCGCATACCATTCGGAATGATCGCCTTCCCAATTGGCCATGCCCGGTTTGGTGAGGATGCCGCGCGGGCTGATATAACTCTGGATCACCCGTTTCGGCCGTTCGTGCCACTGGATATTGAAGGCCCCGAGCTTCGGGAAGAAGCAGAGCGAGGCATAAGGCAGGTGGTCGTGAATCCACCAGGCGAGCCGCTGCCAGTCGCTTTCGTCGCGGTAATGGTCGATCATCCATGGCACGGCAATGCAGACGGCGGCGCCCATGCAGCCGTCAAAATCCCTCATATCCCAGATGTGATGCGCCGCGGTGGACGCATTGGTCGAACAGTTCAGATTGTTCTCGTTGCCGAACCTGTTGACCGCAGGCGAACGATAGCCGGAACGGATATGCAGGCGCCCGAACGTTGCCTCTAGCGGCTCCAGCAATTCCTCGCAGAGCCTCCTGCCCGCCTCGACCGCCAGATCGGGATCCTCGGGGATATTGGGGATGCGGTAGAAATCGGCGATTTCGGAATGCAGGAAATCGCGGAGAAAGAAGTTTTGCGACAGCCGCACACGGCCGAGATCCTCCAGACCCTTCATCGAATTCGGCTTTCGCATGACGTCATTCTCCTGCGCATCGACGGCAGGAATCATCGCCCGGCGCCGATTTCCAGTCCACCCGAAATCGATCGGGAACAATTAGCGCGATCTTCGCTTCTTAATGTGTCGCCGCATTCGCGGTTTTCCCCAGAACAAGGATCGAGAAAATGGCCAAGGAAAAGACGTTGGAAGATCTCTTCTACGACACGCTGAAGGACATCTACTTCGCCGAACGGCAGATATTGCGCGCCCTGCCGAAGATGGCGCGCGCCGCCCAATCCCCCGAATTGAAGAAGGGCTTCGAAAAACACCGCGAGGAAACCGAAGGCCAGGTCGAGCGCCTGCAGCAGGTTTTCGAGCTGATCGGCAAACGCGCCCAGGGCAAGACCTGCGAGGCGATCCAGGGCATTATCGCCGAGGGCGAGGAAATCATGGAGGAATTCAAGGGCACGGCGGCTCTCGATGCCGGCTTGATTTCGGCTGCCCAGGCAGTCGAGCATTATGAAATCGCCCGTTACGGCACGCTGAAGACCTGGGCCGCAACGCTCGGCTTCAAGGAAGTCGTCGGCCTGCTCGACCAGACGCTGCAGCAGGAAACGGCCACCGACAAGACCCTCTCCCAGCTCGCCACCACGGCGGCAAACCAGAAGGCAAAGGCTGCCTGATGGAATGACGAGAACGGGCGGTCCGGTCCCCATTCCTTACCGGCCGCCCGTATCCTGTTCACTGTATCTGAAGAAATCGATGAAGGCGCGCAGCGCCGGCCGCATCTGCCGCCGGGTGGGGTAATAGAGAAATGGCCCGGCATAGGGCGCGCACCAATCTTCCAGCACCCGCACAAGTTTGCCGCTCGCCAGTTCGTCATAGACCCGCATGTCGAAGAGATAGGCAAGGCCGGCGCCGTTCAGCGCCGCAAGCAGGGCGAGTCGGTCCTCGCTGACGATAAGCGGCCCGTCGACTGAAACGACAAGTTCCTGCCCGTCCTTTTCGAATTCCCAGCGATAGATCGAGCCGTTGGTAAACCGCCGCTTGATACAGCGGTGATGGACGAGATCGCGCGGATGCTCGGGCTTTGGATGATGCTCGAAATATTCGGACGAAGCGGCGATCACCGTCGTCAGATTAGGCGAGATCCTGACCGCGATCATATCGGCCTCCAGGCTCTCTTCCAGCCGAATACCGGCATCGAAACCCTCCTTGACGATATCGGTGAAGCCGTCCTCATTGGCGATCTCCAGGGTGATATCGGGGTAGAGGTTGAGAAAGTCGCCGAGCCGCGGAGCGAGCAGCAGATCGGAGGCGAAGCGCGGCGCGGTGATGCGCAGGTTTCCGGCCGGCTTGGCGCGCGTATCGCGGACCGCCTCCAAGGCGATATCGATCTCCTCGAGTGCTGGACGAAGTCTTTCAAGCAGCAGGCGGCCCTCTTCCGTCGGCGCAACGCTGCGGGTGGTCCGCGCCAGGAGCCGCACCCCCAGACTTTCCTCGAGGCTCGATATCGCATGGCTGATGGCCGAAGGCGCGACGAGGAGTTCCTTCGCCGCCGCCCGGAAGCTGCGATGCTCCGAGACGGCGGCGAGAACGGCGAGTTGTGAAAGCTGGGTTCTGTTCATTGATCGAAATAATAGAACAACCTGTTAGAAACTGCATGTATTTTCTGATTGATAGCGCAGCGATATGGTCTGCCGGTACCGCAACCATCCAGAACAGGATGATTTCAGGCCGGGCGGCCTAAAATCTGAATCCTGTTCTGAATTAAATAGTTAGAGCATGATGATGCTCTGGCGGCTCAAAATCAGCTCAGAGGAGCACATCATGAAAACCCGGAAACTCGGAAACGATCTGACCGTCTCTGCCGTCGGCCTTGGCTGCATGGGCATGAGCTTTGCCTATGGCGCCAGCGACGATGCGGAATCGATCAAGACACTGCATCGCGCCATCGATCTCGGCGTCACTTTCTTCGACACCGCCGAAGTCTATGGTCCCTTCACCAACGAGGTTCTGCTCGGCAAAGCGCTGAAGCCGTTCCGCGACCGCGTGGTGATCGCCACCAAATTCGGCTTCAAGATCGATGCCAGCAAGCCGGGTACTGCCGCCATCGCCGGCGTCGACAGCCGCCCCGAGAATGTACGCGCGGTCGCCGAGGCTTCGCTGAAACGCCTCGGCATCGAGACCATCGACCTCTTCTACCAGCATCGGGTCGATCCCAACGTGCCGATCGAGGAGACCGTTGGCGTCATGGCGGAACTGGTGAAGGAAGGCAAAGTCCGGGCGCTCGGGCTTTCGGAAGCCGGCAGCGCCACCATTCGCCGCGCCCATGCGGTCCATCCGATCGCAGCCCTGCAGAGCGAATATTCGCTGTGGACGCGCGACCCGGAAGAGGAGGTGCTTGCCACCTGCCGCGAACTCGGCATCGGCTTCGTGCCCTACAGCCCGCTCGGCCGCGGCTTCCTGACCGGGTCGATCCGCAAAGTGGAAGATCTCGACGCGGACGATTTCCGCCGGCAGGTGCCGCGTTTCCAGGCGGAAAATTTCGACGCCAATGCCGCCCTCGTCTCGACTCTCGAGCGGCTTGCCGCCGAGAAGGACGTGACGGCGGCGCAGCTGGCGCTGGCCTGGGTGTTGAGCCAGGGCGACGACATCGTGCCGATCCCCGGCGCCCGCAAGCTTCACCACCTCGAACAGAATGCGGCCGCTGCCGATATCGTGCTGAGCCCGGCGGAACTCGAGCAGCTCAGCAACGCGATCCCCGCCGGACAGGTGGCCGGCAAGCGCTATTCGGACGCCTCGCTTGCCATGACGAACATCTGAACCCCTACCGAAACAAAGAGCGAAAGCCCGGTCGGCCACAACTGGCCGGGCTTGCCTTCGGGCCCGGCGAAACTATCTAACGCCATCTCTGAGAACGGGATGACAAAATGTCGGACAGGCAGGCAGTCGAACAGACGGTTCATCTCTATGTCGAAGGCATGGCCTTCGCCAATGAGGCAGCCTTGAAAAAGGCCTTTCATCCGAAAAGCTCGATCATCGGCCATTACGAAAATGCCGTCGAATGGCTGACGCGGGACGAATTCATTGCCGCGATCCTGCAAGAGGAGCCGGCGCCGCCCGGTACGCAGCCCTACATGGACATCCAGAGCGTCGACGTCGAGGGCGATGCGGCGAGCGTCAAGGTCACCGACGACTTTGCCGGCATGCGCTTTACCGATTATCTCTCGCTGCTGAAGATCGACGGTCGCTGGACGATCGTCAGCAAACTCTTCCATCTGCATCGCTGAAAAGACCGGCCGCTATTCGCGACCGGTCCATTATCTGGCGACGTTGGGTAAACTCAGCTTCTGAGGACACCGCCGGTGAATTTCGCAACACTGGCGACGATCTTCTGCGTCAGCGCTTCGAAATCCTCATCCGTCAGCGTGCGCTCGACCGGCTGGATCTGAACCTCGATCGCCACCGACTTTTTGCCGTCGCCAAGCGATGCGCCCTCGAAAATGTCGAAGACATTGACGCCGGTCACCAGCTTGCGGTCCGCGCCCGTGGCGGCCTTGACGATGGCGCCGGCTTCGACCGTCTTATCGACGACGAAGGCGAAGTCGCGCCGCACCACCTGGAACGGCGACAGTTCGAGTGCCGACTTGGTGCGCGTCGCCTTGCGCTTGGCCTCCGGCATGGCGTCGACATAGACCTCGAAACCGCAGAGCGCGCCGGAGACATCGAGCGCTTCCAGTGTCAGCGGATGGAATTCGCCGAAATAGCCGAGCACGACCTTCGGCCCCATCTTGATCGTGCCGGAGCGGCCGGGATGATACCATGCCGGCCCCCCCTGCTCGATCTGGATATTGCCCATCGGCAGGCCGCAGGCTTCGATGACGGCGAGCGCGTCGGCCTTGGCGTCGAAGACGTCGACCGGCTTGCCGCCGCCCTTGGCGGTGTTCGACCAGGCGCGACCAGCGCCGGCAAGTGAGGCTGTGCCGCGGCGGATGCCGCCGGCAACGCGGCGCTGACCCTCCGGCCTGTCGTTCTCATAAGTGCCGGAGACCTCGAAGAGGGCGACGTCGCCGTAACCCTTGTCGGCATTGCGCTGGGCGGCTGACAGCAGGCCCGGCAGCAGTGAGGGGCGCATATCCGACATTTCGGCGGCGATCGGATTGGCAAGCTTGAGGGTCGGCGAACCGCCGCCGAAGAGCTTTGCCTGGTCTTCAGGAATGAACGACCAGGTGACGGCTTCGAGCATGCCGCGCGCGGCGAGCGCCCGCTTGGCGAGGCGGGTGCGGATCTGCAGCGTCGTCAGGATCTTGCCGTTGACGGCCGCATGGCTTTCAAGCGGCGCCGGCTTGATATTGTCGACGCCGTGAATGCGCATGACCTCCTCGACGAGATCGGCCTTGCCGTCGACATCGGGACGCCAGGAGGGGACAGCGACGGAGACGCGCTCGCCGGAACCGGAGACGGTGAAGCCGAGGCGCGTCAGAATCGTGTTGCTTTCCTCATTCGAGACGTCGAGGCCTGTCAGGCGCTTGACCTCCGAATAGGGGAAATCGACGATCTTCGGTTCGTAACCCTGGTAGCCGACGATCTCGGCCCTGGCGGCCTTGCCACCGCAAAGCTCCAGCACCAGTTCCGTCGTGCGTTCGAGACCGGGGGCCATATAGTCCGGATCAACGCCGCGTTCGAAGCGGTAGCGTGCATCGGTGATGATGCCGAGGCTGCGGCCCGATTTGGCGATGTTCATCGGGTCCCACAGGGCGGATTCGATCAGCACGTCGACGGTATTCTC
This sequence comes from Rhizobium leguminosarum bv. trifolii WSM1325, assembly GCA_000023185.1. NCBI lineage: Bacteria > Pseudomonadati > Pseudomonadota > Alphaproteobacteria > Hyphomicrobiales > Rhizobiaceae > Rhizobium > Rhizobium leguminosarum. Next base: position 4,664,722 of record CP001622.1, on the reverse strand, counting down.
GTCGCAGCCGGAATGTTCGCCGCCCATGATGCCGCCGATCGATTCGATACCGTTTTCATCGGAGATGACGACGTTGTTCGGCGACAGCTTGTACTCGCGCTGGTCGAGCGCCAGCACCGTCTCGCCTTCGGCGGCACGGCGGACGGTCAGGTTGCCGTTGATCTTGGCGGCATCGAAGACGTGGATCGGCCGCCCCTGATCGAAGGTCATGTAGTTGGTGACATCGACAAGCGCGTTGATGGGGCGCAGGCCGATGGCGGTCAGCCGCTGCTGCATCCAGCGGGGGCTCGGGCCGTTCCTGACGCCGCGCACGAGGCGCAGCGCAAAGCCCGGGCAGAGCTTCGGATCGTCGAGATCGAGCGTCAGCTTCACCGGCGTCTCGCCTTCGACGGCGAAGGACGGTGCAGGCCGCGTCTTCAGCGTGCCGAGGCCGGAGGCGGCGAGATCGCGGGCGATGCCGTGGATCGAGGTGCAGTCCGGCCGGTTGGGCGTCAGATTGATCTCGATGAGGGGATCGTCGAGATGAGCATAGGCGGCATAACTCTGGCCGACAGGCGCATCGTCCGGCAGGTCGATAATGCCGTCGTGACTGTCGGAGATCTGCAGCTCCTTTTCGGAGCACATCATGCCATGGCTTTCGACGCCGCGGATATTGCCGACGGCGAGCGTCACGTCGATGCCGGGAACATAGGTTCCGGGCGCTGCGAAGGCGCCGATAAGGCCGGCGCGCGCATTCGGGGCGCCGCAGACGACCTGGACCGGCGCGCCGGAACCGGTATCGACCATCAGCACCTTCAGGCGATCGGCCTGCGGATGTTTTTCGGCCGAGACGACCCTGGCGATGACGAAGGGCTTGAAGGCCGCCTTGTCGTCGACATCCTCGACCTCCAGTCCGATCTCGGTGAGGCGCGTGCAGATTTCATCGAGGCCGGCATCCGTTTCCAGATGCTCTTTCAGCCAGGAGAGCGTGAATTTCATCGTCCCAATTCTCCGTTCAAGCGCTGAGGCCGCCGAACAGCGTCGGCATGTCGAGCGGGCGGAAGCCGTAATGCGTCATCCAACGGACGTCGGCGTTGAAGAAGTCGCGCAGGTCGGGCATGCCGTATTTCAGCATGGCAATGCGATCGAGGCCCATGCCCCAGGCAAAGCCCTGATATTCGTCCGGATCGAGCCCGCCGTGACGCAGCACGTTCGGGTGGACCATGCCGCAACCGAGGATTTCCATCCAGTCGGTCCCCTCGCCGAACTTGACGATCGGGCCAGAGCGGTCGCACTGGATATCGACCTCGAAAGAGGGCTCGGTGAAGGGGAAGAAGGACGGGCGAAAACGCATCGTCACGCTGTCGACCTCGAAGAAGGTCTTGCAGAATTCTTCCAGCACCCAGCGGAGGTTGGCGACATTGGCCTTCTTGTCGACGACCAGGCCTTCGACCTGATGGAACATCGGCGAATGGGTGGCGTCCGAGTCCTGGCGGTAGGTCTTGCCGGGAATGATGATGCGGATCGGCGGTGTCTGCGCCTCCATGGTGCGCACCTGCACCGGCGAGGTGTGGGTGCGCAGGACCTTGCGCTCGCCATTCTCATCCGGGTTGAAGAAGAAGGTGTCGTGCATCTCGCGGGCCGGATGGCCTTCGGGGAAATTCAACGCGGTGAAATTGTAATAATCAGTCTCGATGTCGGGACCTTCGGCGATCGAGAAGCCCATGTCGGCGAAGATCGCGGTGATTTCGTCGACGATTTGGCTGATCGGATGGATACGGCCGCGCTCGGCCGGCGAAGAGCGCACCGGCAGGCTGACATCGACCGTCTCGGCCTTCAGCCGCGCATCAATCGCCGCTTGCCGCAGCGTCGTCTTGCGGGTGGTGAGCGCCTCGGTCACCGCGTTCTTCAGAACGTTGATCGCCGCGCCCTTGCTTTGACGCTCTTCCGGCGTCATGGCGCCGAGCGTCTTCAACAATTCGGAGACGGAGCCCTTCTTGCCGAGGGCGGAAACGCGCACGGCTTCGAGCGCCGTCTCGTCATCGGCGGCAGCGATTTCGGCGAGCAGCGATGTGTTGAGCTGGTCGATATCTGACATTGTCACTTCTTTCCGTCCAGTATCAGGCGGGCGATCGGGAGGCAGGCGGCGCCAGCCGGCGCCAGGAATATAAAGAAAGAAAAACCCGCGCTAGCCCAAACCAGCGCGGGTTTCCCAAAATCATAAATTCAAAAGCTTGGGAAGCGCTGGTTACTTGACCGCGCCTTCAAACTCGTTCGTCGTGCCGGCTTCCTTGAGGTATTCAAGAGCCTTCTTGGCAGCGCTGACCAGCGCGCCGAATGCTTCCGGCTCGTGGATCGCCATGTCGGAGAGAACCTTGCGGTCGACTTCGATGCCAGCCTTGTTCAGGCCGTCGATGAAGCGGCCGTAGGTCAGGCCGAATTCACGCACAGCGGCGTTGATACGCTGGATCCAAAGCGCACGGAAGTTGCGCTTGTTGACCTTGCGGTCGCGGTAGGCGTACTGCTTCGAACGATCGACTGCAGCCTTGGCGGTACGGATGGTGTTCTTGCGGCGGCCGTAAAAGCCCTTTGCGGCCTTCAGAACCTTCTTGTGCTTGGCGTGAGAGGTGACGCCTCTTTTTACACGTGCCATATCATGATCTCCTTAAATCTAGCGTTCGCGGACGAGTCTCAGAGACCGTTCGGCAGGTAATTCTTGATAACCTTGCGGCCATCCGGTTCTGCGAGAACCATGGTGCCACGTGCATCGCGAATGAACTTGTTGGAACGCTTGATCATGCCATGGCGCTTGCCAGCAGCGGCAGCCTTGACCTTGCCTGACGCGGTGATCTTGAACCGCTTCTTGGCAGAGGACTTCGTCTTCATCTTGGGCATTTTGCTACTCCTTCTGTCCTCCCTGCGCGCTTCATCAAAAAAGCCCTTCCCGCGAAGTCCGGTTCTCCGGCCGTCGCAACAAGGTGCGGGAGCGTTTGTTGTTGATCTGCGGCATCGGCGACGAACCGTTCCGCAAGCATTCGAAACTGCCACGGCATGCCCTGCCGGTCAGTTCGGACGCGCGCTTATAACCGCAGCGTCATGAAAGTGCAACGGGGCCGCGGAGGAATCTTCGCGCCTCCCAAAATACACCGGCCCAAAGCAGAATGGCAGAAAGCACAAAAGCCGCCCTTGCGGACGGCCTTGGGCGAAAAACTGCCTGGCGCTTATTTCGGCGCCAGCACCATCATCATCTGGCGGCCTTCAAGCTTGGGTTCGGCTTCGACCTTGGCGAACTCGATCGTATCGGCCTTGACCTGCTGCAGAAGCTTCATGCCGAGTTCCTGGTGGGCCATTTCGCGGCCGCGGAACTTCAGCGTCACCTTGACCTTGTCGCCTTCGTCGAAGAAGCGACCCATCGCCTTCATCTTCACCTCATAATCATGGGTGTCGATGTTCGGGCGCATCTTGATTTCTTTGACTTCGACAATCTTCTGCTTCTTGCGCGCCTCGGCAGCCTTCTTCTGGTTGGCATATTTCAGCTTGCCCAGATCGAGGATCTTGCACACCGGCGGTTCGACATTGGGGGAAATTTCGACGAGATCGAGGCCGGCTTCTTCCGCCATTTTCAAAGCCTGGTCGGTGGGCACGATGCCGACATTCTGTCCATCAGCCCCGATCAGCTGAACTTTGGGAATGCGGATTTCACGGTTCGAGCGCGGTCCGTCCTTCACGGGCGCATCGGTTTTAAAAGGTCTGCGAATGGTCGTATTCTCCTCGCGTTGTTTTCGGAACGTTGCAGCCTCGCGCTCCCGATCAGGGGCACAAACGTGTCGCGTCATCGCTGCAACGGAGTCAATATCATCCTTTAGCGGAAAAATCACCCGCTGTCAGCCTGCCAAGAATCTGTTTTATAGGCCAAAACAACAGGAGGTTCGCCGATGTCCGATCAGATGCCCGATTCCGCGCCGCAGTTCCTGACGGTTGGCGAGGGCGAGGCGGCGCGTGAGATCGCCATGCTCGTCCGCCCGGCGCAGGCCGGCAATGGCGCGCCGGCGCTCGTCTGGCTGTCTGGATACCGCTCCGACATGAGCGGCACCAAGGCGGTGGAACTCGACGGGCTGGCGGCGGAACTTGGGCTCGCCTGCATCCGCCTCGACTATTCCGGCCACGGACTTTCCGGCGGCAATTTCGGCGAGGGCACGATCTCGCGCTGGCTGGAGGAGGCGCTTGCCGTCATCCGTCATGTCGCGCCCGATCGGGTGATCCTCGTCGGCTCGTCGATGGGCGGCTGGATCGCGCTCAGGCTGGCGCAGGAGCTTGCGCGGCAGGGCGGCGTGACGCTCCCAAAGCTCGCAGGCATGGTGCTGATTGCGCCGGCGCCCGATTTCACCTCGGAGCTGATCGAGCCGAACCTCAAGGCGAAAGAGCGCAAATCGCTGGCCGAGCGCGGCTATTTCGAAGAGCGTTCTCAATACAGCCCGGAACCCAACATCTATACGCGGGCGCTGATCGAGGACGGCCGAAAGAACCGGGTGCTCGACGGCATCATCGAAACCGGCTGCCCGGTGCACATTCTCCAGGGCATGAAAGACGCCGACGTGCCGCATGCGCATGCGATGAAACTGGTCGAACATCTTCCCGCCGACGACGTGGTGCTGACCTTCGTCCGCGACGGCGACCATCGCCTTTCACGCCCCGGCGATATCGCGCTTCTCCTGAGTGCCGTCAAAGGCATCATCCGTTCATCAACAAATAGGCAGATGCCCGCCTGAATGGCAGAGGCGGATAAATTCGCCTGCTGCAGGTCCCCAAGCCGTTGCATTTTAACCATGTCGGCGAGTCGCAAGGTCCTCCCAAGAAGTAACGATTGACTCTTTTGTGCCCTCTCCATTAACACTTTGTTAATAAATAAGGGGCGATGCAAGGAAAGAGCGGGCGTGCGGATCAAGGGTATCTTTGTGGCCATGATGGCCGTGTTTGCGATGGCGACGGCCGCCATACCGGCCCCAAGCAGAAATGCTTCAATGGTAACGGGCAATGCCACCTCACAGCCGATCGGCCACTACGATTTCTGTCAGATCCACCGCAGTGAATGCGGCGCAAACCGCAACGCAGGCCCGGTCGCCATGAACCCGGGGAAGTGGTCGCTCGTGCGTTCGGTCAACGCCACGGTCAATCGCACGATCACGCCGATGACCGACAAGGAAATCTACGGCAAGGATGAGGTCTGGGCCTATCCGACCACCGCCGGCGACTGCGAAGATTTCGCGCTCTTGAAGCGCCGCATGCTGATCCAGCGCGGCTTTTCGGCTGCCGACCTGCTGATGACCGTCGTGCGCAAGCCGGACGGCGAAGGCCATGCCGTGCTGACGCTGCGCACCGCCGAGGGCGATTTCGTGCTCGACAACCTCGCTTCCGACGTCAAGCCGTGGTTTGGGACGCCCTATTCCTTCGTCAAGCGCCAGTCGAGCTACAATGCCGGCCGCTGGGTCACCATCGAGAACGGCCGCGACGTCCTGGTCGGCGCGCTGCGGTAAGAGTTGCAATAGAGAATGTGGAAAGGCCGGCGGTTTGCCGGCCTTTTTGTTTTGTTGGTTTGGGATGCCGCACCGTCTCCCGGCCCTTCGCTTTGGGCTCAGGGCGTTCGTCGCTGCAATCGATTCGCTGGATCGATTGCTCGGGCTGCGCCCGACCGCTCCTCACCCATTCCCGATCAGGATACCGGCGCCGAGCACCAGACCGCCGCCGAGCACCACCTGGAAGGCGGCGCGCAGGAAGGGGGTTTCCATGTAGCGGTTCTGGATGAAGGCGATGGCCCAGAGCTCGAAGAAGACGACGACAGCAGCGGTGATCGTCGCCGTCCAGAAATGCGGAATCAGATAAGGCAGTGCGTGGCCGAGGCCGCCGAGCGCCGTCATGATGCCGCAGGCAAGTCCGCGCTTGACCGGCGAGCCTCTGCCGGAGATCTTTCCGTCGTCATGGGCGGCTTCGGTGAAGCCCATCGAGATGCCGGCGCCGACGGAGGCCGAAAGACCGACGAGAAAGGTCTGCCAGGTATCCTGGGTGGCAAAGGCGGCGGCGAAGATCGGCGCCAGCGTCGAGACCGAGCCGTCCATCAGTCCGGCAAGGCCCGGCTGCACATAGGTCAGCACGAATTGCCGATGCACCGTCGCGTCCTCGTCGTGCTTGACGTCTTCGGGCGTATGTTTGTCGCCTAGCATGCGGGCGATATCCTCATGTCCCTGTTCGGCGAGGGCGAGATCGCCGAGAAGCTCACGCGTCGAGGCGTCCGAGGTGCGTTTTGCCGCCTCGACATAGAAACGATAGGCCTGCTCCTCCATCGCCTCGGTTTCTTGCCGCATCGCATCCAGCGAAAGGTTTGCCCTGAGCCAGTCGGGCTTGCGTTCGTAAAAACCCTGCACATGCTCGCGCCGGATCAGTGGGATGCGCTCGCCGAAACGCTGGCGATGGATTTCGATCAACGATTTTCGGTGCGTATCCTCGACCTCGGCCATATCCTCGAAGACCTTGGCCGAGGCCGGAAAATCGCGGCGTAGCCTGTCGGCATAAGCAAGATAGATGCGGGCATCGTCTTCCTCGGAGGCGATCCCAAGGGCAAGGATCTCCTGCTCGGACAGCGATTCGAAGGATCGTTTCGAGGATCTGAAAAACCGCGCCAGCATGATCTTCTCCAATTTTTAGAATTATTCTAAATCTAAAGAGCGCGGCGGTGGCGGTCAAGTGCGTGGGGCAATTCAAAGTGCTACAGCGTCCTTTTGCGCGGCTCGAAAAAACGCGCGGCGCCGCAGGCTGCTGACAGATTGCCGCAAGCGGCGCGGACGACTTTGGCGCGCTGCCATAAATACCTATATGAGAGGGCGCCGCATCACGCGGCGCCGGGGTTTTGGAATGGACAATGACATTCAGGGCCGCCCTGCCCATGTCGCGGCGATCCGCGAAAGGGCGGAGGCGGAGATGCGGGAAATGGGCGTCGACGCGGCCTTCATCGACAGGCTGGTCGAGACCTTTTACGGGCGCGTGCTCGCGCATCCCGATCTCGGCCCGGTGTTCGACGCCAGGCTATCCGGGCGCTGGCCGGAGCATATGGCGAAAATGAAGAGCTTCTGGTCGGCCGTTGCCTTCCGCAGCGGCGCCTATGGTGGCAAGCCGGTGCAGGCGCATACGGGTGTCCAGAACCTGACACCCGATCTCTTTCCGAAGTGGCTGTCGCTGTTTGCCGCAACGCTTGACGATATCGCGCCAACGCCGGAGGCCAAGGCCTGGTTTATGGCAACGGCGGAGCGGATCGCCAAGAGCCTGATACTGTCGCTGTTCTACAATCCGGCGCTCGACGATCCCGCCCGCAAACCCGCCTGATCCATCTTGTAGAGACGGCGTTCCCAAAAACGCTGACACTTTTCTAGCTCTTCGCCGCCGAGGCGGTGGCGCCGGCGCTGGCCGCCACGACGAGCGCAGTACCCAGCATCTGCAGCGCGGTCATCGGCTGGGCGAGGATCAGAAAGCCGGCGAGAGCGCCGAGCGCCGGTTCGAGGCTCATCAAGATGCCGAATGATGCCGACGGCATGCGCCGCAGCGCCACCATCTCCAGCGCATAGGGCAAGAGCGGCACAAGAATGGCAAGGCCGAGAACCTCGACCAGTCCCTTCAGCGTGAAAGCGCCCCCTGTCTCGGCAAGACCGAAAGGAGTTGCGACGAGGCCGGCAACGAGCAGTGACATCGAGAGACCTTCCAGCCCCTTGAAGGCGGCGCCGACCTTCTTCGTCAGCAGAATATAGACCGCCCATCCCACAGCCGAGCCGAGGGCGAAGAGGACGCCTGAGGAATTGCCGACCCAGCCTTCGCCGTCATGGGCGAGGAAGAGAATGCCGGCCGCAGCGATCAACGGCCAGGTGAGCCGCCAGGTCAGGCCATAGCCGAAGACGGCGACCGAGAGCGGCCCAAGAAAATCGATGGCGATCGCCAGACCGAGCGGCAGCCGCTGGATCGCAGCGAAGAAGCAGAGCGTCATGGCAGCCGTCGTCGTGCCGAGCAGCAATGTCGCCCGCCATTGGGCGCCGCTATAACGCAGCACCGAAGGCCTGATGACGGCGGCAAGGATGATCGCCGCGAAAGCAAGCCGCAGCCAGGTGGCGCCGGCAACGCCATAGGTCGCAATGGCTGACGAAGACAGTGCCGCGCCGAACTGGATCGACGACATCGACATCAGGCACATCGCGACACCGGCCGCCAAGCCGCCCGAAGCCGACGATACGCCCGGCTGCGCAATCAAGGCTGCGCTATCCGTGCCGGTCTCGATATTCTTGATGTCCATGTGGCCCCCGATCCTGGCGCGGTTCTAAGCCGAAGACGGGGGAGAACCAAATTCAATCTTTTCATGCCGGGATCAAGAGCGCTGATGCTGAGGCACCAAAGATCGGCCGGCGAGGATGACCTCTTCCGCGTCTTCGAAGCTCATGTCGAAGATCTTCCTGCCGATATCGAAGCTGAAGCCGTTGCGGGCGAAAGCCGAAAGCTCTTTGGCCTTTCGCTTTTCGTCAAGCTCGACCCGGCGGAAGGGGCCGAAGGCGCGCTTGCGGGCAAATATCGCTGCGGCATAGAGATCGTCAGCCTCTTCAAGTGCAGCCCCAACCTTGTCGCTGGAGACGCCCTTGGCAGCTAGCTTCTGGGCGATCGCGCGCTTCGATTTACCGCCGCGCACGGCAGAGCGCGTGCTGATCTCCGCATAGGCGCTGTCGTCGAGCACCTTGTTGTCATAGGCAAATTTGACCGCGAAATCGGCGATGGCCTTGAGTTGCGCCGCGCTGATATCCTCGAATTTCTCCTTCGCCTTGCGGCTGATGGCGTCAAACAGCTGCTTTTCCGTCATCATCCGTCGCTCCAGGCGATAGATAGCGGAGTTGCGCGCCCAGCTCAGCATGCGGGATGTCGGGATATCGGATGGAACGGTCTCGTCGGTCATCGGCGGTGATCAGGCTTCCAGACCCTTGAGGACGTTGGCGACGTTAAGGCCGATCTCCGGCACGCCGTAACCGCCCTCCATGCAGGCGAGCACCGGCAAGCCGGTGGCTGATATCATCGCGCCCATGCGGGTGAAATCGTCCGAGGTGAGGCTGAAGAAGGAGATCGGATCGCGCTCGAAGGTATCGACGCCGAGCGCCACGACGACCGCCTCGGCGCCGAATGTCTTGATGCGGGTGAGCGCATCGGCAAGGGCCGAAGACCAGACATCCCAAGGCGTGCCCGGCGGCATCGGATAGTTGCGGTTGCTACCTTCGCCCTCGCCCTCGCCTTCCTCGTCGGCATGGCCGAGGAAATAGGGAAAGGCATGCATGGGATCACCATGCAGCGAGGCGGTGAAGACATCGCCGCGGCGATAGAAGATATCCTGGGTGCCGTTGCCATGGTGGAAATCGACATCCAGCACCGCGACTTTCCTCGCACCGCTATCGAGCAGCCGCTGTGCCGCGACGCCCGAATTGTTGATGAAGCAATAGCCGCCGAAGAGATCGATGCCGGCATGGTGCCCGGGCGGGCGGCAGAGCGCGAAGGCGAAGCGATTGCCCTGCGTCAGCCAGTCGGCGCCTGATATAGCACAGCGCATGGAAGCGATCGCCGCCTCGTAGGAGCCCTTGGTGATCGAGGTATCGGCGGCATTGGCGTAGTGGCCGATCGCGCCGACGATATTGTCGGGTACACGCTGGCTGGTGCGGCGAACGGCAAAGGAATTGGCGATCGCCTCGCCGGTGAAACCAGCCGCCACCCAGCGGTCCCATACGGTGGCGAGAAAATCCAGATAGGCGGGATCATGTACTTTTCGAGCCGTTTCCAGTCCGTGCGGATCGGGCGCCACGACGTCGGTGAAGCCCGCCTGCTTGACCGCCGCAAGAATCCATTCGGCGCGGAACGGCGCCTCGAAGGGCGTCACCAGTTGGCCGGCGTGCAGCTCGGTCCTGGCATCGCGCAGCTTGTGATCTTCGGAATAGATGACGCGCATTTCAGATCTTGCCCTTGATTGACAATGGAGATTTACACGGCTCGGCCCCGACAAAAAAGCCGCGCGACCTCTTGATCGTCTGGAATAATGACGCCACCTTCGCCGGTGATTTGAGAACGAGGAAATTTTCCGCATGAAAGTGCTGATGGTCGATGTCGACGGCGTGCTCATTCATGGTCGCCCGACCGATGGCCTGCCTCTCTTCACCTATCTCGAGCGCGATCTCGGGCTGCGCCTCGACCTGCTGCAGCAGGAATTCTTCCAGACCCACTGGGGCGATATCATCATCGGCCGCGCGGCGCTGGAGCCGAGGCTCGCCGGCGTTCTCGCAAAGATCGCGCCCCACCTCAGCGCTGAAACGCTGATCGACTACTGGTTCGAAAACGATTCCCGCCTCGATCGCAATCTGCTGGAAGAACTCGCCGCTCTCAGGCAAAGCGGCATCACTCTCCTGCTGGCGACCAACCAGGAGCATAGGCGGGCGCGCTACCTGATGGAGCAGATCGGCCTTAACGCACATTTCGACGACATCATTTATTCCGCAGCACTCGGGCACAGCAAACCTTCGCCTGACTTTTTCCGAATGGCGACCGAGCGGGCCGGCGTGCTGCCCGGCGAAATCGCTTTCATTGACGATATGGCGGTGAATGTCGAAGCGGCGCGGCAATTCGGCTGGAATGCCGCGCAATGGACGGCGGGCGCGACGCTTGGCGGCGCGTTTCCGGTCTTCGCCAGGCCGGCATGAGCGGGACCGGCGCAATCAGGCGAGCCGTTTGTAGAACAGGGTGGTGGCGCAGAAGCCGCCTTCCGGCCACAGCGCATAATCGGGGATGACGCCGACGCGCTGCCAGCCCAAGCGCGGATAGATCGCCTCGGCATCGCTGCCGGTTGCCGTGTCGAGCACGAGCAGGGTCTTGCCGCGGCTTGCTGCCTCGCGTTCGGCGGCATCCATCAGCAGCCGGGCGAGCCCCCTGCCGCGGGCCGAGCGATGCACCAGCAGCTTCTTCAGATCGCCGCGATGCGGCTGGTTCGGCATCTGCGCGGCACCCACCTGGACGGTGCCGACGATCCTTCCGTCGAGTTCAGCGACCAGTAGCAGATTGCCGCCGGTGGCAACGGCATCGGCGACATCACACCAATAGGGCTCGGCGTCCTCAGGCCCATAGGGCTGCATGAAGCCGACGGAGGCACCGCCCGCGACGCAATCGACAAGCACTTGCGAAAGGGCCGGAACGGCAGCGCGGGCCTCCTCGGCGGAAAGGATACGAATAGCGGGCATACTGTTCTCCTGAAATGAAAGCTGTTATCGGCCGCCGCGATCGAGCACGACGCAATAGCGTGCCGGCATATTGCCGGGATTGTGGAAGACGTGACCCTCGCCGACCGGCATGAAGAGGCAATCCCCCGGGCGCAGCCGGTAGACAGTCTCAGCCGCCGTCATCTCCAGCTCGCCGTCGAACAGCCAGATATGCTGCGTCATGCCATGGACGCTCGCATGCGGGGGGAAGCTGACGCGGGCGCCGGCCGGGAATTCAACCTCGACGATATCGACATCCGAAGCCGTGCCCGGGGGTGAAACAGACCGGCGCATATATCCCGTCTCCGGATCGCGCCAGACCTGCTGTTCCTGCCTCCGGGCGAGCGGCGAGGCCTGCCCGTCTTCCGCAAAGAAGGCCGACAGCGACAGGCCAAGCGCGGCGCAGATCCTGGCCAGCAGCGAGGCGGTCGGGCTCGCCTCCGCCCGCTCGATGCGCGAGATCATCGCCCGGCTGACGCCGGAGGCCGCAGCAAGATCATCGAGCGTCAAAGCCTTTTCCTGCCGCAGCGTGCGGATGCGGATGCCGATCGCCTGTTCGAGTTCCGGTTCCATTTTCCCGTCCAATTTACCAGTCCAATGATTCCACTATAAGAGAAATACATTATCTGATAATGGAATCAAGTGCCTACGAAAAGCGGCCAAACGCGCCTTGCTTTCGCCGCTGCGCCGTCCATATATGGCGGCGTAATCCGAGGAGAGAGTGATGGACGCCAGCACGCAGAGCACGGAACTGACGGGAAGCTTCACGGCTGCCGCCTGGGACAGGATCGCGCCGATCATGGCTGAAATCGAGGCCTTGCCGCTGCTGCAGCGGCTTTCGGACGGCACGCTACCGCCGGAGGTTTTCCGCCATTACATCCTGCAGGATGCGCTCTACCTCAAGCATTATGCGCGATGCCTTGCGATCGTCGCGGCCAAGGCACCCGACAATGCGCAGGTCCTGCGCTTCCTCGGTTCGGCACAGAAGGCAATCACCGTCGAGCAGGGCCTGCATGCCGGCTTCCTCACCCAGTTCGGCATCACGTCTGCCGACGTCACATCAGCCGAACCCTCGCCTGCCGGCTTTGCCTATACCAACTTCCTGCTTGCCACCGCCTATCACAGCTCCTACGCGGTGGCGCTGTCCTCCATCCTTCCCTGCTTCTGGATCTACTGGCATGTCGGCGAAGCGATCAAGAACCGGCCTGCTATCGAAGGCAATGCTTTCCAGGCCTGGATCAACACCTATGGCGATCCGCAATTTGCCGCCGGTGCCCGCGAAGTGATCGCGCTGACCGACATCGCCGCCCGCGCCGCATCGCCGGTGGAGCGGGCGCAAATGACCGATGTCTTCGTGCGCGCCTCGCAATATGAATGGATGTTCTGGGATTCGGCCTGGCGGCTGGAGACGTGGCCGGTCTGATCGGCGCCCGGCACAGGACGAAATAGCGTAAACAGCAGGATAATTACCGCTTTGCGGCAGGGGGCGGCGCTGCTATATGGCGCGCATGAGCACCAATTCCACCACTCCGCTGTCCCATATCCGCAACTTTTCGATCGTGGCCCATATCGACCACGGCAAATCGACGCTGGCCGACCGCCTGATCCAGACGACGGGCGGCCTTGCCGAGCGCGAAATGTCCGAGCAGGTGCTCGACAATATGGATATCGAGCGCGAGCGCGGCATCACCATCAAGGCCCAGACCGTGCGCCTGCATTACCAGGCGAACAACGGCGAGAAATACATTCTCAACCTGATCGACACGCCCGGCCACGTCGACTTCGCCTATGAAGTCTCACGGTCGCTGTCGGCCTGCGAGGGCTCGTTGCTCGTCGTCGACGCCAGCCAGGGCGTCGAAGCGCAGACGCTTGCCAACGTCTACCAGGCGATCGACAACAACCACGAGATCGTCACCGTCCTCAACAAGATCGACCTGCCGGCCGCCGAACCCGACCGCATCAAGGAACAGATCGAGGAGGTGATCGGCATCGACGCTTCGGAGGCGGTGCTGATTTCGGCAAAGACCGGCCTCGGCATTCCCGATGTGCTGGAAGCGATCGTCCACAGGCTACCGGCGCCGAAGAGCCCCGGCGGCGAAAAGGCGCCGTTGAAGGCGCTGCTCGTCGACAGCTGGTACGACGCCTATCTCGGCGTCATGGTTCTCGTCCGCGTCATCGACGGCGTGCTGACCAAGGGCCAGACGGTGCGGATGATGGGCACCGATGCGAAATACCAGGTGGAGCGCGTCGGCGTGCTGACGCCGAAGATGGTCAATATCGACCGCCTCGGCCCCGGCGAGATCGGCTTCATCACCGCCTCGATCAAGGAAGTGGCCGATACCCGCGTCGGCGACACGATCACCGAGGACAAGCGGCCGACGGCCCAGGCGCTGCCGGGCTTCAAGCCGGCGCAGCCGGTGGTGTTCTGCGGCCTCTTCCCGGTCGACGCCGCCGATTTCGAGGATCTGCGCGCCGCCATGGGCAAGCTTCGCCTCAACGACGCCTCCTTCTCCTTCGAAATGGAATCGTCGGCGGCTCTCGGTTTCGGCTTCCGCTGCGGCTTCCTCGGCCTGCTGCATCTGGAAATCATCCAGGAACGGCTGGAGCGCGAGTTCGACCTCGACCTCATCGCCACCGCACCCTCGGTCGTCTACAAGATGTTTATGACCGACGGCACGGAGCGCGAGTTGCACAATCCGGCCGACATGCCCGATGTCGTCAAAATCTCGGAAATCCACGAGCCGTGGATCCGCGCGACAATCCTGACACCCGACGATTATCTCGGCAGCATCCTGAAGCTCTGCCAGGACCGGCGCGGCATCCAGATCGAGCTTACCTATGTCGGCACGCGTGCGATGCTGACCTACGACCTGCCGCTCAACGAAGTCGTCTTCGATTTCTACGACCGGCTGAAGTCGATCTCGAAGGGTTATGCCTCCTTCGACTACACGCTGACCGACCACCGCGAGGGCAACCTCGTGAAGATGTCGATCCTCGTCAACGGCGAACCGGTCGACGCGCTGTCGATGATGGTGCACCGGACGGCCGCCGAAAAGCGCGGCCGCGACATGTGCGAGAAGCTCAAGGAGCTGATCCCGAAGCACATGTTCAAGATCCCGATCCAGGCGGCGATCGGCGGCAACGTCATTGCCCGCGAGACGATCTCGGCGCTGCGAAAGGACGTGACCGCGAAATGCTACGGCGGCGACGCTACCCGCAAGCGCAAGCTGCTCGACAAGCAGAAGGCCGGCAAGAAGCGCATGCGCCAGTTCGGCAAGGTGGAAATTCCGCAGGAAGCGTTCATCGCAGCGCTGAAGATGGGCGACGAATAACGCTTCTCAACGGTATTTTATGCGCATATCATCTGCGCATAAAATTGAGGAGATCGTTATGGCTCAGCAGACGAGAAAAGCAGCGAACCTGTCTCTTGACGAAAATCTGGTCTCCCAGGCGCGCGCGCTTCAGATCAACATATCCCGGGCGGCGGAAGACGGCATCGCACAGGCCATAAAGGCGGAGCGCGAGCGGCTTTGGCGTATCGAGAACGCTGAGGCTATCCGTCTGGAAAACGAATATGTTGAAAAGCACGGCTTGCCCTTCGCCAAATACCGTCAGTTTTAATGGCACGCTTTCACGTCTATCGCCTTAAAAGCGGAAATCTCCTGGCCATCGATCTTCAAGCCAATCTGCTTGACGATCTGCCTTCGCGCGTCATGGTTCCGTTGCATCCAGTACAGGAACTGAGCTGGTCGATCTCGCGACTGAACCCACGCTTTCCTATTGAGGGTGAAACCTATGTGATGGCCACCCAGCGCATGGCATCGGTCCCGACCGCGGAAATTGGAAAAGTGGTGGCGGATCTATCGGGCAAAAGCGATGCCATCATCGGCGCCACGGACTTTCTCTTCCAGGGCTTCTGAGATCAACTTCGCGCCATATACTCCTTCACCAGCCCCTCATAGGCCTCCATCTCGGGCAACGCCTCGTAGCTGTGCACCGCGCCAGTCTCGGCGAAGGACAGTTTCTCGCTCGTCCATGTCTCGATGAAGGGGGTGAACCAGCTCGGATCGTCGAGCATGGTCGCGCGCAGATTGACGAACCAGTCCATGCCTTCCGGCCGGGTGAACATCCAGCTCATGCAATGCGGGCAGAAATAATGCTTCGTGATGCCATGCAGGCCGCCGATCACCGGCTCGCCTTGGGTCACCTCGAAGCCTTCGCTCGGGATGGCCGCACTCAGCGAATAGGCGCTTGATGTCATCTTCTGGCACCCGGTGCAATGACAGGCCATGGTGAGCAGCGGCGGGGCGCTGATCTTCAACCGCACCCGGCCGCAACGGCAGCCGCCTTCGGTGGGTAAGGTTCGCTCGCTCATGATGTCCTCCCGTTTTGCCTTTTGATCTAGCGGAACTTTCGTCGCTGTCGAGATGGCGAGGTCATCGCGGCCGCTTTGCCGGCGTTATCGGATGCGGGCTGGATTGCCGACCACGGTTGCGCCGGCCGGCACATCCCTGGTCACCACTGCACCGGCGCCGACGATCGCACCGTCGCCGATCGTGACGCCGCCGAGGACGATGGCGCTGCCGCCGATCCAGACGTCATTGCCGATCGTCACTGGCCGGGCGATCTCGATGCCGGTGCTGCGCAGTGCCGGCTCCTTGTGATGCTCGGCGCAATAGATCTGCACTCCAGGGCCGAACATGCTGCGATCGCCGATGCTCACACGGCCGGAATCGAGAATGGTGCAGCCGGCATTGAAATAGACGCGTTCGCCGAGAGTGATATTGATACCGTAGGAGCAGTGAAACGGCGCTTCGATGAAGACATTGAGTGCTGCATGCGCAAAGAGCGCCCTCAGGGCCGGCGCGACGGCGCCACGCTCATCCGGCGGCAGCGTGTTATGCGCGTGGACGGCTAAGCGCGCCTGCCGGCGCAAGAGATCAAGCTCGTCATCGAGGCAGCAATACCATTCGCCCGCCGCCATCTTCTCGCGTTCGCTGGCCGGCATCGCATCACCCCTCAAGCCGAGGCCTGCGACAGCATTTCGACCTCTTCCCGCTCGATCAGGCTGACCCAGGCGCGTGCGATGGCAAGGCCCGCGGCATCGGCTGCACCGGCGTGTCTTGCCGCCAGTTCGGCATGGTTCTCCAGCCAGCCCGGCGCAATGCGCGCGATCGTATCGGGAAATTCGGCCTTCCATTGCGCGACGACCTCCGAATTGGCCTCGAAATGGAACTGGGTGCCATAGACGGCGCGGCCGATGCGGAACGCCTGGTTCTCGGCAACGGGGCTCGAGGCGAGGCGCACCGCACCCTCAGGCAGGGAAAACGTGTCGGCATGCCATTCGAAGATGGTGAATTCGCCGCCAAGCGCCGACAGCAGCGGATCGGCCCGGCCCTCGGCGGTGACGCCGATCCCGTGCCAGCCGAATTCGCGGGCGGCGCCCAAGAGATTGTCGGCGCCATAGGCGCGGGCAAGGATCTGGCTGCCGAGGCAGATGCCGAGCACCGCCTTGCCGGCATCACCGAAGCGGCGCGTGAGCCGGACGAGTTCCGGCAGATAGGGGTGGGTTTCGTCATCCAGCGCGCTCTGCTCGCCGCCGAGAACGACCAGCGCGTCATGGCCCGATATATCTTTCGGCAGGATGCCATCCTGCCATACCCGGAACCATTCGATCTCCGCGCCCGCCTCTTCGAGAGCAGCGGCAAGCGCGCCGAGGCCGGTATTCCGCATGTTTTCGATGACTGCGACGCGCATGGGCTCTTCCTGGTATGGCCGATCACGGGAAGAGACCATGGCGGAAGGCGGTGCGCAAGACGCTTGTGAGAGGGCGATTGCGCGCACGCGCCACAGGGCTTAAATCTCAGCAAACGAAAGGATATCGCCATGACCGAAAAAGCCCGCGTCACGATCCTCTACTGCACCCAGTGCAACTGGCTGCTGCGCGCTAGCTGGATGGCGCAGGAGCTGCTGCATACCTTTTCCGACAGCCTCGGCGAAGTGGCGCTGATCCCCGCCACCGGCGGCAATTTCGAGATCCGCGTCAATGGCGATCTGATCTGGGAGCGCAAGCGCGACGGCGGCTTTCCCGGGCCGAAGGAGCTGAAACAGCGCGTCCGCGACATCGTCGAGCCCGGCCGAGATCTCGGCCATGTCGACCGCGCCTCGCTCGAAAGCTGATCACGACGATCATCGGTAGGGCGAGCGGCAGGTCTTGTAGATGCCCTCATACGTCAGGAAACGATCCGTCCTCGGATTGTAGGAACGGTATTCGTTGCTGCACCAGGCAGCATGGCTGTTCATGTCACGCGGCTTCG
Organism: Rhizobium leguminosarum bv. trifolii WSM1325; assembly: GCA_000023185.1. Lineage (NCBI taxonomy): Bacteria > Pseudomonadati > Pseudomonadota > Alphaproteobacteria > Hyphomicrobiales > Rhizobiaceae > Rhizobium > Rhizobium leguminosarum. The sequence continues at coordinate 4,647,117 of CP001622.1, read as the reverse complement.
GCTGCACCCTTTGCACCGGTGGCGGATCATAGGTCAGCTGCGGCCGGCCGGCAGCGCCCGGCCGGTAATAAGTTGGCCCCGCGCCGCGTGGACGGTAGTTCGGCTGGACATAGGCGGGACGATGCCATTGCTGCGGCCCGAAACCGAAGCAGCCGCGAAAATCGCAGAGCGTCGACCCCGTGTTCAACGGCCCAATCCCCGGCTTGCCCAGCTTCAGCGAATCAGCCCCGGCGATGGCGGGCGCGAGAATGGCGAGAAGGCCGGCGAGCAGAAGCGTGCGGGGAGCAAGCATGAGGCATTCCTTTCGGGTATTTCCCTTATATAGGGCGCACCAGCCGGAGCGCTATGCCCGCCCTCCGGCGCTCCCGCCCATGTGATCGGCTGCTTTTTCACTAACTGTCAGAAAAACTTCAAAAACCCAGTTGACAGTCAAGAGCCACCCCCTTACATCGCTCTCCGTCGCCCAGATGGCGGAATTGGTAGACGCGCCAGCTTCAGGTGCTGGTACCCGAAAGGGTGTGGAGGTTCGAGTCCTCTTCTGGGCACCATTCCATTCTTGATCGCTACCAAGATCAAGGAGTTAAGCCTTTTCAGCTAGAGTTGCGCAGGTGCGTTGCAACAAAGCCCGTCGCGATGCGATCAAAGGCTTGTTCGCTCAATAGCTCCCAAGATCTCTCCGAAGCCCTCATTTCTAGATGTTTATTCCTGCCGCTCTTGATAGCTGGCCTGCATTGACTCCCTCACTCTCAAATGCGAACATAAAGCGAACATATGGAGTCTTGCTGATGATCCGATTCGCCACAACCCCAGCCAGCACCCCCGAGCCTATAAAGGCCCGCGAGGTGTCAGCTGCCAAGCCGGCCATTGAAATGCCGCCGCCGAAGCCGGTCATTGAGGTAGCCGCTGCGGGGCCTGCGGCCGGTCTGCTGGTGCCCAGCTCCGTGGCAGACGAGCTCGGCTCCGACACTCGGCCGAAAACCACCAAGCCAGCACGCCGTGCGGCAACAAAGCGTAAGCCCAAGGTCGTCGAGGCAGACGACGCTTCCCTCCAGCTTCGTCTGGAGGCATAACCGCACACGATCCGGCCAAGGTTTGGCGGCGCGGGGGGACTCCCACCATAATCTATATAGCACTTCGGAATCCCGAAATTGGCTGCGGGATTGAAATCATTGGATGTTTCTCCACGGCGACAGCCCGCGAAAGGCGTCGAATTTCGGAATCCCGAAGCGGGGGAATTTCGGGTTCCGAAGTGGGATTTTTTCTTCCCGCCGACGCGCCCGCCTTTGTCGGCAGCAATTGGCGGGCAGTATCTGACGCTCTCCTATCAGGATCAGCCGCTTTCCGTTCGGATGAATTGGGCCGCTTGGTGCTCCTCGTAAAACTGGAAGGACGTGCCTTCGGCCATTACTCAACGCATGGCCTGCGACACGCGCGGCTGCCCGTTCCGACACCCCCGCAAGCCTCGCACAAGAACGAAATCGGATACCGAGACAAGGATGAACATACGGCCGTTCCGCCTGTAAAGAGCCGGGCGGCTCTGAGGGTGGTCGGGAAACCTGACTAGACACTCTGGAGTTCGCTTGGGATGAAAGTCGTAATTCTCGCCGGTGGCCTTGGCTCTCGTCTTGCCGAGGAGACCAGTATCCGACCCAAGCCTCTGGTCGAAATCGGCGGCATGCCGATCCTCTGGCACATCATGAGCATCTATGCCCATCACGGGCTCAATGATTTCATCATCTGCGCAGGCTACAAGGGCTATTTGATCAAGGAATATTTCGTAAACCTTGTTCTGCACCACAACGACATCACCGTCGACCTCGCCTCCAACAGCATCAACTATCACGGCGGCACACGACCGAACTGGCGCGTGACCGTGGTCGATACCGGCATGCATTCGATGACCGGCGGCCGTCTCGGGCGCATTCGCGACCATCTGACGCCAAGCGAACCCTTCTGCATGACTTATGGCGACGGCGTCGGCGACGTCGATATCGCCGCCGAAGTCGCGTTCCATCGCAGCCATGGCCTCAAGGCGACGATGTGCGCGGTCACTCCGCCCGGACGTTACGGCGCCACGAATATCGAGGGGCAGTTCATCACCTCCTTCATCGAGAAGCCGAGGGGCGACGGCCAGCGCATCAATGGCGGCTTCTTCGTGCTCGACCCGTCGGTGGTCGATCTCATCCCGGGCGACGACACGATCTGGGAAGCCGGACCGTTGGAATGGCTCGCCGCCAACAACGAGCTCGCCGCCTTCAAGCATGATGGCTTCTGGCAGCCCATGGATACGCTCCGCGAGCGCAACCACCTGGAAGAGCTCTGGAATTCCGGAAAGGCACCGTGGAAACTATGGGCCTGACGGACTTCTGGAACGGGCGGCGGGTTTTCCTGACCGGACATACCGGCTTCAAGGGATCGTGGCTTTCCCTGTGGCTGGAGCGGCTCGGCGCTGAGGTTACCGCGGTGTCGCTGGTGCCTGAGACCGAACCATCGCTCTATCGGAAGCTTGCTCCCTGGGACGATCGCGGCCATCACATCGTCGATATCCGCGACGCCGAGGCGGTTCTTAATCTCTCCAGGCGCTTCCAACCGGAGATCGTCATCCATATGGCGGCGCAGGCTCTGGTGCGGCGTTCTTATGAGAACCCGGCCGAGACCTTTTCGACCAACGTCATGGGAACGGCAAATGTTCTCGACGCGGTCAGGCAGACGCCCTCCGTCAAGACCGTGCTGGTCATCACCTCCGACAAGGTTTACGCCAATAATGGCAGCGGCATACCCTTCGTCGAGACCGATGTGCTCGGCGGCAAAGATCCGTACAGCAACTCCAAGGCCTGCACCGAACTCGTCTGCCAGAGCTACCGCGACAGTTTCTTCAAGGGGCGCGATCTCAGGCTCGCCACGGTCCGCGCCGGCAATGTCATCGGCGGCGGCGACTGGTCGAAGGACCGGCTGATCCCGGATTTCATCCGCGCTTTCGAAGGCGGTGAACCGATCATGCTGCGCTATCCCGCGGCGATCCGCCCCTGGCAGCATGTGCTGGAGCCGCTTGGCGGTTATCTGAGCTTCGCTGAGGTGCTGACGCAGCAGCGCGGCAGGGATCTGCCGGATGCACTGAATTTCGGTCCGCATCCCGAAAGCTTCGCCACTGTTTCCGAACTCGCCGAAGCGCTCGGACGCGCGCACTGCGTCGAAGACGTGTGGCGGCTTGCGCCAGGCGAACATCTGCCGGAAGCTCCGGCGCTGACGCTGAGCTCGGCGCTTGCGCTCGACACCATCGGCTGGCGCCCGCGGCTCAGCCTGCAACAGACAATCGACTGGACTGCCGCCTGGTACAAGGCCAACCGCGAGGGCGTAGACATGCGCGCCTTCTCGCTCGGCCAGATCGCGGCATATGAGGAAACAGTATCATGACAGCGCACAATTGCCGGTTCTGCAACGCTCCGCTGAAGCATCGTTTCGTCGATCTGGGTTCGACGCCGCTCGCCAACGCCTATCTGACGGAAGAGCAGCTCAACAAGCCGGAGCCCTCCTATCCGCTGCGCGCCTTCGTCTGCTCTGAATGCTGGCTGGTGCAGGCCGATGCCTTCGTTCCGCCGGAGGATATCTTCAGCCACTATGCCTATTTCTCCTCCTACAGCGACGGCTGGGTGGAGCATGCCCGCCAGTTTACGATCATGGCGCGCAAGCGCTTCGGTCTCAGCGAGACATCGCAGGTGATCGAGGTGGCGAGCAATGATGGCTACCTCCTCAAGCATTTCGTCGAAGCCGGCGTGCCGGTGCTCGGCATCGAGCCGGCCGAGAACGTCGCGGAAGTGGCACGGCAGATCGGCGTTCCCACGGAAGCGCGCTTCTTCGGCAGGGAAACCGCTGCCGATCTCGTCTCCCGCGGCCTTGCCTCCGACATTGTCATCGGCAACAACGTGCTGGCACATGTGCCCGACATCAACGATTTCGTCGGCGGACTTTCGGCCGTACTGAAGCCGGACGGCGTCGTCAGCGTCGAATTCCCGCACCTTTTGCGGCTGATGGAAAATATCCAGTTCGACACTGTCTACCACGAGCATTTCTACTATCTGTCGCTGCTCGCCGTCGAAAAGGTCTTCGCGGCGCACGGCCTCAAGATCTTTGACGTTGAAGAATTGCCGACCCATGGCGGGAGTCTCCGCGTGCTTGCCTGCCGCGCAACGTCCATGGTTCACGCAATCGGCCGCGGACTTGCCAAGGTCCGCACCGATGAGGCAGCCGCCGGTTTCGACAAGGTTGAAACCTACGAAGCTTTCCAGAGCCGCGTCGCACCGATCAAGAATGGGCTGCTCGCCTTCCTCGCGGAAGCCAAACGCAGCGGCAAGAAGGTCGCCGCCTATGGCGCTGCCGCCAAGGGCAACACGCTGCTGAATTTCTGCGGCGTCGGCACCGACCTCATCGAATATGTCGTCGACCGCAATCCGCACAAGCAGGGGCATTTCCTGCCGGGGAGCAAACTGCCGATCTACGCCCCGGAGAAGATGGACGAAACGCAGCCGGATTACGTGCTCATCCTGCCTTGGAACATCAAGAACGAGGTCATTGCGGCCAACAGCAGGGTCGGTGCCTGGGGGGGACGCTTCGCGGTCGCCGTGCCGGAACTGACGGTGCTCGGTTGAAATTCCTTCCGACCGCGGTTTCGGGCGCCTTTGTCGTGGAAGTCGACGCGCGCTCCGACGACCGGGGAATGTTCGCACGAACCTTCGACGCGCAGACCTTTGCGGCGCAAGGTCTCGTCCCCGTCTACCCGCAGTGCAATATCTCGCAGAACCACAAGCGCGGGACGCTGCGCGGTATGCACTACCAAGCCCAACCGCGGCCGGAGATCAAGCTGGTGCGCGCCACGCGCGGCAGGGTATTCGACGTGGCTGTTGATCTGAGGCCGGATTCGCCGAGCTATCTCAAATGGGCCTCCGTCGAGCTCGATGCTATCAGGCACAATGCCTTCTACATACCTGCCGGATGCGCGCACGGCTTTCTGACGCTCGAGGATAATTGCGAGCTCTTCTACCAGATGTCGGAAGCCTATGTGCCGGAACTTGCCCGTGGCGTCCGCTGGGACGATCCCGCCTTTTCCATCGGCTGGCCGTTCCCGCCGAGCATCATCAGCGAGCGCGACGCAGCGCTTGACAGCTACGGCCAGGAGACAAGCCTTTGAGCGGTATCAAACTCAGCATCTGCATCCCGACCTATAACCGCGAAGCCTATCTCAGAAACGCGCTGACCTACTGCGAGAACGATTACAAGTTCGACTTTCCCTTCGAAATCGTGATCTGTGACAATGCCTCCACGGATGGCACGCAGCAGGTGGTCGAGGAATTCATCGCCCGCGGGCTGCCGATCCGCTACTACAAGCGTGAAACCAATGCCGGCGCCGCGGCAAACGTCACGAGCGCTCTGCGCCTCGGCAAGGGCGAATACCTCATCTATCTCGCCGACGATGACATCCTGATTGCCGATGCGGTGGCCGAAACCATCAGATATCTCGACAACAATCAGGAGGTGACCTGCGCCCATGCGCCGTGGTTCCTCTACGACGAAGTCGCCAAAACCGACATCACGAAGTTCTACAATGTCAACGAGGATCGGAAGTTTCCGCAGGGAAGTTTCGGCGACGTCTTCCAGTATATCTGCGAACGCCACATCTTTCCGGAAATCGCGATCTACCGCTCGTCGACCCTGCGGTCGGCCTGGATCCCGCGGGAATTCTGCTTCTATCCGTTCCCGTTCCTTGCGCATTTCCTCGATCAGGGCGCGGTCTCCTTCCTGCAGCGCCCGTTCTACCGTTCCATCGCCAATTCGGCGATCGTCCGCGACCGTCCGCAAGAAGGCACCAACGACGTCATGACGAGCTGGGATCGCTATCGCGGCGGGCTTGAATATTTTCTCTATACGGGAGCCAGGCGCGGGGCGCTGAACCTGACGCCCGAGACGCATCTCAAGTATGACGAGATGTGCAAGATCTTCACTCTCAATCGCATGGCGGTCGCCTTTCGCTTCTGGGCGGAGCGCAAGAACTTCATCAAGGCCTATGAACTCTATACCCGCATCATGTGGGGCGGGATGCTCGACCACCCGGAAATTCGCAGTTTCCGTGAAAGGCTGCCCCTGATGGTCGCCATCCAGACGCTGGTGAGCGAAGTGAATTCGGCAATCGGCATCGATACGCTGCTTCTCGGCGGTTTCCCGGAAATCACCGCGCTCGAAGGCCTGATGCGCGAACTCGGCCTCAGCGAAAAGGTGAAGGTGACGGTGAAACTCAGCGGCAGTCCGCTGGAAAGCACCGCCGTCTTCGTCAGCGCCGACAACGACCGGGAGTATTTCGTAGCACTCGGCTACCTGCCCAATCTCGTGTTCCACCAGCACGATGTCGCCCGGCATATCATCATGTGAGCCTCGCGCCAGTTTCAAAAACTAGCGTCGTGGCGGGCGCCTGCGTTTTGATTTCAATTCAACAGAAATTAGCGGCATGACAGACAGGATCTTCTACACCAAGCCTTCGATCACCCAGCTCGAAACGGATTATGCTGCCGATGCCGCCGCCACCGGCTGGGGCGCGAGGTTGCCGTCCACAATCTCGACCGCTTCAGCGCGTGGATCACGCTCTGCGGGGCGATAGCTTGCCTATCAGGCCTGTGATGCTCGCAGTTCTTTCTCAAGGATCAGAAGATTTTGAGATCTATCGCGTAAACGCCTGACGGGGATACCAGCGTATACTCCCCATGCAGGGAGAGACTTATTTACGAGAGATAGGCTACCTACAGAACTTCCCTCCTCAATTGTTACCTTAGGCAAAACGACCGAGTTGGAGCCGATAATCACATGTTTGCGGAGGACGACTTTCCCAGCAGGGCCGCCAATAAGATGGCGCGGCAGAGTCGGGTTGGTCATCTTTTCACCCGTGTAGTCATCGCTTGAGGTGTAGATTTTGACACCTGGTGCCAAACCCGAAAAGTCCTCCATGACGAAGCCGTCACTCCCAGATATATAACACTGTGACGCGATGTGCACATTACATCCAATCTCAACGTGTTCCCTACTTGCCACAATGATGGTGAAATCATCGATCCGCGCGTCATCCATGATGGAGATATTCTCCACGAAAAAAAGTCCGGCGGTTCTTTTAATCTTTACGTTCGACCCAAGATGCCGGAACGGCAGGGATCTTAGTTCAGTCTCGTCGTAAAATGTCGAGCCTAAATGCATCCGATACCTCCATACTCCGTCGGCCCCAAAGTACGTCGACTAATCGACGAGAATTTTTGATTTGATCGCATCAATCGCATGCTTAGGACCGCACACATCGAAGATAGCCGCCCGGAGAACTGGAGAGAACGAGCTTTCCATTGATGATGGTATCCAACTCGAAACGATCCGTTTCCTGCAAGTAATCATTGAGGGCAACCAAGGGCTCATCGCCAGGTAAGAGAACCTTGGAGCGTTTGGTCGGGACCTGGGAAGGTTCGTAACGGCCAAGGATCGTATCGGCAACGACGAGATACTGGCCGTCTGTCACCAGCGGCGCGTAATTGCGTAATTCATCCAGTACATGCGCCTTGCTATGATCGCTGTCGAGAATGACCATGACCGAGGCCCCTTCAGGGATAGACGCCTTGACCTTCGCCATGGTTTCGGCGGAGGTGGATGGCCCTTCGATCAGTTCGACGCGATGCGCCATCGGATGGGATTCGATCGCCTGACGGTTATGGGCGCGAATGTCGATATCTACGCCGACCACCTTGCCCTTGCCAATCAGTTGTAGCATGGCAGCCTGGAAGATCATCGATCCGCCACGCGCCACGCCCGTCTCAACGATCACGTCTGGCTTGGTGGCCCAGATAACTTCCTGGGTGGCCATCACATCGGCGGGCATTTGGATGATTGGCATGCCCATCCAAGACCACAGATAGGAATAGTCGTATTTGTCCAGGCTCACCAGAGTATCGAGCGTCTGACGGAAGACATCCGTGTCACGACCTAGAGCGAGGCTCATTTCGCGCTTGCTGGCCTCGAACTCCTGCCTATCATCCTTGGTGGTCATGAACTTTACAAACCTTCCTACCTGAACAAGTGGCGCATTTGCGGCGGACGTCCTTGCGAAGGGCAAGCGGGCACAAATGTCTCATTTTCCATCTTTCATCGGAACCTTATGTGAGGCTGGAGCGATCACGGTCAACAGCGTAGCACTCGGGCTACCTGCCCAATCTCGTGTTCCACGAGCACGATCTCGCCCGGCACATCATCATGTGAGCCTCGCGCCAGCTTCGAAAACTAGCGTCGTGGCGGGCGCCTGCGTCTTGATTTCAATTCAACAGAAATTAGCGGCATGACAAACAGGATCTTCTACACCAAGCCTTCCATCACCCAGCTTGAAACCGATTATGCCGCAGATGCGGCAGCGACCGGCTGGGGCGCACACTGCTACGACTACATCAACCGCTTCGAACGCGACTTCAAGACCTATCTCGGCAGCGGCTTCGCCATCGCGACCTCGAGCTGCACCGGCGCCATGCACATGGGCCTGGCCGCGCTCGGCGTCGGCGAAGGCGACGAAGTGATCCTCGCTGACACCAACTGGGTCGCCACCGTCTCGCCGATCGTCCATCTCGGCGCCAAGCCGGTTTTCGTCGACGTGCTGCCGGATTCCTGGTGCATCGATCCGGGCGAGGTCGAGCGCCATATCACGCCGAAGACGAAGGCCATCATCGCCACGCATCTCTACGGTAATCTCTGCGACATGGACGCACTGCTGGAGATCGGCAAGCGGACGGGCATTCCGGTGATCGAAGATGCGGCCGAAGCGGTCGGCTCCGTCTGGCACGGCCGCCGCGCCGGCTCGATGGGCGCCTTCGGCACCTTCTCATTCCACGGCACAAAGACATTGACGACGGGCGAAGGCGGCATGTTCGTCACCAACGACGCCGCGCTTTACGAACGGGTGCTGACGCTCAGCAACCACGGCCGAGCGCGCGGCCAAACCAAGCAGTTCTGGCCCGACGAGATCGGCTTCAAGTACAAGATGTCCAACATCCAGGCTGCCATCGGCTGCGCACAGCTCGAACGCATCGAAGAGCTCGTCGCCCGCAAGCGGGAGATCCTCGCGGCCTATATGGTCCGGCTTTCCGCCCTGCCCGGCATCTCGATGAACCCGGAATATAGCGGCACGATCAACGGTGCGTGGATGCCGACCGCAGTCTTTCATCCGTCGACGGGTACCACCCGCGAGATGATGCAGCAGGCCTTCGAGGCCGCCAATATCGACGCGCGCGTCTTCTTCTATCCCCTCTCCAGCCTCTCCATGTTTGAGGATCGGCCACAGAACGTGAACGCCTGGAGCATTCCGGGCCGCGCGATCAACCTGCCCAGCTATCACGACATGAGCGAAGCCGATATCGACCGGGTGGCGGCAACGCTGCTCGATGTGGCGGCCGGGCGGATCTATCACAACAGCACAGCATTGCGGCAGTCGGTCTAAGACAGCCCTACAGCGAAGGACAAAGAATAGTCATGACCACGAAGGACGATCGTCTCGAATTCGAAGCCCACAAGCGGGAAATGTCGCTTGCGCTCGGCAAGGATGAGGCAAGTTTCCAACAATCGCTGAACACGCTGATCGGGCTCGACAAGTTCGACTATTCCTATCTCTGGTCATGGATGGGCGTACCGATCATCCAGCTTCCGGTCGATATCCTGGCGACCCAGGAAGTCATCTGGGCGACCAAGCCCGATGTCATCATCGAAACCGGCATCGCGCGCGGCGGCTCGCTGATCTTCATGGCGTCGATCCTCGCCGCCATGGGCAACGACGCGGCCAAGGTTGTCGGCATCGACATCGACATCCGCGCCCATAATCGCGAGTCGATCGAATCCCATCCGATGTCGAGCCGCATCAAGATGATCCAGGGCGGTTCGGTCGACGACGACGTGCTTGCCGCCGTGAAGGCCGAGATCCCGCCGGGGGCCCGGGTGATGGTGGTGCTCGACAGCGACCATTCCTACGAGCATGTTCTGGCGGAATGCCGCGCCTACGGTCCGCTGGTAACGGAAGGCTGCTACCTCGTCGTCGCCGACACGTTCATCGGCCACCTGACCGAGGAACAGGCCTTCACAAAGCGCTCCAAGGTATGGCTGCGCGGCAATGAGCCGCTGAAGGCCGTCACCGACTATCTGGCGGAAACCGACCGCTTCGAAGTCGATCCGGTTCTGAACGGCAAGCTCGTGCTGTCCTCCTCTCCGGGCGGCTACTGTGTCTGCCGCAAGGCGTGAGCGGAATCAGGGATAGTCGTTCATGGCGCAGGTCGATATCGTCAGTCTCAAGGACAAGTCGGATCCGGCCAGACGGCTCCGACTTGGGTCGAAACCGCCGCGTTGCACGTCTTCTGCCACAATGAAAAAGCGATCGGCCTATAAAAGCGGCTGGGCTTTGCGGCAGCCGAAAGCCTGCCGCTGCGGCGCGCGGAGGAAGGGGGCATGGTCAAGTATTCGATCGTCGATCGATCGGAAGCGAATGCCGGCTTCGACTATCTCAGGATGGAGCTTCCGATCGAATGTTTCAGACAGGCGCATCCATCGGCTTTGCTGACCGCCTGAAACCCCTCACCGCACCGGCTGATAGTGGCCGCGGAGCGGAACCTTGTCGTCCATCGAGATGAAGCCGTCGCGTTCGCAGACATACATCAGCGTCGGCATGCCGCCCGAACGGAAGATCTCGTCATAGCGGCGGCGGATCTGCACGGTTTCGGTGCGGCAATTGTAGGATTCCTCTTCCTTCTTGTCCGGCTGCGCCTTGACGCCGGGAAGACCTTTGTAGGGATAAAGAGGTTGAACGCCCGGATCGACGGATTTCGTCCAGTCGACGGCAAAGGCGGACGCCGGGGCGAGGCTCGAGACGGCAACGAGCAATATCAGAAGCATCATCATTGGCCGCATGGGAACTCTCCTGCCGGCAATAGGCCGCTTCCCCGATGTAGGAAAACCGACGACCGTCATCAAGCGGCCGCAGCGGGAGACTTCCTGAAATAACTTCTGATGACGGGATGGCTGAAGAGGCCGGCGAGAATCGCAAAGCCCGCGCCGACGACGAAACCGGCGAGAAAACCGCCGATGACGCCGGCAACCAATAGAATCGTCTTTCCGGGACCGTCTCCCTTGACCGGCGGCTCGGCCGGCGAAATGACGCGAATGTTACTCCGGTTGAAGTTTTGCTCCTCGCTCGTCTGGCTAGAGCGTTTCAGCACCGTCTCGTAAATATCGCGCGCCGCCGTCGCCTTGCGCTGCAATTCGTTCAATTCCACCTGCTTGTCGGAGGTACTCGCCTGCAACGCCTTCTGCACGGCAAGTTCCTTGGCGATGCTGTCCTCGGCGGCCTTTGCCTGCTCGTATTCGCCCCTTGCCGAGGTGACGAGACGCTGCAATTCGCCCTTGATTTCGCCGCCAATGCTCTGCAGCGAGGAGCGGGCGGCCTGCAGGCGCGGATGACGCGTGCCCATCTGGCTTTCGAGGCTGCCGACGGCGGCGGCCTGGGTGGCATATTGCTGACGCAGGCTGACGAGCGGCGAGGTGACGCCGCCCTCCGCCTGGTTGCCGGCGACGATGTCCTCGACGCGGAGGTTGGCGACGGCATCGGCGCGCGCCTTTGCCTGGATGGTCTTTTCCTGTGCCGTCACCAGCATCGTGTTCAGCGAAACGAGCCGCTGATCGGAAATCAGGTTGCCCTCGGTCGCGGCCATGTCGTTGTCGGCGCGGAAGGTTTCGACAGCCTGCTCGGCCTCCAGCACCTTCTGGCGCAGGTCGTTGAGGCGACCGTCGAGCGTTGAGGAGGTATTTTCGTAGATGCCGTTCGAGGCACTGTTCTCCTCCTCGGTGAAGGAGGTGACGACCTGGTTGGCAAGCCTTGCGGATTTTTCGGGATCGTTGGTCGTGGCGGCAAGCGAGACGACATAGGTGCTGGCCTCACGGGTGATGACCAGCGCCTTCTGCAGAGTGCCGATCACGGCGGCGCCATCCGTGCGGCCGCCGGTGAATTCGGGATCTTGGTCGAGCTTCATGGCTTCGGCGACGCGGCGCAGCACATTGCCCGAGGTCAGGATCTGCACCTGGCTGTCGATCAGCGCCGAGATCATTTCCGGCGAGGGACCCGACGATTGCGCGCCGGCATCGGCAAGGCCGATCTGGCGCGGATCGAAATAGAGGCTGCTGATGGCGGTGAATTTCTGGGCGATGCGCGGCGCCACCGCCCCGCCGGCGAGGGCTCCGAGAAGCGCCAAACCCAGCACGATCAGTCGCCGGCTCCAGATCGCGGCGATACTGGAGCGGAGGTCGAGAAGCGGTGCGGCCGGCGCGGACTCTGCATTCGGCGGCGCGTCCGCGACAGGCTGTCTTGCAGGCTGAGGCTGAGGTGCCGGACGCTCATATTGGCGGGTTTCCGCAATGCTTGCCGGCGGCACGAAGGGGGGCGGGGCAGGTTCGGGCGATGGCCGGACGAAATCATCCGGGCGGACGACGGGACTGCGCATGCCCACGCCTTCCGGCGCAGTCTGAGACGGCTCAAAACTGCGCCAGCCAGGGAGCCGGCTTATCCTGTTCCTGTCATACTGGTTCATACGCGCACTCGTGTCCCGCCCAGCGTGAAAGACTGAAGCCGAGGTGCCGATACTTTAGAAATTCTTAGCTAACGGACCGTTAAAATAACGTCAGCGACGCCGATGTTGCGATTTGCCGCGATTGCGAGGATGCCATGAGGACGACACGACATCTGACAGCGCTGCTGTTTGCGGCCGCTCTCACCCCGTCGCCGGTCCTTGCGGCTGAGGCCCCTTGCTACCGCGGCGTCAATTTGTCCGGCGGTGAATATGGCGAGCGCGGCGGCATCTACGGCACCAACTACACCTACCCGAGCGAAGACACGATCGGCTATTTCGCCAAGAAGGGCATGACGATTATCCGGCTGCCCTTCCGCTGGGAGCGGCTGCAGCCCGCACTCGGCGGGCGGCTCGACGAGGATGAGCTCAAGCGGATCAAAGATACGATCGGCCTGATCCGCAAGCACGGCATGGCGGTTCTGCTCGACCCGCATAATTTCGGCTATTACGACAAGACCCAGGTCGGCACAGCGCCGGCGACGGATGCCGCCTTCGGTGACTTCTGGGCAAGGCTCGCCGTCGAATTCGCCAATCAGGACGGCGTTCTCTTCGGCCTGATGAACGAACCGCACGACATCAAGGCGACCGACTGGCTGGATGCGGCCAATGCGGCGATCCGCAGCATCCGCGCTGTCGGCGCGCGCAACCTCATCTTGGTGCCGGGCACCGCCTGGAGCGGCGCGGGCAGCTGGGAAAAGGATGTGATCGGCGGCGCCAACGGCACGGTGATGCTCGGTGTGCGCGATCCGCTCAATTTCTACGCCTATGAGGTCCACCAGTATCTCGATGCCGATTCCTCCGGCACCCATCCGACCTGTGAAGGTGCGTCCGCCGCGGTCGCGGCGATCAACGGCGTTACCGCCTGGTTGAAGCAGAACCACAAGCGCGGTTTTCTCGGCGAATTTGGCGCCTCCACCGACAAGGACTGCATGAGCGGGCTGACCGAAATCTACGCCACCATGTCCGGCAATAGCGATGTGTGGCTCGGCTGGTCCTACTGGGCGGCCGGCGATTGGTGGCCGGCGGACGAGCCGTTCAACGTCCAGCCGCGCAAGGGCCCTGAGCGGCCGCAGATGCGGCTTCTTGCCGAGGCGGCAAAAGCCGGTGCCGGCATTTGCTCCGCCGTCAAACCCGCGGGGAAATGAGCATGGCGGTCGTCGATCAGAGGACAGCGACATTCACTGTGGCCGGCACTGTCGCCGGCAGGGCATCGCGCACCGATCATACGGTGCTCTGGCTCGGGCTGCTCTCCGTGCTCTACAACGGCATTCTCGCCTTCATCAACCACAACATTGTGCCGCTCTCGATGACGCATGTCGCCGCCAGCGAAGGCCTGATCATGGCGAGCGCCATCATCTATATCCTGCACAAGGGGATCTACGAGACCGATCTGCCGGCCTTCCTGTTCCTGCTGTTCACGCTCGTCGTGACCATCTATGTCAGCGTGCTCAACCGCATGCTGTTCATCGATCACTTCCGCAACGTGCTGATCATCTTCTGCTTTACCGGGCTCGGCGGCTGGAGCAACGAGAAAACGATGAAGCTCGCCTTTCGCTGGGCAAGTCTTGCCGTCATGATCTTCCTGATCTTCGAGATCGTCAGCGTGCCGTTCTATGTCAGCATCGTCCACCCGTCCGATTATTTCGCCAATACGCGCGGGCTGCTGCCGCTGAGCTACAATACGACGGGCCTCTTCCAGAACGCGCTCGGCTTTCCCGAGCGCTTCTCTTTCGGCATCATCGACCACCGTTCCTCCTCGATCTTCCTCGAGCAGGTGTCGCTCGCCAATTTCTGCGGCGTGATCGCGGTCTACCTGATTTCGATGTGGGAGAGGCTTGGCCGCTGGGACCGGTTGCTGATGGTCGGCACGGCCGTGCTGATCCTGGTGACGAACGACACGCGCACGATGCTGATCTTCTGCTGTGCCTGCATCGTCGGTTACTTCGTCTTTCCGAAGATCCCGAAGAATTTCAATCTGGCGCTGATGCCGCTGATCGTCGCCGCCGGCTTCCTCGTCTACGTGATGAAACCCAACGCGACGGGCGACAATTTCACCGGCCGCATCAATCTGACGATGAAGAAGATCATGGAGCTCGATCCGCTTGCCATCCTCGGGCTTTCGGTCGACCGGGTCGCCGAATTCGCCGACAGCGGCTATGTCTACCTGATCTACGCGGCGACGATCTTCGGCGTCATCGCCTTATGGCTGTTCGTCTGCCTCTTTCCCGCCGGGCGCACGGCGGCGCAGCGGCGCTGCGCCCATTCACTTTCTCTTTTCATTTTTCTGAATATGATGATTGGGGGAACCGCGGTCTTCTCGATGAAGATCGCCGGTCTCCTGTGGTTCGTCGTCGGATATATGCGTTTCCACGACAGCCCGCGCATCCGGCAGGGTCGTCCGGCAGATGTATTGAGTTGACCGCAGCGGCGCCTGTCCGCGCGAGCCCGAGGGAGCACACGCTCGATGCTTGTCCAGCTTCAATATCTGCGCGCCATCGCGGCGCTGATGGTCGTCTATTTCCACGCGGTATTGCAGCTTGCCAAGGTCAATCCCGCGGTCGACGCCACCGCCTTCGTCTATGGCGAAACCGGCGTCGACATCTTCTTCGTCCTGAGCGGCTTCGTGATGTGGCTGACGACGAGCGGACGAGCGATGAGCCCGGTCGATTTCGCCCGGCGGCGCATCAAAAGGATCGTGCCGCTCTACTGGCTGGCGACGCTGTTTTCGGCGACTGTGGCGCTGGTCGCCCCGTCATTGCTGAAATCGACGGTGTTCGACCTGCCGCATCTCATCGCCTCGCTGTTCTTCCTGCCATGGGCCAATCCCGCCGATCCCAGCACGATCACACCGGTGGTCGTTCCCGGCTGGACACTGAATTACGAAATGTTCTTCTACTTCGTCTTTGCGCTTCTGCTGCCGCTACAGGAAGCTCGCCGCATCCCGGCGATGTTTGCCGTCTTTGCCGTCATCCTGATCGCCTGTCGGCTGCTGCCGGAAACGACGGCGACCCGGTTCTACCGCGAACCGATCATGCTGGAGTTTCTCGCCGGTGTCGTGCTCGGCTGGCTCTACGGACAGAAGGTGCTTCTGCCGAACCGCTGGGCTTGGGCGGCCCTTGCCATGGGCTTTGCGTTTCTGTTCATCAACGAGGCGCTGATGCCACCGGAAAGCCGGTTCTATGCCTGGGGAATCCCGGCGATCTTCATCGTCTACGGCGCGATCTCCATCGATTTTTCCAGGCTGCCGGTAGTGGGATGGCTGAACTATCTCGGCGACTGCTCCTATAGCATCTATATCACCCACGCCTTCACCCTGGCTTTTCTCAGGGTCGCCGCGGACCGTCTGCCGATCGGCATCCTGCAGCAGCCGGTGCTCTTCGTGATGCTCTCGCTGGTGCTCTCGTCGATCGGCGGTGCGATCATCCATGAGATCACCTCGCCGCGCCGCCGGAAGGTTGCGGTGGCGAGCCGGCCGCCGGCCTAAAACGCTAGAAGGCGAGATTACGCATCCAAGCGGCGCTGACGGTACAGTTTTTCGCGCAACTTCTCCTAAGCTTCAGACTTGGCAATGAGAGAACTTGCGCAAAGGTGATGGTTTCTCTTGCAATTTGTCGCATGAATGAAAGTGCGCCGGCCTGTTCGCGGTCCGGGCTTTGATCTAAGCACGGCGGCGGCCTTGGAGAGGGAAGAGGGAAAGACATGACAAGTTACGTATTGACGGTATCCTGCAAATCGACGCGCGGCATCGTGGCGGCGATTTCGAGCTATCTGGCAGACAAGGGCTGCAACATCGTCGACAGCTCGCAGTTCGACGATCTCGATACCGGCAGGTTCTTCACGCGCGTCAGCTTCATCTCCGAGGAAGGCGTGCCGCTTGCCGAACTCAAGGAAGGCTTCGAGCCGATCTGCAAGCGGTTCGCCATGGATGCCGAGATCCATGACGGCAGTGCCCGCATGAAGGTGCTCTTGATGGTGTCGCGCTTCGGCCATTGTCTGAACGACCTGCTTTACCGCTGGAAGATCGGCGCCCTGCCGATCGATATCGTCGGCGTCGTCTCCAACCATTTCGATTACCAGAAGGTCGTGGTCAACCACGACATTCCCTTCCACCACATCAAGGTGACGAAGGAGAACAAACTGCAGGCTGAAGGCCAGATCATGGATATCGTCGAACAGACCGGCACCGAGCTGATCGTGCTGGCGCGCTACATGCAGGTGCTTTCGGATGCGATGTGCCAGAAGATGTCCGGGAAGATCATCAACATCCACCATTCCTTCCTGCCGAGCTTCAAGGGCGCCAACCCTTACAAGCAGGCCTATCAACGCGGCGTGAAGCTGATCGGGGCGACGGCGCATTACGTCACCGCCGATCTCGACGAAGGCCCGATCATCGAGCAGGACACGGCGCGTATCACCCATGCGCAGTCGCCCGACGACTACGTCTCGATCGGCCGCGATGTCGAAAGCCAGGTGCTGGCGCGCGCCATCCATGCGCATATCCATCACCGCACCTTCCTGAACGGCAACCGCACCGTGGTCTTCCCGGCAAGCCCCGGCGGCTACGCCTCCGAACGCATGGGCTGAGCGCAGCCCTGCATCTCTTTTGCTGGCAAACGACAATCCCCGTTGCCTGCCAGCGGCAAGTACTTGATTATCTCATTCAATAGGTAATCGAATCATGCTGCGGGAGGGGTGTCATGACCGACGAGGCGCTTGTTGATCGCATGGCGCTGCCGCGCCCCGATGTGACCGCCACTGATGCGGAAGAGATCCTCCTTGCTCATTACAGCCTATCCGGCACGCTTGCCGAACTCGGCAGCCAGCAGGATCGAAACTATCGCGTCGATAGCGAGAGGGGTCGCTACGTCCTGAAGATCTGCCACGCCGCCTACGATATCCGTGAGCTCGAAGCACAGAATGCGGCGATCCGTCACCTCAAAAGCCGGCAAGATGCGCCGCGCGTTCCGAAGGTGATCCCCACCAATGAGGGGCGGGAGATCGTCGTCCTTACCGTGCGCGGGCAGGGCTATCAGGTCCGGCTGCTGGAATATCTGGAAGGCGAGGGGCTGACGGAGCTGACCTATCTAGCGCCGGCTTCCGTGGCGGCGCTGGGCGCGCTCTGCGCCAGGCTGGCGCAGGCGCTTGCCGATTTCAACCATCCCGGTCTCGACCGCAGCCTGCAATGGGATCTCAGACGGGCAGGTCCCGTTGCCGTGCAGCTGCTTTCGGCCATCACCGACAGTGCGGCGCGCGACCGGATCGCCAAGACCATGGTGATGGCCGTCCGCCGCATCCAGCCGTTGGCGCCGGCGCTTCGGCTACAGGCCGTGCATCACGACGTCACCGGCGACAATGTCGTCGGCCACCGTGACGCCCATGGCCATATCATCCCCGACGGGGTGATCGATTTCGGCGACATCATCCGCGGCTGGCTGGTCGGCGATCTCGCCGTCACCTGCGCTTCGCTGCTGCATCAGGCCGATGGCGACCCCTTTCATATTCTGCCCGCCGTCACCGCCTATCAGGCGATCTATCCGCTGAGCGAGGAGGAACTGAAGGCGCTCTGGCCGCTGATCGTCGCACGCGCGGTCATTCTCGTCGCCAGCGGCGAGCAGCAGATTTCGGTCGATCCCGACAATGACTATGTCCGCGACAATCTCGACCGCGAGCGGGCGATCTTCGATACGGCGATGTCGGTTCCCTTCGATCTCATGGAAGCCGCGATCCTCAAGGCAGCCGGCGTAGATGTCACCGCGCCGGAAACATCGGGATGGCTGCCGTTGCTGCCCGACATCGATCCCGCCGGGATCGCCTATGTCGATCTTGGGGTACGGAGCCCGCATTTTTCCGCCGGCAACTGGCTGAATACGGACATGGACTGGCGGCTGCTTGCCCGCATGGCAACCGAAAACGGTACGGCAGCGACGCGCTACGGCGAATATCGGCTTTCCCGCGCGGGAACCGCGAAGGGACAGGCGACCTGCGCTCTGCATGTCGACATATGCCTTGCCGCAGGCAGCGCGATTGCCGCGCCCTTTGCCGGCCGCATCGGCTGGAAGGACCAGCATCTGACGCTCGCCAGCGATACGATGACCCTGCATCTCGACGGGCTCGACCTCTCCGTCGAGGATGGAGCCGAGATCGCCGCCGGCGATTCGCTCGGCACTGTTTTCGGAGAGGCGTCGTCGCTCGGCGGGCTGCGCGTCCAGCTTTGCAGCGTCGCCGGTCTCGAACCGCCGCTTTTTGCGACGCCGCGCACGGCGGCGGCCTGGTCGGTGCTCTGCCCTTCGCCTTCGCTGCTTCTCAGCCCGCAAGCGGATGCGCCGCAACCTGAAACCGCCAAACTCTTCGCCAGGCGGCGGGCGCATCTCGCAAGGCCGCAGAAGAATTATTATGCGGCGCCGCCGCAGATCGAGCGCGGCTGGAAGGAGCATTTGTTCGATGTCGAGGGCCGCGCCTATCTCGACATGGTCAACAACGTCACCATTCTCGGCCATGGCCATCCCAAGCTCGCGGCGGCGATCAGCGCGCAATGGCTGCGGCTCAACACGAATTCGCGCTTTCACTACGCCGCGATTACAGAATTTTCCGAACGCCTCGCCGCCCTGTCGCCGGATGGGCTCGATGCGGTCTTCCTGGTCAACAGCGGCTCGGAGGCGAACGATCTGGCGCTTCGGCTGGCGCAAGCCCATAGCGGCGCGCGCAACATGCTCTGCCTGCTCGAAGCCTATCATGGCTGGTCAGCGGCGAGCGACGCCGTCTCCACCTCGATCGCCGACAATCCGCAGGCACCGACCACCCGGCCGGACTGGGTGCATACCATCGTTTCGCCGAACACCTATCGCGGCGACTTCCGTGGTCCCGATACGGCAGCGGATTATCTCGGCATGGCGACGCCGGTGCTGGAGGCAATAGATGCTGCGGGCGAAGGCCTTGCGGGCTTCATCGCCGAATCGGTCTACGGCAATGCCGGCGGCATTCCATTGCCGGAAGGCTATCTCAAGGAGCTCTATGCGCAGGTACGCGCTCGCGGCGGCGTCTGCATCGCCGACGAAGTGCAGGTCGGCTATGCCAGGCTCGGGCACTATTTCTGGGGCTTCGAGCAGCAGGGCGTCGTGCCTGATATCATCACCGTCGCCAAGGGCATGGGCAACGGCCATCCGCTCGGCGCCGTCATCACCACGCGGGAGATTGCGCAATCGCTGGAGAAGGAGGGCACTTTCTTTTCCTCCACCGGCGGCAGCCCCGTCAGTTGCATCGCCGGCATGACGGTGCTCGACATCATGGCCGAGGAAAAGTTGCAGGAAAATGCCCGGGCGGTCGGCGATCATCTGAAGGCGCGGCTCGCCGCGCTGATCGACCGCCATCCGATTGCGGGCGCCGTGCACGGCATGGGCCTCTATCTCGGCCTCGAATTCGTCCGCGACAGAACGACGCTGGAGCCGGCGACGGAAGAGACGGCTGCAATCTGCGACCGGCTTCTCGACCTCGGCGTCATCATGCAGCCGACCGGCGATCACCAAAATGTGCTGAAGATCAAACCGCCGCTCTGCCTCAGCATCGACAGCGCGGATTTTTTCGCGGACACGCTGGAGAAGGTGCTCGAAGAAGGCTGGTGACACAGGGCTTCCAGCATTAACCAAATCGGTCATTTCGAGGCATTTCGATTTTTAATGAAACGGGCCATTGCCTCATACAGCAAGGCTTCTTATGTCTGCCGCTGTGATCGATCGAAGTTCGATTCTGTCATGCGAATTTAACGAAGAGCTGATATGTTTCTTTCTGTAAGTTCGGGCTGTGACGGAATGAATTTTTTCGGATCGTCGATATTTTGACACGTTTCGGAATATGTTTCTGACAGGCTATCAGGTAATCTCTACCAAGTTAGTGGATTATAGAAGACAGCCTTCACCGGCCCCGGGCTCTACCGGGACCACTCAAGTGCAACGCCAACACAAGGAACGAGCATGATAGACATCGATATTCTCGCCGATCTCCTTGGGCGATCTGTGCTTGGCAATGACCGTCCGGGCGCCCTCTCCCGCCCGAACTGTCGAATGTGACGTTCGTCCTCCTTTCAACGGTACCAGACAAGTCAATTCGCCATGGCTGCGCATGTCGCGCGGCAGGAGTTCTATCTATGAAGAAGCAAGTTATCGAATATGCAGGCGTTCCCGTCGGGATCGTCATTCCCGATGAAGATCGGCTGAAGTTCATCGCCGTGAAATTTCATGTCCACGACCTCGACGAGCAGCGTTTCGGCTCGCCCGATGAGGTGCGGTTGGCCATCCATGACCTGATGACCCGCCGTCATCCGAAGCCGCTTCATGCCTGAGGGCATGAGGCCGCGATTAGCATTCGCGGCTTTTCCCGATGTCCGACCGGTCCCGCCACATGGGGCCGGTCTTGTTTTTTGAGGGCATTGCAGCGCCGCGCGTCTTTATGAACGCGCAAAGGCTGTAACACTTTGAATTGCTGCATAATTTTGTCCTTAAATCGATTCCGATTTAAGGAATTATGCAGTACAGTCCTACCGGCCGCCTTCCCGCATAAGGATCCGCCCTTGCCCGATCTTCTCAATCTCATCACCGATATCGAAGGTCTTTCCATCGGCCATGCGACCGACCTTGCGCTCGGTTCCGGCGTCACGGTCATCGTCTTCGACGAACCGGCCGTCGCATCCGGCACGGTGCTCGGCGGTGCGCCGGGCGGGCGCGACACCGGCCTGCTCGATCCGTCGATGACCGTCAATGCCGTGGATGCCTTCGTGCTCTCCGGCGGCTCGGCTTTCGGGCTGGATGCCGCCGGCGGCGTGCAGGCGGGCCTGCGCGAGCGCGGCCGCGGCTTTGCCGTCGGGTCGGTGCGCATCCCGATCGTGCCGCAGGCGATCCTGATGGACCTGCTGAATGGCGGCGACAAGGATTGGGGCCTTCACTCCCCCTATCGCGACATGGGCTATACGGCACTGCAGGCTGCGGCCAAGGGCACATTCGCGCTCGGCACGACAGGTGCAGGCACAGGGGCGACGACGGCCACCGTCAAGGGCGGGCTCGGCTCGGCCAGCGCCGTCAGCAGCACCGGGCATCGCATCGCGGCGATCGTCGCAGTCAATGCGCTCGGCTCCGCAACGATCGGCGACGGGCCGCATTTCTGGGCAGCACCTTTCGAAAAAGACGCGGAATTCGGCGGGCTCGGCATGCCTGATGTGGCCGACCACCGGATGCGGCTCAAGGGCATGAACACGCCGGCAACGACGATCGGCGCGGTGGTGACCGACGCGCAGCTGACGAAGGCCGAGGCGCACAGGCTTTCGCTCGCCGGCCATGACGGCCTTGCCAGGGCACTGCTGCCAGCGCACCTGCCACTCGACGGTGATACCGTCTTTGCCGCTTCGACGGCCAAGCATCGAAGAGACGACATGGCGAGCCTGATGGAGCTTTGCCACCTTGCGACCATCGTCATGGCGCGGGCGATCGCCCGTGGCGTCTACGCGGCGACCGCCCTTCCGGTCGAGGGCGCGCAAATGGCATGGCGCGACCGCTATCCGAATGGTCGTTGACTGAGATCTTTGTTTTTATCCATGTCGTTGTCCCAAAACCGCTGCGCACTTTTGGGCGACATGCTTTAGGGTCGGAACCGGAACCCCAACGTGCCGAAAGGCGGAGAGACGTGAATGCAGATCCGGGCGCTGATGTATTTCGACGAGCTGGTCAGGACCAATTCTATGCGCCAGGCGGCCGAGAATCTCAATGTCGCGCCGACGGCGATCAGCCGGCAGATCGAGAACCTCGAATATCATTTCGGCGCGCCGCTCGTCGAACGCAGCGCCCGCGGCGTCAAGCTGACGGCCGCCGGCGAACTGCTTGCCGCCCGCGCCGGCCGGACGTTGCGCGAGCTCGATCATGTGCAGCAGCTGATCGAAGACCTGAAGGGCCTGCAGCGCGGCCGTGTCAGCATCTATGCCAATGGCGCCACCGTCGCCAATCTGCTGGCGCCGGCGCTTGCCGAATTCAGCCTGAAATATCCGAAGCTGCGTTTTACCGTGACGATCACCAGCGCGCGGCAGGCGGTGGATGCCGTCAACAGCGCCGAGGCGGATATTGCGGTGACGCTGTTTGCGCCACCGATGTCCGGCACCAAGGTGCGGCTACGCTCCGAGATCGCCTATGATCTCATCGCCACGCCGCAGCATCCGGCCGCCGCGCATGCCGAGATCCCGCTAAGGACGCTTGCCGACTACGCATTGGCGCTGCCGGATCAATCCTTCGGCTTCCGCCAGGCCTTCGACGCGCTGTTCGAGAAGGAGGGGCTGAGCCTCGATCCCGTCTTCGTCACCAGCTCGCTCGAAATGCTGAAGGAACTCGTGCTTAGCGGGGCTGCGGCCACGCTGCTGCCAGCACTGACCGTCCGCCGTGAGATCGAAGCGCGTCAGCTCCTTGCCATTCCACTCGCCGGCAAGACCGGCATCCGCACCCATGTCGATCTCTGCGTCGCGCCGGACCGGCAGCTGTCTTTCGCGGCGACGAAACTCCTCGATTTCATCGAGAGGTTCATGCGCGAGCGCACGAGCCGTGCCGCCGAGACGAAAGACTGACGCTTCGAGCTTGCATTGCCCGCGGATTTGCGGTGTAGCTTTTTCGGCTACACTGAGCACACAAAATCGTCATTGTGTGTGCACTGACATAGTGCCACTCTATTCGCAAAAGGGCCTGCCATCGCAGCGTGGCCAGACAAGGGAACATGATGATCAAGTTTTCGCTTGCGCCTTCAGCGCGTTTCGCCCGGCGGCTTTCGCTCGGTGCCGCACTTTCGGCCGGCCTGGTGATGACGGCGATGACGCCGGCCGAGGCGGCAAAGACTACCCTCAATCTCGGCATGAGCGTCGAGCCGGCCGGTCTCGACCCGACGATCGCAGCACCGGTCGCGATCGGCCAGGTGACCTGGCAGAACGTGTTCGAAGGGCTGGTGACGATCGACCAGTCCGGCAAGATCCAGCCGCAGCTGGCAAAAAACTGGGAGATCTCTCCCGATGGCCTGACCTATACGTTCAAGCTGCAGACCGGCGTCAAATTCCATGACGGCGAGGCCTTCGATGCCACTGCCGCCAAGTTTTCGCTCGACCGTGCCCGTGGCGCCGATTCGGTCAATCCGCAGAAGCGCTTCTTCGCTTCGATCGCCTCGATCGATACGCCGGATGCCGAAACGCTGGTGCTGCATCTCTCTGCGCCGACCGGCAGCCTGATCTACTGGCTCGGCTGGCCAGCCTCTGTGATGGTCGCACCGAAGACGGCTGCCGACGACAAGACGACGCCAGTGGGGACCGGCCCCTTCAGTTTCGCCAGCTGGGCGAAGGGCGACAAGGTCGAACTCACCAGGAATGCCGATTATTGGAACAAGGATGCGGCCGCCAAGCTCGACAAGGTGACCTTCCGCTTCATCGCCGATCCGCAGGCGCAGGCGGCAGCGCTGAAATCCGGCGATCTCGATGCCTTTCCGGAATTTGCCGCGCCTGAGCTGATGAGTTCTTTCGACGGCGATGCGAGGCTCGTCACCAAGATCGGCAATACCGAGCTCAAGGTCGTTGCCGGCATGAACACTGCCAAGAAGCCGTTCGACGACAAACGCGTCCGCCAAGCGCTGATGATGGCGATCGACCGCAAGACGGTGATCGACGGCGCATGGTCGGGCCTCGGCACGCCGATCGGCAGCCACTACACGCCGAACGATCCGGGCTATCAGGACATGACAGGCGTGCTGCCTTACGACGTCGAGAAGGCGAAGGCGCTGCTTGCCGAAGCAGGCTACCCCAACGGTTTCACCTTCACGATCAAATCGCCGCAGATGGCTTATGCGCCGCGCAGCGCCCAGGTGATGCAGGCGATGTTTGCCGAGATCGGCGTGACGATGAATATCGAGCCGACGGAATTTCCGGCGAAATGGGTCCAGGACATCATGAAGGACCGCAACTTCGACATGACGATCGTCGCCCATGCCGAACCGCTCGACATCGACATCTATGCGCGCGATCCCTATTATTTCAATTATAAGAACCCCGCTTTCAACGCGCTGATGAAGAAGGTTCAGGAGACGACCGATCCCGCCGCGCAGAATGCGATCTATGGCGAAGCGCAGAAGATCCTCGCCGAGGACGTGCCGGCGCTCTACCTCTTCGTCATGCCGAAACTCGGCGTCTGGGACAAGAAGCTGAAGGGCCTGTGGGAGAACGAGCCTATCCCTTCCAACGTGCTGACTGGTGTTTCCTGGGACGAGTGAGAGGGGTAGGTCAGGCGCGATGTGATGAGGTGATGGCCTTGGCGCCGGAAGCAGAACAGTCGGATATGGTCGACTCACGCGAACCTCTCGCTCCCTCATTCCTGTGCTTGTCACAGGAATCCAGTGCGCCCAAGTCCTTGGGCGCGGGAGAACCAGCTACTCATCGCATGAGAGTTATTCACGGCGCAGACGCCCCGTGGCTGGATTCCTGTGACGAGCACAGGAATGAGGGCGGGCGGGGGAGCCGCCAGGCCACATCGAAAGCGTGGCACGCATGATCCCACTCCTCGCCCGCCGCTTCGCCGGTCTCATCGTCACGCTCGTCGTCGTCTCGCTGCTGATCTTCGCCGTCATGGACCTTCTGCCAGGCGATCCCGCCTCGATCATGCTCGGCACCTCGGCAACGCCGGAGACGCTTGCGGCGCTGCGTCACAGTCTCGGCCTCGAGCAGCCGCTGCTGCTGCGTTACGGGCAATGGTTGATCGGCGTGCTATCAGGCGATCTCGGCAATTCCCTGACCTATGGCGTACCGGTCGCGGGGTTGATCGTCGAGCGGCTGGCGGTAACGCTGCCACTGGCGCTGATGGCGATCGTGCTTTCGGTGGCGATTGCCCTGCCGCTCGGCGTGCTGGCCGCCTCGCGCCGCGGCGGTGTCTTCGACATCATGGTGACGCTGTTTTCGCAGATCAGCATCGCCGTGCCCGCCTTCTGGGTGGCGCTGCTGTTGATCATCCTGTTTTCGACGATGCTCGGGCTGATGCCGGCCGGTGGCTTCCCGGGCTGGGGCGCCGGCCTGCTGCCGGCATTGCAGGCGCTGGTTATGCCCGCCGTCGCGCTGGCGATGCCGCAGGCGGGTGTGTTGACGCGGGTGGCGCGCTCAGCGGTGCTCGACACGATGCACGAGGATTTTGCCCGCACTGCCGTCGCCAAGGGGCTTTCCCGCAGTGCGGTGCTGTGGCGGCATATCGTGCCGAATGCGCTGATCCCCATCCTGACGATGATCGGGCTGCAATTCACCTTTCTCGTCGCCGGCGCGGTGCTGGTTGAAAACGTCTTCAACCTTCCCGGCCTCGGACGGCTCGCGCTGCAGGCGCTCTCCCAGCGCGATGTCATCGTCATGCAGGATGTCGTGCTATTCTTCGCAGGCCTTGTCATCGTGATGAATTTCATCGTCGATCTCTCCTATCTGGCGATTGATCCCAGGATGAGAAAGGCGGCCTGAAACATGGTACCGATCGCATCGACCGCCATTGCCAGCCGCCGCCGGATCTTTAGACTTAGCCGGCGAATGAACCTGATTTCAGGGACTGTGATCATCGGGCTGCTGGTCGCCGTCGCGCTGCTGTCGCTCGTCTGGACGCCGCTGCCGCCGGCGAAAATGCAGATCATCCACAAGCTGCAGCCGCCGCTTGCCTTCGGCCTGCTCGGCACGGACCAGTTCGGCCGCGACGTGCTTTCGATGCTGATGGCAGGTTGCTGGAATTCACTGTCAATCGCCATCACAGCGGTTATGATCGGCGGGACGCTGGGTTCGATATCAGGTATTTCGGCGGCGGCGATCCGCGGTCCTTTCGAAGCCCTGCTGATGCGCATCTGCGATGTCATCTTTGCGCTGCCGCCGATCCTGTCCGCCATGATGCTCGGCGCCTTTCTCGGGCCAGGGCGGTTCACCGCGATCACGGCGATTGCCGTCTTCATGATCCCGGTCTTTGCCCGCGTCACACTCGCGACCTCGCTGCAGGCCTGGAGCCGCGACTATGTGACGGCGGCGCGCGCCATCGGCAATACGCGACTGACGATTTCGCTGCGCCATGTGCTGCCGAATATCATCAGCCAGATCATCGTGCATGGCGCGATCCAGCTGGGGCTGGCGATCCTCACCGAAGCGGGTCTTAGCTTCCTCGGGCTCGGCATGGCGCCGCCGGCGCCGACCTGGGGCCGGATGCTTGGCGATGCGCAAACCTATCTGGCGCTCGCCCCCTGGCTGGCGATCCTGCCCGGTCTTGCCATCGCGCTCACCGTCTTCGGCTTCAACATGCTCGGCGACGGTTTGCGCGATCTGCTCGACCCGCGCGAGGCAAGCCGCTGATGTCCTCCCAAGACGAAGAGCCCGAAAGACCATGCCATGACCGAAACCGACCTTACCATCCGCGAACTCAGGCAACGCTTCGCCGATAAGAGCCTCTCCCCCCTGGAATACTGGCTGTCTCTCGAGGATCATATAGCAGCCTGGGAGCCGTCGATTTCGGCACTCTACCTCTACGATCCGGAATCGGCGCGCGCGCAGGCGAAAGCGTCGACGGAGCGCTGGGCGAAGGGAGAAACGCTTGGCTCCCTCGACGGCATCCCGGTGACGCTGAAGGAACTGATAGCCACGAAGGGCCAGCCGGTGCCATCAGGCACGAGAGCGGTGGAACTGAGGCCCGCGGACGCCGATGCGCCGGCCGCCGCCCGGCTGCGGGAAGATGGCGCGGTGATCTTCGCCAAGACCACCTGCCCCGATTACGGCATGCTTTCCTCCGGGCTTTCGAGCTTTCATCCTCTCAGCCGCAATCCCTGGAACACCACGCAGAATCCCGGCGGATCGAGTGCCGGGGCTTCCGCAGCGGCGGCGGCCGGCTACGGACCACTGCATATCGGCACCGATATCGGCGGTTCGGTGCGCCTTCCCGCCGGCTGGACCGGCATCTTCGGCTTCAAACCGAGCCATGGACGCATTCCGGCCGATCCCTATTATGTCGGGCGCTGCGTCGGGCCGATGGCGCGCACCGTCGAGGATGCGGCCTTTTCGATGGCGACGCTGTCACGGCCGGATTGGCGCGACGGCACCAGCCTGCCGCCGAACGATTTCGACTGGATGGATCTCGACATCGACCTGTCGGGCATGAAGATCGGGTTGATGCTCGATGCCGGCTGCGGCCTTGCGGTGGACGACGAGATCAGGGCCGCGGTGGAAGCGGCGGCGAAACAATTCGAGGCGGCCGGCGCGACCATTCTATCGGTCCAGCCGGTGCTGACGCGCGCGATGCTGGATGGCCTCGACAATTTCTGGCGGTCCCGGTTCTGGGGCGATATCGCGGATCTCGACGACAACAGGCGCGACAGCATCCTGCCCTATATCAGGGATTGGGCGATGGGCGGCGCCGACATCAGCGGCGTCGATGCGGTCAAGGGCTTCAATCAGACGATCGAGATGCGCAAGAGCTGCGGACGGCTGTTTACCGAGGTCGACGCCCTGCTTTCGCCGACCAATCCGATCATCTCCTATCCGGCCGAATGGGCATCTCCGACCAATGATCCGGCACTGCCGTTCGAGCATATCGGTTTCACGGTGCCGTGGAACATGTCGGAGCAGCCGGCCGCCTCGATCAATTGCGGTTTCTCCCGATCGGGCATGCCGATCGGGTTGCAGATCGTCGGGCCGCGCTTCGACGATATGCGGGTGCTGAGACTGTCGAAAGCCTTCGAGGACTGGACGGGCGGAGTGAGATCCTGGCCGCAGCCTCCGATCGGCTGATCAGCTGATCGGGCGGCGATAGCCGGTCGGTTGCTCGTAGAGCCAGCCGATGCGCTCGACCGCGGCCTCGAAATTCTCGCGCGCCACCGTCATACTATGACCGTTGGCGTGGAGGATGGTTTCCGGATCTTCGAAGACGGCGACATGGCCCTTCCAGAAGACCAGGTCGCCACGGCGGATTTCGGAGCGATCGATCGGCTGGCCGAGGCCGGCCGCCTGCAGGTCGGTATCGCGCGGCGCAGCTCTGCCCGTCATCAGCATCGCCAACTGGACGAGGCCGGAGCAATCGATGCCGAGGCCGGAACGCCCGCCCCAAAGATAGGGCGTTTCCAGGAAACGGGCGACGATCTCCACATAATCGGCGCCATCGAGCGCGCCGATCGGCTGGACGTGCTTGGCGAATATCGCAGTTCCGTCCTCGAGCACGACATAGCGATTGCCGCGCGCCTCCGCCTCGCTGGCGACGTGGACGCGGCTTCCCATCGACAGGATGGCCTGGTGGGGCTTGCGCAGTTCCGGTTCCGGATAGAGGAAGGTGCGCTGCACGGTGACGATATGGGTCGGCGCCGGCCGGCCTTCCAAGAGCGCGTCTGCCTTGACATAGCCGACATACCCGTCCGAAGCGGCTTTCACCCAGCACCAGCCGCCGGCGCGATCGAAAACCGTCACATCCTCGCCGAGAAGCAGTTCCGTATCGATTCCGCGGGCAAGGTCCGGTTCAGGGCGCACGGCCAGGACAGGAACGGCGACACGCGCCGGCGCGCCTTCCGTAAAACGTGACGCCTCAACCTTGCCTTCGAGCCCCGCTTCCGCGAGATCAGACCTGTAAGCATGCAGGCGGCGGTCGAGCATCGTCATTCGCATTCCTTTCAGATCGGCAGCCGGCGAGCCTGATCTCGGATGAGATCGCCGAGCTTTTCCAGGTAGAGCGCACCGCCGACGGTGCGCTTGATGATCACGTTGCGCCGGTCGGCATCGTCACGCACACGATCGACCAGGCCCATCTCACCCATCGTATCCAAGGCGCGGGTAATGACCGGCTTGGTGACATCAAGCGTGGCGGCAAGCCCGCGCACCGTGTGCGGCGGCGGCACCAGATAAATATGCAGCAGGATCGCCATCTGACGCAACGTCAAATCGCGGTCATCGTGGCGGACCTGATCGAGCGCCGCGCCATGCCAGAGCCCCAGCGCCTGCGAGGCGGTCAGTTCGATCGGCACGGCCCCTCCGGAAGATCGTTACGCTAACGTTCCATTTTCCGGCAGTTGCTGTGGACATGCAAGAGGCGCTGGAAATTGCTGTCCGGCAAGGTGAATAAAATTTTAACGATCGGCAGCGAGGCGCAACGCGTGAACACGCGGCGCGCCTCAACGCTTTTCTGCGGATGGCGTCAGCGCAGGCTCTCGCGGATATGGTGAAAGAGTGCGCGGATCGCCTGTGCCTCGCCGCCGCCCGGCGAATGCGGCCGTTCGGACGGAGCCCAGCCGAAAATATCGAAATGCACCCAGCTCTTCGCCTTGCTGACGAAACGCTTGAGGAAGAGGGCCGCGGTGATCGCCCCCGCCATGCCACCGGCCGGCGCATTGGTGAGATCGGCGAATTTGGTGCGGATATCCTTTTCGTAGCCGGAATAGAGCGGTAGGCGCCAGAGCGGATCATCGGTTTCCAGGCTTGCTTCGGTCAGGTCATGCGCCAGATTGGCGTCGTCGGTGAAGAAGGGCGGGAGATCCGGGCCAAGCGCAACGCGGGCAGCGCCGGTCAGCGTCGCCATGTCGATCAAGAGCTCGGGCTCTTCCTCGTCGGCATAGGCAAGCGCATCGGCAAGGATCAACCGGCCTTCAGCGTCGGTATTGTCGATCTGGACGGTCAGGCCCTTGCGGCTCCGGTAGATGTCGCCGGGGCGGAAGGCATTGGACGAGATCGCGTTTTCGACGACCGGAACGATAACGCGCAGATCGACCTTCAGCTTGGCGTCCATGATCATCAGGGCAAGCCCCATGACATTCGCCGCGCCGCCCATGTCTTTCTTCATCAGCAGCATCGAGGCGGCAGGCTTGATGTCGAGACCGCCGGTATCGAAGCAGACACCCTTGCCGACGAGCGTCACCTTGCGATGACCCTTCTTGCCCCAGCGCAGCTCAAGCAGGCGCGGCGCATCGGCGCTGGCGCGGCCGACGGTATGGACCAGCGGAAAGTTCTGCTTGAGCAGGTCGTCGCCCGATATAACCGATATCTCAGCCTTGTAATGTTCGGCCAGGCCACGGAAAACGGCCTCGAGCTGGTTCGGCCCCATGTCGTTCGTCGGTGTATTGATCAGATCGCGGGCGAGAAAGACGCCGGCAAGCTGGCGCTTGATATCGGCTGCGTCGGCATCGCGGGGGATCATCAGCGTCGCCGCCGGCGACTTTTCGGATTTGTAACGGTCGAAACGGTAGCTGCCGAGCCCAAAGCCGAGGGCCAGGCGATTTGCCGTCAGCGGCGCGGTCTCGATGTGCCAGTCGCCGGCCGGCAGCGCACGGGCGAGCCTGCCGGTGATGTAAGGCTGCTCGGATGGATTGGTGCCGAGGCCGTAAAGCGCGCCGCCGAGATGGCCTTCGGCCGTCGGGATCAGCAGCAGCGACCCGCTTTCGGCCTTGTAGCCTGCCCTGCGCGCCCAATTGAGCGCGATCGGATCGATCGTGCCGGTCTCGATATGGGCAGGCGTAACGGCAAAGATCGGCAGCGTCGAACCGCCCTTCGTGTTGAAAGGAGTCGGTCTCTCGATAAACTGATAGGGGGCCATGATTGTCCTTCGGCGGTCGCAAGGAATCGTTCCTTAACGGTCTGTTAGGGTTAACAGACTATTGCTGGAGCGAAGATTACGCGTCAAACCTTTCCCTGTTCCGCTTCGAGGTCAGGCGCCGATTTCGGAATCCAGGAACGCGCCATGCCTGCCTCGCTCACCACCACATTCACGAATCGTATCCTGCAGGGCGCTGCGGCATCGCTGCTCGTCCTGGCACTCGCCGGTTGCTCGACGACCAAGGACCGGATGACAACGGGCTCGGTCCCGAAACTCACCAAGCCGGTCGAAGAGATGGACGCGATCGAGCTGCGCTCAGCGACGGACCGGCTCGGCCAGGCCTATGAAAAGAACCCGCGCGATCCCGTCACCGGCGTCAACTACGCCAATCTGCTGCGCATGAACGGTCGCGACACGCAGGCGCTCGCCGTCATGCAGCAGGTGGCGATCGCCAATCCCGCCGACCGCAACGTGCTGGCCGCCTACGGCAAGGCGCAGGCGGCGGCCGGCCAGTTTCAGCAGGCGCTCGACACGATCGGCCGCGCCCAGACGCCCGACCGTCCTGACTGGAAGCTGATCTCCGCCCAGGGCGCGATCCTCGACCAGATGGGCCGGGCAAGTGATGCCCGGCAGCGCTACCGCGACGCGCTCGACATCCAGCCGAACGAGCCCTCCATCCTTTCCAACCTCGGCATGTCCTACGTGCTGACCGGCGATCTGCGCACGGCCGAAACCTACCTGCGTTCCGCCGCCAGCCAGCCGACTGCCGACAGCCGCGTCAGGCAGAACCTTGCCCTGGTCGTCGGCCTACAGGGGCGTTTCCCGGAAGCCGAGCAGATAGCCCGGCGCGAACTTTCGCCGCAGCAGGCCGATGCCAATGTCGCCTATCTCAGAGGCATGCTCTCGCAGCAGAATTCCTGGCAGAAACTCGCCGCCAAGGACAAGACGCCGCAAGCAGCAGGCGACAGCAACACCAACTGACCGAATCATGTCGTCGGAAAGGCTTACGCCTTCAGACAGATCCTGATCTTAGCGGGCGCTCAGGCCTGAAAGAATGAGACGCAAACCCAGGCCGCCCATGACGGCACCAGCGGCCCGGTCGATCCAGCCCTTGGCGGCAAGATAGAGGCGCCGCGGATGGCGGGCCGAAAAGGCGAAGGCCACGATCGAATACCACCCCGCCTCCACGGCAAAGACGCCGAGCGGCAGCGCGACGATGAGATCGAGCGGCACCGTCCTCGGCAGAAGTGCCGCAAAGAGGCTGGCATAGACGATGATGGTCTTCGGGTTGCTGAGCTGGGTCAGCAGCGCATTCATGAAACTCAATCTCAGCGCGCGGTTGCCGTTGACGGTGTCAGAGACTTCGAGCGGCTGACCGGCACTCCTCCAGATATTGACGGCGATATAGACGAGATAGGCGCCGCCTGCGATCTTTAGCAGGACATAGAGCCATTCGAACTGAGACAGCAGCGCCGTCAGCCCGGCAAGCGCCAGCACGGCAAAAACGACACCGCCGGCGCCCATGCCGAGTGCGGCCGCAAGGCCATCCAGCCTGGAACGCGAGATGGCGATCCTGGAGACGACGACGAAGCTCGGCCCAGGGCTCATCGCGCCGACCGCCAAGGCTGCCAAGATGCTGATGAAAATGCCCGCAGAAGACATCGGAGACCTCTCTTTTGGATTGAACGCGCGCCAGGGGCACTGCGGTTGCATCCGCTTGCCGATGGTCGTCCGTCCCGTTTACCAGCTATGCCGGTGCTGGTCACGCGTGTTTGAAGGCTCCGGATCGGCCGACGGTCTTTGAGGCAACATCGTCTTCTGCCGAAAGCGGCATCCGCTTTCCGGCGCCGGCGCAACCGTCAGAACTTGTCTGCCACCTGAATGCCGGCCGGACCGAGAATGACGGCGATCAGCACCGGCAGGAAGAACAGGATCATCGGCACCGTCAGCTTCGGCGGCAGGGCGGCAGCCTTTTTTTCCGCCTCGTTCATGCGCTCGTCGCGTCCTTCCTGGGCAAGAACGCGCAGCGCCTGTGCAACCGGCGTACCGTAGCGATCGGCCTGGATCAGCGCCTGAGTCACCGATCGAACCAGCTCGATCTGGGTGCGCGTGGCAAGATTTTCGAGCGCCGCACGGCGATCCGGCAGGAAGGAAAGCTCAGCCGTGGTCAGCACCATCTCCTCGGCAAGCGCCGGCGACTGCTCCCCGAGCTCTTCCGACACACGGCGCATCGCGGCCTCGATCGAGATGCCGGATTCAACGCAGATCAGCATCAGGTCCAGCGCATCCGGCCAGGCGCGCTTGATCGAGTGCTGGCGCTTGCCCATGCGGTTCGAGATGAAGATATTCGGCGCGTAGAAGCCGAGATAACCGACGCCGATGACGGCGAAGAGGCGGATCGGCGTGCCCTTTTCGGCGAGATTGCCGAGGCCGAAGACCCAGACAGCGGCAAGCGTCAGGAACAGGAAAGGCAGCAGGAAACGCGCCACCAGGAAGGTATTCAGCGCATTCTCCGATCGGAAGCCGGCGGCACGCAGCTTGTTGACCGTGTTTTCGTCGACCAGCGCCTTGCGCAGGTTGAAGCGCTCGACGATCTGACGGACCGAGCGGTTGTTCTGGTTCCTGAGCGAGGCCTTGCCGGCGCCGGTTTCCGTGTTCATGCGGGCGCGTTCGCGGGCACGGATCTGCTCGCGCTCCGTGGAAACAGCCTTCATGCGCTTGTTCAAATCGCCGCGCTCGAAAAAGGGAATGGCGATCGTGTAAAAAGTGGCGAAGACGGCAATCGCGACGAAGAGGGCGATCAGCATGCTCGGATTGGTTAGCGTTGCGGCAAGATCCTGCGACATGGTGCGTCCTTCCGGCTAGATGTCAAAATTGACCATGTTGCGCATGACGAAGATGCCGATCGACATCCAGATCGCCGAGACACCCATGATAAAATGGCCGCGCGGATCGGTGAAAAGGATCATCATGTAGTTCGGCGACGTCATGTAGACGAGCGTCGCGACGATGAAGGGCAGAGCCCCGATAATGACGGCCGACGCCTTGGCTTCCATCGAGAGCGCCTGGACCTTGGCCTTCATCTTCCTGCGCTCACGCAGCACCTTGGAGAGGTTGCCGATCGCTTCCGACAGATTGCCGCCGGCCTGCGACTGGATGGCGATGACGATGGCGAAGAAGTTGACTTCCTGGAGCGGCATGTGGATCGTCATGCGCGCGCAGGCGTCGGGGATACTCAGGCCTACCTGCTGCGCCTCGATCACCCGCAGGAACTCGCTCTTGACAGGCTCGGTGCCTTCGGTGGCAATAAGGCGGATCGCATCGTTGAGCGGCAGGCCCGATTTGATTGAGCGCGTAATAACGTCAAGCGCATTGGGGAGTTCGTTCAAAAACTTGGTCTGGCGGCGCTTGATCAGGAAGCCAACGACCCAGCGCGGCAGGCCGAGACCGGCGACGACGGCGATACCGACCATGACCATCCACGATGCGCCGACGACCAAGGCGACGAGAAGCAGCATGGAGGCGAAGACGGCGCTGATGAGATAGAATTTCGCCGCCGTGATCGTCAGGCCGGCCTGCACCAGCCGCGCCTTCATCGACACGGTCTTCTTGGTCTTTTCGTGCTGGCGCTTTTCCAGATCCTTCAGATTGTCCTGCACCGATTTACGGCGCTTCGACAGCTCTTGCACCCGGTCACGGGCAGCCTTGACCTTGACCCGGTCGCTTTCGGCCGATTTGACGCGATTGATGCGGCTTGCCGATTTCTTGTCGGCCTCGATCTTCGAAAACAACAGGGCATAGGCGACCGCCGCCGCGGAGACGGCGGCGAGGACGACGATTGCCAATACTATCGGATCGAACCCGAACATCTCGCCTATTCCTTCGTTTTCGCTTCCATCGCGTCGAGGGCGGCGGCAAGACGCTTTTCCTCGTTGAAGTAGCGGGCGCGATCCCAGAAATGCGGCTTGCCGACGCCGGTCGACATGTGCCGGCCGATCAGGCGGCCATTCGCATCCTCGCCATCGATCTCGTAGCGCATCAAGTCCTGGGTGATGATGACGTCGCCTTCCATGCCGATCACCTCGGTGATCTGGGTGATGCGGCGCGAACCGTCGCGAAGGCGTGCCGCCTGAATGACGACATCGACCGAGCTGGAAATGATCTCGCGCACCGTCTTTGCCGGCAGGGTAAAGCCCCCCATGGCGATCATCGATTCAATACGGCTCAGGCATTCGCGCGGTGTGTTGGCGTGGATGGTGCCCATCGAACCGTCGTGACCGGTGTTCATCGCCTGCAGCAGGTCGAAAACTTCAGGTCCGCGCACTTCGCCGACGATGATGCGCTCGGGACGCATACGCAGGCAGTTCTTGACGAGATCGCGCATGGTGATCTCGCCCTCGCCTTCGATATTCGGCGGGCGCGTTTCGAGACGCACGACATGCGGCTGCTGCAGTTGCAGTTCGGCCGTATCCTCGCAGGTGATGACGCGTTCGTCCCTGTCGATATAGTTGGTGAGGCAGTTCAGAAGCGTGGTTTTACCCGAGCCGGTGCCGCCTGAAATGACGACATTGCAGCGCACGCGCCCGATGATCTGCAGCACGGTTGCACCTTCCGGCGTGATCGCGCCGAAACGGACGAGCTGATCGAGGGTCAGCTTGTCCTTCTTGAACTTGCGGATGGTGAGCGCCGGCCCGTCGATCGACAGCGGCGGCGCGATGACGTTGACGCGCGAGCCATCCGGCAGGCGGGCGTCGCAGATCGGGCTCGATTCGTCGACGCGGCGGCCGACCTGGCTGACGATGCGCTGACAGATCGAGAGAAGCTGTGCATTGTCGCGGAAGCGTATTTCCGATTCGATCGTCTTGCCGCCGACTTCGATGAACGTCTGACCGGCGCCGTTGACCATGATGTCGGCGATGTCGTCGCGCGCCAGCAACGGCTCCAGCGGGCCGTAGCCGAGGACGTCGTTGCAGATATCCTCGAGCAGTTCTTCCTGCTCGGAGATCGACATCGCAAAGTTCTTGATGGTGATGATGTCGTTGACGATGTCGCGGATTTCCTCGCGGGCGCTTTCGCCGTCGAGCTTGGAAAGTTGCGAGAGATCGATCGTGTCGATCAGCGCGGAAAAGACCTGCGCCTTGGTGTCGTAATATTCATCGGTGCGGGCCGGGCGCTTGCGCTGCGGCGTCTGCATCGGCGGCGGCGTCACCTGCTGGCGTGCGGACTCGCGCGAGGGTTCGACCAGAATGGAGGGGGAAGAGGCCGCAGGGGCGGCGGCCGGAGCCGGCGGCGGAGGAGCAATCGCCCCCCCGACCTTTCCGGAACCCTCATTTCCGCGTTTTCCAAACATGCCACTCGATCCAATCTGCTCGTTCTAGAGCATTTCCCGATCTCTCCGAGTCATGGAAATGCTCTATCTGTTCGTTTTCACGCAATTGCGGACGCAAAGCCGCTTCCCGCTTTTGCTGGAATTGCTCATCGTCTATTTGCGCTTTAGGAGGCCCAGCAGGCCGCCCTTCCTCGCCTTCTTGATCGCGACACGGCCGGTGACGATGTGCGATATCTGCGAAAAGGTTTCCGCCGTCGGCGACTTCGGGTCGACTTCCGAGATCATCCGGCCACTGTTGGCGGCGTTGCCGAAAAGATGGATGTCGAAGGGAATGATCGCGATCGGATCGATCTCCAGCGGCTCACAGAAATCCGACGGCGAAATTTCCGGCCGTTTCGGCATGCCGACCTGATTGAGGATGAGATGCGGCGGCCGGTCGTTCGGCCGCATCTTGCGCAGCGCGTCGAGCATATTCTTGGCGTTGCGCAGGTTGGCGAGATCGGGAACCGCTGCGATGACCACCTCGTCGACGCTCGACAGCACCGAGCGCGTCCATTCCGACCATGCATGCGGGACATCGAGCACTGTGACGGGCGCGCTGCGCTGCAGAACATCGAGCACCGGCTGGAAGGCCTGGCCGTCGAAATCATAGGCACGGTCGAGCAGCGAGGGTGCGGCAAGCAGCGACAGATGCTCGGAGCATTTCGTCAACAGGCGGTCGAGGAAGACCTCGTCGAGACGATCGGGTGCGAAGACCGCTTCAGCGATGCCCTGGGCCGGATCCTGGTCGAAATCGATGTT
The DNA here is from genome assembly GCA_000023185.1 of Rhizobium leguminosarum bv. trifolii WSM1325. Classification (NCBI taxonomy): domain Bacteria; kingdom Pseudomonadati; phylum Pseudomonadota; class Alphaproteobacteria; order Hyphomicrobiales; family Rhizobiaceae; genus Rhizobium; species Rhizobium leguminosarum. The sequence goes on along the minus strand of CP001622.1, from coordinate 4,609,747 downwards.
CGCCGTGCCATAAGGCAGGTCGAGATCGGCGAGGATCGTCTCGGTGGAGAAGAGATTGGAAATGCCGAAGGCGCAATTATGCGCGATGGTCGAAGCGCCGGTGCCGCCCTTCGAGCCGATGAAGGCGATGCTGCGGCCAAGCGGCTCGGCTTCCGGATCGACGAAGATCGAGGCCATCGCCGCAAGGATATCGGGCATGGCGACGGGCTGGACCATATATTCGGAAATGCCGTTGCGGATGAGTTCGCGATAAAGCCCGATATCGTTGTAATAGCCGATAATGACGACCTTGGTCGTCGGATCGCAGACGGCGGCGAGCGGTGCGAGTTCGCCGAGCAGGTTCGCGGCATTCGCCTTGGTCTCGAGGATGATGAGGTTCGGCGTCGGGGCGCCGGAAAACATATTGGCGGCAGCGGCGATGCCGCCGCTGGTGATGCGCATGCTGACTTTCGCGACGCGCCGATCATTGGCGCAGCGTTCCATGACATGCTGCAGGACCTCGCTCTCGCAGAAGGCGTGGACGGAGATGCGCGGCAACGGCCGCATGTTTTCCAGATCCGCCATGCGCACCGCCTCCTCGGCGTTGCGAAGCTCGCTGGGGTTTTTGATTTCGTATTCGATCGCGCTCATCGTCCCGTTCCGCCTCAGAAGCTGCTGTCGCTGCCGACATCTTCGATTGTCGATGTCGTCGTGCGGTATTCCTGGATGGCATTGTTGCGCCGCTGTGCGTCGATCGGGGTCATGCCGCGGGGTGCCACCAGATCCTCCGGATTGGCAATCTGGGCGGCAAGGTTGTTCTGTGAGGCGCAGCCGAAATTATAATAATTCTGGTTGGTCAAATCGTTCGAGATGTCCTTCGGCCACTGACCGCATTGCGTGGTGACCGCGGTGGTGCCGGTAAAGCTCAGCCGGATCGGCGCCGCATCGCCGGGACCGGCGGCGGCATAGGAGGTGTTGACGATTTTCGAGCTTGCGATCCCCCTCGATGTCAGCTCGGCACGGACCTGATTGCGCAGCTGATAGGCTGCCGCCGAATTCGGCGAGCCTTGCGGAGACAGCACATAAACCGGCCCCGAGGCGCGCGAGATGTAGTTTGTGGCAAAGCCGCGGATGAGGTCGCGCTGGGCGATGGTCAGGCGGCGATCGGTGGAGGCGACGGGTATATCCACCGTCTGCTCCGCCTCCGTGACGATGATCGGGTGGCGGGCGCGGTAATCGTCCGGAATGCCGCCGGTCGTCAGCTGGTCATGCGGGCCGGCGCATCCGGAAAGGATTGCCATCGACATGGCGGCCATCGCAAAAAACGCCTTCGAGATTCCGAAGCGGGGTGTCGTCGCAATCATATGGGCCATCGCCTGATCTCTGTTTTCTGCCATTGCTGCCGATCGTGCCCCGCTCATTTGTAGATGAACCCGATCGAGCCGTGGAACTGCGCGTCTGCAACGGGCGCCTCGCGGCGGCCATAGACCTTGTTGACACGGTTGAGGAAGAAGGTCGCACCGTCGTTCTCAGGGCTGAAATTGTCGTCCGGCCGGTTGAGCTGGTTGCGCGCCACCGGGCGCACCAGATAGGGCGTGGCGATGATGACGAGCTCGGTTTCCTGACGCTCGAAACCCTTCTGGCGGAAGAGCGTCCCGAGTAGCGGGATCTTCGAGACACCGGGCGTGCCGCCCATCGTCTGGGAAACATTGTCGCGGATAAGGCCGGCGAGCGCGATCGAGCCGCCCGAAGGCAGCTCCACCGAGGTTTCCGCCGAGCGGCGCTGATAGGTGGCGTTGCCGCTGCCGGCCACCGGTTCGGAGACGTTGGTCTTGATCTGCAGGCTGATGCGGCCCGATGACAGCACGACCGGTTTGAAGGCGAGGCTGATACCGTAGTTAAACGGTACGACGGTGACATTGCCGTCGCTGTCGGTCGTCGAATAAAGCTGCTGGCCACCGGAATTGAAGGTCGCGGCCTGGCCCGATATCGCCGTCAGCGTCGGTTCTGCGAGCGTCTTGACGACCTTGGCCTGTTCCAGCGCGTTGAGGTAGGTCGAAATGTCGTATTTGCCGATCGAGCTCTTGAAGAGCGCCGCCAGACCGCCACCGACCGTCGACGCGGCGCTGTCGGCGCTGGGACTGCCGAGCTGAGCGACCGTCATGCCGGAAGAATTGGAAACCAGATTGTCGAAGCCGAGCTGCTTCAGCACCTCGCGGCGGACCTCGGCGATCGTCACCTTGAGGGTGACCTGGTCCTCGCCCTCGATCTGCAGCAGGTTGACGACCTGCGAACTCTGGCGACCTTCGGCAAAAAGCGCCACAGAGCTGTCGCCGCCGGTGCCGGATGCCGTTTCGGTTCTGGTCGTCGCCTCGCCGCCCTTCAGGAAGACCTGTGCCAGATCGGCGGCCTGTGTGGCATCCTGCGGCGTGCGCACGGTGCCGGTCAGCACGATGTTGTCGGAGACGATTTCGACGTTGATGTTGGAGTCGGGAATGAAGCGGCGGAGATTGACTTCGAGGCCGGAGACGTCGCGCTCGATCTCGATGTCGAGATTGACGATCTCCTGTCCACCGGCGCCGAAGACGAAGATATTCGTCTGGCCGACCTTCTTGCCGAACAGGTAGATGCGCCGCGAGGTGCGGGTCACGGCATCAGCCATGGTCGGATCGGAGACGAGGATATCATGCGCATCCTCCGGCAGATCGACAACGACGGCCTTGTTGAGCCCGAGCTTCAGCCGGCGATGGGCATTGGAGCCGGTCTGCGAGATCCGGACCAGGCTATCGGAATCGGCGCGCGCTTCGCCTGCACCGAAGAGTGGGGCGAAAGAGGCCGGCACCATACCAGAGGCGCCGATTGCCAGCGAAAGGCAACCTGTCAGGAGAGGTCCGGCGCGCCGCGTTGAATTGCCCATTTGCACGTCCTTACTCCGCCTTCGGCGCGGCGCCCGCATCCGTGACGATGGCGCCCGATTTGATGACCTGGATGATCGCACTGCCGTTGTCGCCGCTCAGCAGATAGTCGGCGGCGCTGGTATCCTGCTCCTGCGCATCGGCGACCGAACGCAGCGCGAGCGACAGCCGGTCCGCCATCTGCTGGGCGACGGCAAGAACCTTCGTTTGATCGGGCGTAAGCTCGAGCGTCGCGGTCGTGCCGACCACCGATTTCGAGCCGTCGTCCTTTTCCTGGATCTGCTGGTCGATGGCGAGGACGCGGACATTGCTCAGCACGGTTTCGGTGATGAGCTTGTCGGCCTCCGCGCCCTTGCGGACCATGATGACGTCGACGCGATCATTCGGCAGGATGAAACCGCCGGCGCCCGTTGCCACCGATATCTCAGTCGCGACGGCGCGCTTGCCGGCCGGCAACAGCGAGGAGAGGATGCGGCTGCTGGAATCGGCGATCTTTTCCGGCCGGATCGGTTCACCTTCGAAGATCGGCAGACGCACGACGGCGCCCTGCAGATCCTTGATTGCATCCGGCTTGTCGGTTTCGGTGATGAGGCCGGGAACGACGCCGCCCTGCGGCCAGGCCATCCAATGCACCGCCTGGTCATCCAGCCTTGCGCCGACCGACAGATTGCCGCTCGAGACGAGGATGTTGACGGTCGGTTCCTTCTCGACGACCGAGCGGACCTGGGTAACGACACCGCCGCTGCCCGCCATTTGCATTGCCAGGAGGCCGGCGAGGCCGGCTGCCACCACGGCGACAGCTAGGATTATAAGGCGAGCCGGTTTCATCGATCATTCCTCAGGGCACGATATGTTCGCCCTGTAGAATGCTCAGCAATTGGTATAATTATGGTTAATGGAACGCTTACATTTTAAGTTAACGGGCATTTAAAATGCCGTTATTTCAGGCTTTCCAGTGCCGCGAGGAACAGCGGCGAGGAAGGGAAGGCCATGAAGCCGCCGATTGCGATCGCGATGCCGTAGGGGATCTTCTTGGCGAGCAGGACCGAGTTCGGCACTGGCAGGCCGATGGCGAGAATAGTATTGGACTGCGTTCTCACCAGCAGGATGAGCAAGGTGATGAGACCGCCGATCGCGGCGACATCGGTCATCAGGAAAAGCAGCGATTCATTCAGACCGAACCAGAGCGCGGTGGCGCTCAACAGCTTGGCATCTCCGCCGCCCATCACATTGAATGCAAAGAGAGCAAAGCAGGCGCTGAAGACGATGGCGGCGCCGGCAAGATGCATGCCGATCATTTCCAGTCCCAAGCCGGAGAACGGCGCGAGGACGAGGAAAGAGGCGGTCAGGATCACGGAAATGCGGTTCGGGATCGTCATGGTGAACAGATCCGAGAACGCCGCCATGGCGAGGCAGAGTGGCAGTATCAGGAAAACTGCAGCTGCGATCATGCGTATATCCGATCAAGACATGATGCGAAAAGGCTCACGGCTGTTCAGCCTGTGAGCCCGCTCGGATAGTTCGGCCGGAGAAAATCCGGCCGGCATATGCGAATGCCGTCACGCAACAGCTATCTTAGCTGCCGCTCGCGGTGACCGAGGTGTCCATCTTGGTGCTCAAGCCGTTAAACACGTTGCCGATCTTGCCGCCAAGGCTCGTTGCGCCGGTGATGAGCGCTACGGAAATGAGGGCGGCGATCAGTCCGTATTCGATTGCGGTCGCGCCGGATTCGTCCTTCAGAAAACGGCTAAAAAGCTTGGTCATGGTAACTCCTAACTCCAGTTGATGTTCAGCACGTCCGCCAACTGTTTGCCGTTGATCGGATGACTGCAACCTAGCGAATGGCCGTTTCCATCGGCTTAAGGAAAAGAGTTAACGACATGTGAACGAGACAACAGGCCTTTGTAGAGTCAGTATTTTCTTACGCGCTTACCTCAATATTTAACAATATTCCTGATATAACCGCAGCATTCATCCGGAAATAGCACAAATTCCGCTTCCAACCGAGGCGTGCGCCGCCCAGAGACCGTACCAAATCGGAGCATTGCGCTTCATCCTGGAACAGAGCGGTAGGCTTAAGGCTTCGTTCACCATTTCTTTCCATTCTATGCGGATATTGCGCTGTGATCATGAAAGAGGACCCAATGTCATCGAGCGGCAAAACCATTTTCTTTGCCGGCATGATCGCCGTTTTCGGTATTTCGGGAGTTTCCGCGGCCGCAGACGATGACATGCTGCGCGTCTATATGGATCACGCGCGCGTCTTGAAACTCGACCGCCCCGTCAGCAAGGTGATTGTCGGCAATGCCGCAGTCGCCGATGCAACGGTCGCCGACGCCAAGACCATCGTGCTGACGGGACGCAGCTTCGGCACCACCAATCTGGTGCTTCTCGATGCCGACGGCAATGCGATCCTCGACGAACGCATCCTGGTGTCGATCGACGAGGGCAATACGGTACGCGTCTACCGGCAGACGCAGCGCTCCGTGCTGTCCTGCACGCCGAATTGCGAGCAGCATGCGCAGCAAGCGGCCACCGCGACCGCCTCACCCTGAGTATATTTCGGAGCTTCCTCGGCCATTCGTTAAAATCCTCGTGTCAGGTTGAAACGGAAAATCAACGAACGGACCTTAGTCTGACGACTGAGAATGTCGCTCGGGTCCAGGCAATGATGACAATCGATCAGCAGACGGATAAGGGGCGCGCTGTTGCGCCGTTCCGCTTCTTACGGTTTCGCGGTCTCGCCCGCTCACGCGAGGGTGCTGCGGCGATCGAATTCGCGCTGCTCGCCATTCCCTATTTCCTGGTGATTTTCGCAATCCTCGAAACTTTCGTCGCCTTCGCCGCCGAAGAACTTGTCTCCAATGCTGTCGATACGATGAGCCGCCGGATGCGAACCGGGCAGATCACCTATAATCTCGGCCGCACGACCGATATGAACCAGGCGCAGTTCCGGCAGGCTTTCTGCGATGAGATCTCGATCCTGATCCGCTGCTCGGCGAGCGAAGTCGCTACGCCGAGCAAGCTCTACGTGGATGTGCAGACGTTCAGCACCTTTTCGGCCATTCCGACGACGATCCCCAAGCTTTCCACCGACAAATATGCCGACATCAACACGGCGGCCTTCAAATATGCGCCGGGCGGCGCCGGCACGATCAATATGCTGCGCGCCTACTACCGCTGGGAAATCACCGCGGATCTGGTCCGACCTTACATCACCACGATACGTCCCTCCGACGGTTCGATGCCGCGGCAATATCTGATCGTCGCGACCGCGGCCTTCCAGAATGAGCAGTATCCATAATGGCGTTGCGCAACCCGTTCACCAGACTGGTCCTGACGGTGCGGCGGCTGGCCCGCGACCGCAGGGGCGCCGGCGCGATCGAATTCGCGATCCTCTTTCCCGTGCTCGTGATGCTCTATATCGGCGCTTTCGAGATCACCGTCGGCCTCAGCGTCAGCAAGCGCGTGACGCGCGCCGCAGGAACGGTGGCCGACCTCGTCACCCAGCAGCAATCCGTCACCAAGAGCGCGCTCGCGCAGATGCCGTCGGTCGCAACGGCGATCTTCGTGCCCTACAACTCCACGTCGCTGACGCTGAAGATCACCGGGATCACCATCGATGCCGGTGCCAATGCGAAGGTGCTCTGGTCCTGGGCGAAGGATGGGACGGTGCCCTATGCCAAGAACACCACGGTGAGCAACGTGCCAGCGGATATGAAGACGGCGAACAGTTTCCTGGTCCGTACCGAACTCAGCATCCCCTATACGATGTTCCTGTTTGCCCCGAACTTCATGCCGGATGGCATGCGTACGATCACCATCAGCCGCAGTTATTTCTACCGCCAGCGGCAAGGCGACTCGATCCCCTGCGGCGACTGCTGACGACCGCCTCCTGCTCCTCTCTGCTGCATAGCAGCAATTCAAAGTGTTACAGTGTCCTTTGCGCGTCTGAAAAAGACGCGCGGCGCTGTAATTTGCCAAGCCGGCCGCAGCATTATATGGCTGGATTTCAGCCGCCTCCGATATTGCAGAGGCCGCGATCGGCTCTCTCGGGTGTAAAATGGCGCGTGCCTTTCTTTTCGTTCTGGATTCCTTCGGCATTGGCGGGGCGCCGGATGCGGCGGCCTATGGCGACGAGGGCGCCGATACGCTCGGCCATATCGCCGAGTTCTGCGCAGCCGGAGCCGGAGACCGCGCCGGATTGCGCGAAGGGCCGCTTTCCCTGCCCAACATGTCGGAACTCGGGCTCATGCAAATCGCGCGATCCGCCTCCGGCCGATTTCCGGCCGGCATGCCCGTCCCGGAGAAGGTTTATGGCATTTATGGCGCTGCGACCGAAATCTCCCGAGGCAAGGATACGCCGTCGGGTCATTGGGAAATCGCGGGAACACCGGTCAGTTTCGATTGGGGTTATTTCCCGATAGAGGGCGACGCCTTTCCTGCCGAATTCATCGAGGCGCTATGCAGAGAGGCTGACGTGCCCGGCATCCTCGGCAACTGCCATGCTTCGGGAACGGAGATCATCGCCCGGCTCGGCGAGGACCATATCCGCACCGGCAAGCCAATCTGCTACACCTCTTCGGATTCCGTCTTTCAGGTCGCGGCGCACGAGGAGCATTTCGGCCTCGATCGTCTGCTCGCCTTCTGCCGTTTGGCCCGGGGGCTGCTCGATCCCTACAATATCGGCCGTGTCATCGCCCGGCCCTTTATCGGCCAGTCCGCCTCTACTTTCCAGCGCACGGGAAACCGGCGCGACTTCTCCGTGGTGCCGCCGGAGCCGACGCTACTCGACCGGCTGATCGAGCACGGCCGGCATGTGCATGCTGTGGGAAAGATCGACGACATCTTCGCGCATCAGGGCATTTCCAAGGTCATCAAGGCGAACGGAAACGAGGCGCTGATGGATGCGTCCCTCGCGGCGCTCGACGAGGCTGGGGACGGCGATCTCGTTTTCACCAATTTCGTCGATTTCGACATGATCTACGGTCATCGCCGCGACGTGCCGGGTTATGCAGCCGCACTCGAAGCCTTCGATGCGCGCTTGCCTGAAGTCCACAAGAAACTGAAGCCCGGCGATCTCGTCGTGCTCACCGCCGATCATGGCTGCGATCCGACCTGGCGCGGCACGGACCATACGCGCGAGCGTGTGCCTGTCATCGCTTATGGCCCCGGCATCCGGTCGCGTTCGATCGGCGTGCGCCGCAGCTATGCCGATATCGGCGAGAGCATCGCCCGGCATCTCGGCATCCCGGCCGGGCCGCACGGAAGGAGTTTTCTGTGACATCGCATTTGAAGAAGGTCGAACTGCACTGCCATCTGGAGGGTGCAGCACCGCCGGCTCTGACCGCAGCGCAGGCGCAGAAATATGGCGTCGACATCAGCGCACAGCTTCGCGACGGTGCCTATGTCTGGCATGATTTCGCAAGCTTCCTCGAATGTTACGACAAGGTTTCCGAGGTCTACAAGACCGAGGAGGACTATGCGCTTCTGACCGAAACCTATCTCGACGAACTCGCCGCCATCGATACGATCTACAGCGAGCTCATCGTTTCGCCCGACCACGGCAAGCGCATCGGGCTCGGCGCCGATGCCTATATATCCGGTATCTGCGAAGGCATCCGGCGGGCCAGGGAAAAGAACGGCATTGAGGCCCGGCTGATCGTCACCGGCGAGCGGCATTTCGGTCCGGAGAGCGTGATTGGTGCTGCCGAATATGCGGCAAAGGCCGGCAATCCCCTGATTACCGGCTTCAATCTTGCCGGCGAGGAGCGCATGGGGCGCGTCGCCGATTATGCCCGCGCCTTCGATATCGCCCGCGAGGCCGGCCTCGGGCTGACCATCCATGCCGGCGAGGTCTGCGGCGCCTTCAGCGTCGCCGATGCGCTCGATGCGGTGCGCCCCTCGCGCATCGGCCACGGGGTGCGCGCCATCGAGGATGTCGATCTGGTCAAACGGCTTGCCGATCTCGGCACCGTGCTCGAGATCTGCCCGGGCTCCAATATCGCCCTCGGGGTCTTTCCGGATTTCGCCTCCCATCCGCTGCGCCGGCTGAAGGACGCGGGCGTCCGGGTGACGATCAGCTCGGACGATCCGCCTTTCTTTCATACTTCGCTCAAGCGGGAATACGAACTTGCCGCCGGGACCTTCGGTTTCAGCGACGCCGAGATCGATGCCATGACGCGCACGGCGATCGAAGCCGCCTTCGTCGACGATGAGACACGCAAGGCCCTGCTCGCCCGAATTTGAGGGCGAGAGGCTGGGGAAGATTGGCCGCCACTCTTGCGGTCTGGCCGATTTCCGTGAAAGAAACATTCGATAGAAAGAATGAAAGGCTTCCCCATGGACGGCGTCACAGTCATCGATCATCCGCTTGTGCAGCACAAGCTCACCATCATGCGGCGCAAGGAGACATCGACGGGAAGTTTCCGGCGCTTGCTGCGCGAAATCTCGACGCTGCTCTGTTACGAGGTCACCCGCGATCTCGAACTGACGATGGAAACGATCGAGACGCCGCTGCAGACGATGGAATCGCCGATCCTCGAGGGCAAGAAGCTGGTCTTCGCCTCGATCCTGCGCGCCGGCAACGGACTGCTCGAAGGCATGCTCGATCTCGTGCCGTCCGCCCGCGTCTCGCATATCGGCGTCTACCGCGACCACGAGACGCTGCAGCCGGTCGAATATTACTTCAAGGCGCCGGAGGACGTGGCCGAGCGGCTGATCATCGTCGTAGACCCGATGCTTGCGACCGGCAATTCCTCGATCGCGGCAATCGACAAGCTCAAGGAACGCGGCGCCCACAATATCCGCTTCCTCTGCCTGCTTGCCGCCCCGGAAGGCATCCGCAACTTTCGCGCCGCGCATCCCGATGTTCCGGTCTTCACCGCGTCGATCGATAGCCATCTCAACGAGAAGGGCTATATCGTGCCCGGTCTCGGCGATGCCGGCGACCGCATGTACGGCACCAAGTAATTTCAACCTTCTTTTACCAAATCGAAAGACTTTGCGGCCCGGTGGTTCAAGCCGGGCCTTTTGTCGTCGATATTAGCAACTTATCAGCACTTGAGGTTTAGGAAGCCTGAAGCATGAGGCCCTGCATGATGCCGGGTTTATACAGGAAGGATTTCTGTTTCATGCTCGTGCGTACCGTCCTATTCGCCAGCATCGCCGCGGTGCTCGCCACACAGGTGCCTTCCTTCTTCGGAAGCACCAGCCAGCAGCCTGCTGACGCTCTCTCCGCCAATTACGCATCGACCGAAAGCGATGAGGCCGCAGTACCCGCGCCCGTCTCTGGCAGCAATGCGATCCGGCTGCAGGCCGATGCGCAGGGCCACTATACCGGCAGCTTCAAGATCAACGGCAAGCCGGTGCAGGGCCTGATCGATACCGGCGCCACCTATGTGGCGCTCAACGAGACGCTGGCCCGCCGGCTGGGCTTCACCGCCAACCAACTCGATTTCCGTTACGGGGTGAACACTGCGAACGGCCAGACGAAGGCCGCGCATGTGACACTCGACCGGGTCGAAATCGGCGGCATTCGCGTGCGCGATGTCGAAGCCTTCGTCCTGAGGGACAATGCGCTGACGACGACGCTGGTCGGCATGAGTTTCCTGCAGAAGCTCGCCTCCTATTCCGTCGCCGACGGTTCGCTCAGCCTCAAGCAGTAAACCGCGTCAGATCAGGCCCGCAATCACCGGTGTCAGCTCCGGCTTGTCCTCGGTGATGCGGTAATGCATGGCAAGTGCCGCAGCCGCCCGCTCCGCCGCGGCTTCGTCAGCAGCATGAACCAGCGCGATCGGTTCGCCCGCGTTTACGCGGGTGCCAAGCGGCAGGAGTTCGGAAAAGCCGACGCGATGGTCGATCCGGGCCGCCGGATGGCGTCTTCCGCCGCCAAGGTCGATGACACTGATGCCGACACCGCGCGCATCGCAGCCGGCAAGCCAGCCGGACCGGGCGGCCGGGACAGGCTTTTCCACAGGCGCCCTGACTAGATATCGGTCGGGATTTTCGATGAGATCGGCCGGGCCGCCGAGCATCGATACCATACGCGCGAAGACTTCCGCCGCCTTTCCCGACGACAAGGCCCGCCGCGCCATTCCTTCAGCTTCATCAGGCGAAGCGGCGATACCGGATTTCACCAGCATCTCGGCGGCGAAGGCAAAAACGACGATATCAAGCCGCGTGTCTCTTTTCCTGCCTGCCAGGAAGTCCAGGCAGTTGCGCATCTCGACCGCGTTGCCGGCACTGTCGGCGAGCGGCTGGTTCATGTCGGTGATCAGGGCCGAGGTCTTCACGCCTGCACCATTGGCCACCTCGACCAGCGACTGCGCGAGGATCTCCGCCTGGCCGCGATCGGCCATGAAGGCGCCATTGCCGACCTTGACGTCGAGCACCAGCGTCTCGAGCCCCGCCGCAAGTTTCTTCGAGAGGATCGAGGCGGTGATGAGGGGAATGGAATCGACCGTGGCGGTTACGTCGCGCACGGCATAGAGCCTGCCGTCGGCGGGCGCCAAGGTCCCGGTCTGGCCGATGATGGCGCATCCCGCCTCCTTCACGACCTTGTGGAACAGGTCAGCATCCGGGGTGATCAGATAGCCGGGAATGGATTCGAGCTTATCCAGCGTGCCGCCGGTATGGCCGAGGCCGCGCCCGGAGATCATCGGAACGGCGAGGCCGCAGGCAGCGGCGATCGGCGCCAGCATCAGCGAAACATTGTCGCCGACGCCGCCGGTCGAATGCTTGTCGGCGATCGGGCGGTCGATATCGGCCCATTGCAGCCTGTCACCGGAATCGGCCATCGCCAGCGTCAAGGCCACGATTTCGGCCCGCGACATGCCCTTGAACCAAACGGCCATGGCGAATGCGCCGATCTGGCCTTCCGACAATCGACCGGCAGCGAGTGCCGCGATGAAGGAGCTGATATCGGCGGCGGCGAGTTCGTCGCCATCGCGCTTACGCCGAATGATCTCCTGCGGAATCATTTCAGTAGCTCGACGCTGCAGCCGGTGCCGACTGCGTTCCACTTAGAACCGCCAGGATATCGTCGAGCAGGTCGGAAGCGCCGAAGCGGAACGTCGACGGCATCGCCCAGTCCGGTGTCATGATGGTTTCGGCAAGGCTCAGATAGAGTGCGGCATCGCTCAGCGAGCCGATGCCGCCGGCCGGCTTGAAGCCGACCTTGCGGCCGCTTTCGCGGATAGCGCGGATCATGATGTCGGCGGCTTCGAGCGTCGCGTTGACGGCGACTTTGCCGGTGGAGGTCTTGATGAAATCGGCGCCAGCTTCGATGGCGAGTTCGGAGGCACGGCGGATCAATGCCGCATCCTTCAGCTCGCCAGTCTCGATGATGACCTTCAGAAGAACGGGGCCAGCGCATTCGGCGCGCACGGCCTTGACCATATCGGTCACCGCCTTCTCATTGCCGGCCAGCAGCTTGCGGTAGGGGATGACTAGATCGATCTCATCGGCGCCATCGGCAATCGCCTCGCGGGCTTCAGCGGCGACATCGGCGACTTCCATATCGCCGGAAGGGAGGTTGACGACGGTCGCGATACGCACGGCGTGCCCAGTGCCAAGGATATTGCGGGCCTGAGCGACGAACCGCGGCCAGATGCAGATCGCGGCGCTAGTGCCGTAGGGCGTCTGCGCACGGGCGCAGAGCGCGTCGATCTGCGCCTCGGTGCAATCATCCCTCAAATTGGTGAGATCGAGAAGAGAAAGGGCGACAGCCGCCGTCTCCCGGTTGGAATGGCTATTCATCTTCGCTTCCTCTAGAGCATGATGCCGAAAAGTGTGAGCGGTTTTCGGACGACATCATGCTCTAACTCCTTAATGTAGAACAGGATTTAGATTTTAGGCCGACCCGGCCTAAAATCATCCTGTTCCAGCCGCAATCATGTCTTTCAGGATGGCGGCGAGACGGGCGCCGCCGATGGGCGCCATGTCCTTGGTTTCTTCATGGCTGAGCTCATTGCCGGTCATGCCTGCCCCATAGTTGGTGATAACGGAGGCGGCTGCAACCCTCAGGCCCAGCATTCTTGCGATAATGACCTCGGGCACCGTCGACATGCCGACTGCATCGGCGCCGAGGATGCGCGCCATGCGGATTTCGGCCGGCGTTTCAAAGCTTGGGCCGGAGAACCACATATAGACGCCTTGCGCCAGCTCGATTTTAAGCTTTGCCGCTGCCCTCTGCATCGCTGCGGCAAGCCCGGCATCATAGGCGTTGGTCATGCCCACGAAACGGTGATCGCTTTCCTCGCCGATCAGCGGGTTCATGCCGGAATAGTTGATGTGGTCGGTGATCTGCATCACCGAACCAGGCGGCATGTCGTCGCGCAGCGATCCGGCCGAATTGGTCAGGATCAGCGCTTCGACGCCGAGCGCCTTCAGCACCTCAATCGGCAGGCGCATGGCGTTGGCATCGCCCTTCTCGTAATAATGCACGCGGCCGGAGAGCATGACGACAGGCACGCCGCCGAGGCGGCCGGCGACGACTTCGCCAGCATGTCCGGAGACGGCGCTGACGGGAAAGCCCGGCAGGTCGCGATAGGGAACACGAACGGCGCCGTCCAGCTCACCGACGAGGGATCCGAGACCGGAGCCGAGGACGATGCCGTGGCGCGGCTTGATCCCGCCGAGCAGTGCCGCGAGCAGGTTGACCGTCGCCTTCATCCGAGTTCAGTCTCGAAGCTGAAGGGAAGAAGCTCTTCCATCGTCATGGTCTTCTTGACGCCCGCTTCATCGCAAAGGTAGATCTTCGTCTCCTTGGAGGCGAATTCGGAGATCTTCTGACGGCAGCCGCCACAGGGCGGGCAGAGCGGCAGTTTCTCGGCAATGACCGCCATTTCGACGATCTTCTTCGCGCCGCCCATGATCATCGCGCCGATCGCCGTCGGCTCGGCGCACCATCCTTGCGGGAAGGAGAGATTTTCGATGTTGGCGCCGGTATAGACCTTGCCGTCTTCGGCGCGGATCGCCGCGCCGACCGGGAATTTCGAATAGGGCGCATGGGCAAAGGCCATGGCGCCGCGGGCGGCTTCGAACAGATCGTGAGACATATCAACGCTCCTTCGTATAGGGCACGCCACCGGCTTTCGGCGGGGTCGCGACGCCGATGAAGCCGGCAAGCAGGACGCAGGTCAAGACATAGGGCAGCGCCTGGAAAACCTGAACCGGCACTTCGCCGATCAGCGGCACCTGCTTGCCCTGCATGAAATTTGCCAGCGCATCGAGGAAGCCGAAGAGTAGGCAGGCAAACATGACGGGTACCGGCTTCCACTTGGCGAAGACGAGAGCTGCGAGCGCGATATAGCCCTTGCCGGCCGACATGTCCTTGATGAAGGCTGCGGACTGGGCGATGGCCAGATAGGTGCCGGCAAAGCCGCAGAGGATGCCGGCGCACATGACGGCGCGGTAACGCAGCCAGGCGACCGAGATGCCGGCCGTATCGACCGCGCCCGGATTTTCGCCGACGGCGCGCAGCCGCAGGCCGAAACGTGTGCGGTAAAGCACCCACCAGGAAAACGGCACGGCGAGAAAGGCGAGGTAGGTGAGGACATTGTTGCCCGATATGACGTTGGCATAGAGCGGGCCGATGATCGGTATGTCGCGGGCAGCATCGGCGCCCGGCAGGATGATCGGCGCAAAGCGCGACTCCGGCGCCAGCTGCGGCGTGCGTCCGCCCTGGCCGAACCAGGCCTGACCGAGCACGATGGTGATACCGGCGATGAAGAAGTTGATGGCGACACCGGAGACAATCTGATTGCCGCGGTTGGTGATCGAGGCAAAGCCATGCACCAGGCTCAGCGCCACCGAGCAGAGGATGCCGGCACCGAGGCCGAGCCAGGCCGAATCGGTGAGATAGGCAACGCAGGCGGCGGCAAAGGCCGAGCCCAGCATCTTGCCCTCGAGGCCGATATCGAAAATGCCGGCACGTTCCGAAAACAGACCGGCAAGGGCGGTGAAGATCAGCGGTATCGACAGGCGGATGGTGGAGGCTAGAACGCTGATAAAGATGTCGTAATAGTCCATCGCCCGCTCCTTAACCGCGCTTGAATTGCTGATAGAGGCGCACCATTGCCGGCCGGAACATATATTCCAGCGCGCCGGCAAAGAGGATAACCAGACCCTGGATGACGAGGATCATCTCGCGGGTGATATTCGGCATTTCGAAGGAGATCCAGTCGCCGCCCTGGTAGAGGATACCGAAGAGGATTGCCGCCAGGATGATGCCAAGCGGATGATTGCGGCCCATCAGCGAGACGGCGATGCCGACGAAGCCGGCGCCGCCGACGAATCCCACCTGCAGGCGCGCGGAGGCGCCCATAACCGGATTCAGCGCCATCATGCCGGCCAGCGCGCCGGAGAGCATCATCGCGATCATCACGATTCGTGCGTAGGGAATACCGGCATATGAAGCAGCTGTCGGGCTGACGCCCAGCGTGCGCATCTCGAAGCCAAGTTTCGTGCGCCAGATTAAGAGCCAGACGACGTAGCACATAACCAGCGCAATGATGAAAGAGACATTCAACGGGGCAGCACCCAGCTTTGTCCCGAATATTTCCATCAGCCATGTTAGCTTCGGCAACTGCCCACCCTCGAGGAATGTGCGTGTTTCCGGCGCCATTTTGCCGGGCACGATCAATACGTGCACCAGCAGGTAGTTCATCAGCGAGGCGATGATGTAGTTGAACATGATCGTCGTGATGACGATATGGCTGCCGCGCTTTGCCTGAAGCCATGCCGGTATGAAGGCGGCAACCGCGCCGAAGAGTGCAGCGCCGACCACCGCAACCGGCATCGTCACATACCATGGCACGTAATTATCGAGCGAAAGCGCCACCAAAGCACAGCCGAGGCCGCCCATGTAGGCCTGGCCTTCGGAGCCGATGTTGAAGAGACCTGCATGGATTGCCACTGCGACGGAAAGGCCGGTGAAGATGAAGCTCGTCGCGTAGAACAGCGTGAAGCCGATGAATTCGCCATTGCCGAGCGCACCCTGGATCAGCAGCGACAGCGCATCGAGCGGGCTCTCGCCGATCAGCCAGACGACGAAGCCGGAGATCAGGAAGGCGACAGTGAGGTTCAAAAGCGGGATAAGGCCGTAGTTGATCCAGTTTGGTAGCGGAACGGAAGCGGTGCTCATAAAGGCCTCACGCGGCAATGCCGGCCATCATCAGGCCGAGGGTCTGTTCACCGGCATCGGGCGTCTTCTCGCCGACGATATGGCCGGCAAACATGACAAGGATACGGTCTGAAAGGGAGCGGATTTCATCGAGTTCGACGGAGACGAGCAGGATCGCCTTGCCCGCGTCACGCATTTCGATGATCCGGCGGTGGATGAATTCGATGGCGCCGATATCGACGCCGCGTGTCGGCTGGCCGATGATCAGCATCTTCGGATCGCGTTCGATCTCGCGGGCGACAACGATCTTCTGCTGGTTGCCGCCGGAGAAATTCGCCGTCTTCAGCCGCGGGTTCGGCGGGCGGATGTCATATTTCTCGATCTTCTCCATCGCATCCTTGCGGATCGCTTCGAGATCGAGCAGCGGGCCTTTGCTGTAGGCCGGGCGGCGATGATAACCGAGCACGGAATTTTCATATTCCTCGAATTTCAGCACCAGGCCCATATGGTGACGATCCTCTGGAATATGAGCGAGCCCTAGATCACGCAGGCGGGCAGGGTCGGCCTTGTCGATCGTCTGACCGTCGAGAAGGATTTCGCCGGAGGTTGGCTTGCGGATGCCGGCAATCGCCTCCAGCAATTCGGACTGGCCATTGCCGGCGACACCGGCGATGCCGACGATTTCACCGGCGCGCACGTCGAAGGAGACGTTGTCGACCATGGTGACGCCGCGATTGTCCTTGACTGTAAGGTTTCGGACGGACAGGACGGCGGCTTGCGGGTTCGCCTCGCCCTTCTGCACGCGCAGTAGCACACGGCGACCGACCATCAGCTCGGCGAGCTCCTCCACCGTCGTTTCCGACGTCTTGCGGGTCGCGACCATCTCGCCGCGGCGCATGACCGAGACCGTATCGGTGATCGCCATGATCTCGCGCAGCTTGTGGGTGATGAGGATGATCGTCTTGCCCTGGTCGCGCAGTACCTTGAGGATGCGGAAGAGGTGATCGGCCTCCGCCGGCGTCAGCACGCCGGTGGGCTCGTCGAGGATCAGGATCTCGGCGCCGCGATACATGGCTTTTAGGATCTCGACACGCTGCTGCAGGCCGACCGGCAGCTCCTCGATCAGCGCATCGGGATCGACCTCCAGGCCATATTCCGTTTCCAGCCGCTTGAGCTCGGCGCGCGCCGAGGCGACGCCCCTGGCCAGTAGCATGCCGCCTTCCGCGCCAAGCATGATGTTCTCGAGCACCGTGAAATTGTCGACCAGCATGAAGTGCTGGTGCACCATGCCGATGCCGGTGGCGATGGCCGCCTGGCTGTCGCGGATGGTGACGGGATTGCCGTTGACCCGGATCTCGCCGCTGTCGGCATGGTAGAAACCATAAATGATCGACATCAGGGTCGATTTGCCGGCGCCGTTTTCGCCGATGATGCCGTGGATCGTCCCCTTGGCAACGGTAAGGTTGATGTCCTTGTTGGCATGGACGGCACCGAATTTCTTGTCGATGCCGACAAGCTCGATAGCGGGCTTATCTGTCACTGCAGACTCCAAATAAGAAAAGGGCGTATGGCGAAAATCCCCTCCGCCATACGCCCGATCTCAATCGTCGATCACATTCGGGCGCGGATCACTTCGGGCAAGCGCTGTCCGAGGTGTAATCGTGAACCTTGACGGTTCCCGCGATGATGTCGGCCTTGGCCTTGTCGACAGCAGCCTGCATTTCCGGCGTGATCAGCGATTTGTTATGCTCGTCGATCGCAGCGCCGACACCGTCTTCCTTGACGCCGAGCGCCTGGACGCCACCGGTGAACTTGTCGTTCTTGGTGTCGTTGTAGGCATTGTAGACGGCGAGGTCGACGCGCTTGACCATCGAGGTCAGGACCGAGCCCGGATGCAGATAGTTCTGGTTGGAGTCGACGCCGATCGACAGCTTCTTGTTGTCGGCAGCCGTCTGCAGAACGCCGAGACCGGTGGCACCGGCTGCCGCATAAACGACGTCGGCGCCCTGGTCGATCTGGTTCTTGGTGAGCTCGCCGCCGCGGACCGGGTCATTCCAGGCAGCGCCCGTGGTGCCGGTCATGTTCTGGAAGACCTCGATATCGGCCTTGACGGAACGTGCGCCCTGCTCGTAGCCACATTCGAACTTGCGGATCAGCGGAATATCCATGCCGCCGACGAAGCCGACCTTGCCCGACTTCGACGCCATGCCGGCGAGAACGCCGACGAGGTAGGAGCCTTCTTCTTCCTTGTAGACAACCGAGCGGACGTTCGGCTTGTCGACGACGGAGTCAACGATGATGAACTTGGTATCGGGGAATTCGGCTGCAACCTTCTCGATGGCCGAGGTCCAGGCAAAGGAAACGGCAACCACCGGATTGAAACCGCGGCTGGCGAAGTTGCGGATGGCCTGTTCGCCCTGGGTGTCGCCCGTCGGCTCGAAGTCGCGATAGGCAATGCCGGTCTCGGCCTTGAACTTCTCGGCGCCGTTATAGGCCGCCTCGTTGAAGGACTTATCGAACTTCCCGCCGGTGCCGTAAACCAGCGCCGGCTTGACGTCGGCAGCAAGCGCCGTCGTCGACATGGCAGCCACGGCAAAGAGAGTGAGAAGGGATTTTTTCATTGTGCAGCCCTGTTGTTGCTATTCGTTAGGGGTCCTCCCGCAAGCCCTTTTCGGGCATGTCTGCGGAACCACCGACCTCCCCCCGGAGGCCTGGCTGCGTGCATCCTTGCATGGCTCACGGAAAAATTCACCAGAAATTTTTCAGCTGGTAAAGATTTGCAGCGATTGCCGAAAATCAGCTCTTCGGGGCTGATTTTTGGACATTCTCTCCATCAGAATGCGGATTTTCTAGCCAATCCGGCGGCAAATGCCGACGCAGCAGAGGGGTGACAGCCAACCGGATTAACTGCGTTTTTTATGCGGTGAAGCGACCGGCCACCGGCGGCTTCTTGTAGCCGATCATCCACAGAAGCAGCGCGATCACCAGGAAAACGGCAAAGGCCGGCTGGAGCATCAGCCACTGGAAGATGACGGTGTAGAACCGCGGGTGGATATAATAGGAAAGGGAGGATTGCAGTGACGTCAGCGTTGTCGGGCTGACATCCTGCCAGGCATCGGAGATCGGCGTCATCACCACGGAGGACGCCGCAACCGATTGGATCGAATCGATGGTCCCGGCAATAACGGCCGCCGCAAGCGCGACAAGACTCGCCAGACGCAACAGGAAACGCATCAATTCCTCCGACGCTCGATATGCCGGACAATTCCGGCCGGCCGCGCCATTCTCCACCTTAGAGAATTACATAGTCGTCGATGAGGTGAAGCACAATGGAGTGGCCGAGGCGAGTTTTATCGCAAGAAGTCAAAAAACTGTTAGATTTCGGTTGATCGACAAAAATTCATCGGTATATATCGCGCCGTTCCGACGATTTGCTCCTATCCGGGCGCGAACGCCAAAAAAAGGACAGGTGGCCGAGTGGTTTAAGGCGCACGCCTGGAACGCGTGTGTACGTGAAAGCGTACCGTGGGTTCGAATCCCACCCTGTCCGCCATATCCCTCGTTTTTCAATATTGATTCAAACCGTATCGAGAGCGGGACGCGGAAGCATTTTTGACGGCACGCTTCGATAGAACAAGCCGGTCGTCCGCATAGTCTCAAACTCGCTGCAGCAGGGCGCGTCCAATCGGCTTCGGATTCTCGCCGCGCAACACCAGAGATGTCGTCACGGCTCCAAAACGCGCGATCGTGTCAACGATCGTTTCCAGCTCTCCCGGCGACGGAACCAGCACCTTCAAAAGAAAACAGTCCTCTCCGGTGAGGCGCAATACTTCCATGACCTGCGGCATCTCCGCGAACTGTTTCAGACAGGGTTTGATATGCTCATGCGTCGTGCGCAAGCGAAGCACCGCCATCATTCCGATTCCCAAAGCGGTGGGGTCGATACGGGCGGAATAACCGACAATGATGCCGCGGTCTTCCAGCCGCTTGACGCGTTCTGATGCTGCCGGCTGAGAGAGCCCGACCCGTCGACCGAGTTCGGAAATCGCAATGCGTCCATTTTCCTGCATCGCTTCGATAATTGAAATATCGGTTGGATCGAGCAGTACCCGATTGTTTTCCTGAAAAGCCATGGGATCACCTTGAAATCATCGGAGAGGGACGCGGTTTTCCGATGATCATTTATTCCGAAGCAAATGAAAATGCACCATTTTCACCTGCACGGATGATCAGAGGAAAAGACATGAAGGACATCATCATATTGCCGGGGATTGGCGGTTCGGGCGAGGCTCATTGGCAAACACGCTGGGAAAGGTCGAACCCGGACATGCGGCGTTTTCAACCAGCCGATTGGGAAAAACCCGACCTGGCGGACTGGATTTCAGCCATGGAGCGCGCCGTCGGCGCGTCGGCAACGCCTCCCCTGCTGGTCGCCCACAGCCTTGCCTGTCTGCTGGTCGCTCATTGGCAGCAGGTTTCTTCGCTTGCCGTTGCCGGAGCGTTTCTTGTGGCGGTCCCGGATCCGCAGTCAGCGTCATTCCCTGCGGAGGCGGCCGGCTTCGCAGACGCGCCATCGCAAAAGATGCGCTTCCCCACTCTGATCATCGCAAGCGCCGATGATCCCTTCGGCACGCTCGACCATGCGCATGCGCGAGCGGATCTGTGGGACAGCGGCCTTGTCGCGATCGGTCCTTTCGGCCATATCAACGGGCAAAGCGGCCTTGAGGACTGGGGCCAGGGAAAGGCCTTGCTGACGGCGTTCTCCGCCGGATTGGCAAGATCTGATCGGGGTTGATCTTGTTTTCGAGTTCACTATCAAATGGCTCAACGGGCCGTTGCCTGTGCTGGATGCGTCGAGACGGAGCAACGAAATGCTCCGCTCGCAAGCGTGCGTTCGAGGCTCTCGAACCCATCGCTCCGATGGCGCTACGAGGTTTGAAGCGTCGAAAGATTCCTGAATTTTTACCATGCGGCTTCACCGCGTCTTTGCACGTTTGGGTTTACCGTCTGCCAAAATCAAAAACAGAGGTAAAACAGGTGGAAGAACTTTCGGTAAAGTCGAAGATCATCAAATCCGTCTATTTCAGCCAGGAAGACGGACGGCTCAGGATTTGTTTCAAGAATGGCGAGGAACGTCTATTTGCAGGTGTTCCCTCCTCGGAAGTGCATGCGATGACGGTGGCGCCGTCTCCCGGCCATTATTATCTCGACCGGATCAGAACCCGGTTTCGCAGATTGGCAGCCTGAAAAACCCGAAGGATAGCTTGTGCGAAATCGGGACATGGCCGGTGGATATTAACCGGCTGTTAGCCCTCGATATCATCTGGGTTGGATCGCCTCTGCCGGAAAGCGGCAACTTGTCGGCGCTGCCGGCCTGTTTAAGGTCGGCCAGCCGGGAGGCTCGGCGGCGGACCCCAGCCAGGAAGTCGAGCCTCCCCGTCACGGGTGCTAGTGGACCGTGATGGTGAAAGGCATGGACGGCTCTCGGACGCCGCCATGCTCTGCTTGTCTGATGAAATGCCCCGGAACGGCTGCGACCTCATCATCCCCTCAACTAGCGAATTGGGGCTAATCCTGTGAACAACCCGAATTGCCGCATCCGGACTCGACAATGCTTTATTAGCATGATTGCATAAATCGGGATAAAGACGGGGGTAATGATGTTCGAGAATCTGCTTGAGATGCAGGAGCGTGGCGCACGGGATCGTGCGCGTGGCCGCAGCCTGGCCGACAATCCGATGTCGAAGCCGGATATCCTGCCGATCACTGATTTTCAGGAATGGTACTCGATGTTCGACGCCTGGCGCTTCGGTTGGTCGATCGAGGATGCGATGGCGGGGCACATCAATATGCCCCGGGATAGCGGCACATTGGCCCAGACCTACACCAGAACCGTCTGATCAATCCTGTCCTCGGCGCCGAAGAATTTCAGGTAGCGTTCGACCTCGGCCGGGTCGCCGGTCGCCTTCTGCGGGTTGTCGGAGAGCTTCACCGCCGGACGGCCGTTGGCGTCGCTGACCTTGCAGACGACGGAGATTGGGTTGAGGCCGGAGATCTCGATCGGCGCGCAGCCGGAAAAATCGTTCGTCAGGTTCGTGCCCCAGCCGAAGCTCATGCGCACGCGGCCTTCGAAATGCCGGTAGGTATCGATGATGGCGTCGACATCGAGGCCGTCGGAGAAGATCAGCAGCTTCTGGCGCGGATCGCGGCCCATCTTCTTCCACCAGTCGATAATCTTCTCGCCGCCTTCGATCGGCGGGGCGCTGTCCGGGCGGAAGCCGGTCCAGTCCGCGACCCATTCCGGCGCATCGCGCAGGAAGGCGGCGGTGCCGAAGGCATCCGGCAGGACGATCAGAAGGTTGCCGCCATAGAGCTTGTTCCAGTCACGCAGGATCTTGTAGGGCGCGTTGCGCAACTGCTCATCGGTTTCGGCAAGGGCGGCGGCCACCATCGGCAGCTCGTGGGCATTGGTGCCGACGGCCTCGAGATCGGAATCCATCGCCAGCAATACATTGCTTGTACCGGCAAAGGCCGGGCCGATGCCTTCCTTCAGTGCCTCGACGCACCAGCGCTGCCAGAGGAAACTGTGGCGGCGGCGGGTGCCGAAATCGGAGATGCGCAGGCCCGGCAATTCCTTCAGCCGTTCGACCTTCGACCACATCTTCGCCTTGGCGCGGGCATAGAGCACATCGAGGGTGAAGGGACCGAGCGCCTTCATCGCCGAGCGCGACCGCAGCTCGTTGACGATGGCAAGCGCCGGGATTTCCCACATGGTGGTTTCCTTCCACGATCCGTGGAAATCCAGCACATATTGCCCGTCCTTCTTCGACAGCTCGTATTCGGGCAGCTGGAAATTGGAAAGCCAGGCGAGGAATTCCGGTTCGAAGATCTGGGCGCGGCCGTAGAAACTGTTACCCGCAAGCCAGATCATCTCCTTCTTGGAGAGCCTCAGCGTGCGGGCATGATCGAGCTGCTCGCGCAATTCGCCTTCATCGAGCTCATCGGCGAGACGCACCCGTTTGGTGCGGTTAATCAGGGTGAAGGATGCGTTCACATCAGGATAAAGCTTCCAGATCATCTGCAGCATCAGGAGCTTGTAGAAATCGGTATCGATCAAGCTGCGGATGATCGGATCGAGTTTCCAGGCGTGATTGTAGACGCGTCTTGCGATATCGGTCCTGGCCATGAAATTCCTGCCCCTGTCCACTCCGGTCAGGTGCTGCCAAATTCCCGGGTATTACCAAGTTCCGGGCCGGCGCACGAAACCGGCTCGTGCGCCTTCTTATCGAAAAATCGACGGACAAAGTCCAGACAAAACAATAAACGCCCCGCCGCAGTATGGCGGCGGGGCGTGAATATAGTTTTGGCGACGATTATTGGGCCGGAGCTGCGGGCGCCACATTCGGAGCGGCCGGCGTGGTGTTCGGCGTTTCGGTTGGAACGGCAGTGCCGTTCTGTAGCGCCGGCGCGGGGGCCGGAGCGGGCTGCTGCGACTGAAGCTGCTGGCCTGGCTGCTGCGGCGCCACCTCGTTCGCCTCGCGCTTACCCCAAATCTCGACCGGTATCCACACCACGAAAGCAAGCACCAGCGCGACGATTAGCACCGTCAGGATGCGATAGCCCGTGCGTCCCTGCCTTGCCTTCACGGGCGGGATCAGCTCTTCCTTGTGAAGCTTGCCGTCGGACTTTTCCCAGCGTGTTTCCGTCTGATGCGCCATCATCGTCTCCTTCCGCTGTCTTAACCGGCCTCGCCGGCCGCAAGAATTTCCGCAAAGGAAACGGGTGGCTGTCTGGAAGGTTCCGAAAGCTCAATAGCCGGCGGCGCGGTCGACCATGAATTGCAGCGGCTCGCCACGCTCGAAACGGGCGATCTGCGTCTCGACATGACGGAACAGCGCGTTTTCTTCGGAGACTGCTGCGTCGTGCGGCGTGAGGAAGACGTTCTGCAAGTCCCACAATGGGTTGTCTGATGCAAGCGGCTCCGCCTCGAAGACATCGAGCGAAGCGCCGCCGAGGATACCGTTACGGATGGCGGAAACGATATCGGCCTCGACCTGGCTCTTACCGCGGCCGGCATTGATGAAGACCGGTTGCCCGAGCGCACCGTTGCGGCGCAGCTTCGCAAACAGCCCGGCGTCATAGAAACCTGATGTTTCAGGCGTCAACGGCAGCAGGCCGACGAGGATGTCGGTGCTTGCGAGAAAGCTGTCCAATTCGCTGGCGTCGAAGGTTTCGACGCCGTCGATCTGTTTGCGGCTGCGCGACCAGCCGATGACGTTAAAACCAATCACTCTCAGCTTGGCGACCGCGTCCTGCCCGAGAATGCCGAGACCCATGACGCCGACCGTCACCTCAGCCGCCTCCGGCGCGATCAGCTTGGCCCATTCACGTTGCCGCTGGTGGCTGTCATGGGCGTATTGCCCGCGCAGATGCATCAGGCATTGCATGACCACCCATTCACTCATGCGCGTCGTCAGGCTGCGGTCGACAAAGCGGACGATTGGGATCTCGGGCAGGCCGGCCATGCCGATGATGTGGTCGACGCCGGCGCCGCCTGAGAAGATCACTTTCAGGTTCGGCGCCCGCGCGAAAAGGTCGGCATCCGGTTTCCACAGAAGCGCGTATTCGACCGCGCGGAGATCGCGTGCCTGATTGGCCGGATCGGCGAGATTGATGCTGCCGCGGTCGGCAAACGCCGTCTTCAGCACGCGGGCGACGCCTTCGTGATTGAACTTGATATCGACGAGAACGGGAGGGCTTGCGGGCATGATCTTCTTTACTGCTGCACGGCGGGCGTCGGCACCGCCTCGATGTTGAAAGCGGCGGCCATCAGCGCCCTGGTGTAATCATCCTTCGGCGCGCGGAAGATTTCCGAGGACGGTCCCTGCTCCACCACCTTGCCGAAACGCATGACGATGACGTCGTTGGCGAGCGCCTTCACCACTTTCAGGTCGTGGCTGATGAAGAGATAGGCGAGATCGTGCTTCTTCTGCAGATCGCGCAGCAAATCGACCACCTGCGCCTGCACGCTCATGTCGAGCGCAGAGGTCGGCTCGTCGAGCATGACGAAGCGCGGCTTCAGCACCATGGCCCGGGCGATGGCGATGCGCTGGCGCTGGCCGCCCGAGAATTCGTGCGGATAACGCCAGCGGGTCAGCGGATCGAGACCCACCTCCTCCAGCGCCCAGCAGACGCGCTGGTCGCGTTCTTCTGCGGTCAGCGACCGCTCATGCACCTTCAGCCCTTCGGCGACGATATCGCCGACGGACATGCGCGGGCTCAGCGATCCGTAGGGATCCTGGAAGACGACCTGCAGCTGGTTGCGCAACGGCCGCATCTCATTGAATGAATAGCCAGCTATGTCCTTGCCGACGAAGGCGATCCGCCCTTGCGAGGAAATCAGCCGGGTGAGCGCCAGGCCGAGCGTGGTCTTGCCCGAGCCGGATTCGCCGACGACGCCGAGCGTCTGGCCGGCGCGCAGCGAAAGATCGATGCCGTCGACCGCCTTGACGTGATCGACGACACGGCGCATCAGCCCAGCCTTGATCGGGAACCAGACACGGATATCCGAACCTTCCATCACCATCGGTTTCGACGGATCGGCGAGCGGCGGCTCGCCGCGCGGTTCGGAGGCAAGGAGATGCCGGGTATATTCATGCTTCGGATTGGCGAAGACGTCCTCGACGGTGCCGGTTTCGACGATCCTGCCCTTGGTCATGACGCAGACGCGATCAGCGAATTTGCGGACGATGCCGAGATCATGAGTGATGAACAGCATCGACATGCCGTGGACGGCTTTTAACTGCCGGAGCAATTCGAGGATCTGCGCCTGCACGGTGACGTCGAGGGCGGTGGTCGGCTCGTCGGCGATCAGCAATTCCGGCCGGTTGGCGAGCGCCATGGCGATCATGACGCGCTGGCGCTGGCCGCCTGACAGTTCATGCGGATAGGCCTTCAACCGCCTCTCCGGCTCGCGGATGCCGACCTGGTTCAGCAATTCCAGCACGCGCTCACGCGCCGGCTGGCCGGTAAGGCCCTGATGCAGGGCGAGGATCTCGGCGATCTGCTTCTCGATCGTATGAAGCGGATTGAGCGAGGTCATCGGCTCCTGGAAGATCATGGTGATGTCGTTGCCGCGCACTTCACGCAGTTCCCGCTCCGACGCCTTCAAGAGGTCCTTACCCTTGAAGAGGATTTCGCCGGAGGGATGGCTTGCCGAGGGATAAGGCAAAAGTCGCAGGATCGAGTTGGCCGAGACCGACTTGCCGGAGCCGGATTCGCCGACGAGCGCCACGACCTCGCCTTTGGCGATATCGAAGGAGATGTGATCGACGGCGAGCGAGGTCTCGCCGCCCTGATGAAAGGCAACCGAGAGATCGCGGACGGAAAGCAGCGGTTCTGTCATGTCACTCATTGAAACGTCTTCCTCGGATCGAAGGCATCGCGCACGGCTTCGCCGATGAAGATCAGCAGGGAAAGCATGATCGACATGGCAAAGAAGGCCGTCAGCCCGAGCCACGGCGCCTGCAGATTGGTCTTGCCCTGAGCGATCATCTCGCCGAGCGAGGGGGAGCCCGGCGGCATGCCGAAGCCGAGGAAATCGAGCGAGGTCAGCGTCGTGATCGAGCCGGAGAGGATGAAGGGCAGGAAGGTCAGCGTCGCGACCATGGCGTTCGGCAGCAGGTGCCGCCACATGATGGTGCGATTGTTGACGCCGAGCGCGCGGGCGGCGCGGACATATTCGAAATTGCGGGCGCGCAGGAATTCGGCGCGCACGATGCCGACGAAACCGACCCAGGAGAACAGCAGCATGATGCCGAGCAGCACGAAGAAGCCGGGCGGCAGGAGTGCGGCGATGATCAGCAGGATGTAGAGCACCGGCATCGACGACCAGATCTCGATGAAGCGCTGCAACAGCAGATCTGTCCAGCCGCCGAAATAGCCTTGCACCGCACCGGCCGTCACGCCGATGACCGCCGAGCAGATGGTCAGCACCAGGCCGAAGAGCACCGATATGCGAAAGCCGTAGATGACGCGCGCCAGCACGTCTCGCGCCTGGTCGTCAGTGCCGAGCCAGTTGAGATTGCCGAGGGTGCAATCCGGATCGTTCACCCCTTGCGGATAACCGGCGCAACGCTCCTCCTTCGTCATCAGCCAGAAGGGAGCGGTGGGGGCCGAATGCGGAATGTTGGAATTGACCGAGCGGTAGGAATAGCGGATCGGCGGCCAGATCATCCAGCCATTGGCATTGATCTCGTCCGTTATGACCGAGGAACGGTAGTCGGTTTCGGCCAGGAAGCCGCCGAACTTCTCCTCGGGATAATCGACGAGGACAGGGAACAGGATCTCGCCCTTGTAGGAAGCGATGATCGGCCGGTCGTTGGCGAGGAACTCGGCAAACAGGCTGAGGATAAACAAGACCATGAACAGCCACAGCGCCCAGTAACCGCGGCCGTTCGCGCGGAAATTCTGCCAGCGGCGAATGTTGGTCGGCGAGAGCAGGCCTTTGCGCGGCGGCTTGACGGGCGTCGTGACAGCGGGATTTGCGGCGGCGTCCATCAGACATCCCTCCGCTCGAAATCGATGCGCGGATCGATCCAGGTGTAGATCAGGTCGGAAACCAGGCTGACAACGAGGCCGAGCAGCGAGAAGATGTAGAGCGTGGCGAAGACGATCGGATAAT
Source organism: Rhizobium leguminosarum bv. trifolii WSM1325 (assembly GCA_000023185.1). Classification (NCBI taxonomy): domain Bacteria; kingdom Pseudomonadati; phylum Pseudomonadota; class Alphaproteobacteria; order Hyphomicrobiales; family Rhizobiaceae; genus Rhizobium; species Rhizobium leguminosarum. Next base: position 4,582,044 of record CP001622.1, on the reverse strand, counting down.
CCCGGTTGATGACCGAGAGATAGCCGAGACGGCCGAGGCCATCGAGCGAGAAGATGTTTTCGATCAGCAGCGAGCCGGTGAAGAAAGCGGAAATGAAGGCGCCGGGAAAACCGGCAATGATGATCAGCATGGCGTTACGGAAGACATGGCCATAGAGCACCTGCCGCTGGTTCAGGCCCTTGGCGCGGGCGGTGACGACATATTGCTTCTTGATCTCCTCGATGAAGGAATTCTTGGTCAAAAGCGTCGTCGTCGCAAAGGCGGACAGGGAAAGCGAAATCAGCGGCAGAGTGAGGTGCCAGAAATAATCGAGCGGCTTCTGCCACCAGGCCAGCTGGTCGAAATTGTCGGAGACCAGGCCACGCAACGGAAACCAGTCGTAGAAGGAGCCACCGGCGAAGAGCACGATCAGGAGAATGCCGAACAGGAAGCTCGGGACGGCATAGCCGACGACGATGACGCCTGACGTCCAGACGTCGAAGGTCGATCCGTCCTTGACCGCCTTGCGGATGCCGAGCGGGATGGAAATGGCATAGGAGAAGATCAGGATCCAGATGCCGAGCGAGATCGACACCGGCAGCTTTTCTTTAACGAGTTCGAGCACGGAGGTGTTGCGGAAGAAACTCTCGCCGAAATCGAAGCGGATGTAATTCCACATCATCTCGCCAAAACGGGTCAGCGGCGGCTTGTCGAAGCCGAACTGCTTTTCGAGCTTGGCGATCAGTTCCGGGTCAAGCCCCTGGGCACCGCGATATTTCGAGCCTTCATCGCTGCCGCCGCCGCTGAGAAGATCGCCACCGCCAGACAGGCGCTGGTCGGCACTGTCGGCCTGACCGGTCAATTGGGCGATCACCTGCTCGACGGGGCCGCCGGGCGCGAACTGGATGACGATGAAGGAAATCGCCATGATGCCGACGATGGTCGGGATCATCAGAAGCAGGCGGCGAAGGATATAGGCGCCCATCAGCCTTCAGCCTCCGGCAATGTTTTTCCTGTCTGCCTGCCGTCGAGTCTCATGCCGCTCAATCCGTCAGCCTTCCCTTGCCGGCCCTGCCGGCTTGTCGTGATTCGCTCGTGCCATTTGGAGCCGAGGGCCCCTGCATTGCAAGCCCGCTCATTTTGCCGAGGTCGACCACCAGGCATCGGGGAAGCCAAGGCTGTAGGCCGGAAACTCGGCCGGATGCGTGACCGTGTTCCAATAGGCGATGTTATAGGTATCGCGGTAGAACAGCGGGATGACGTAGTGATTTGCAAGCAAGACCCGATCCATGGCCTTGATTGCTGCGATCTGCTCGCCGCGGTTCGGCGCGAAGATAATCATGCGAATGAGCTCATCAACGGCTTGGTTGGCAATGCCGGCATAATTGCGGGAACCCTGCTGATTGACCGAACCGGATCCCCAATAGTCGGCTTGTTCGTTGCCCGGATTCATGGTCTCCGCCCAGACATTCCAGATCATATCGTAGTCGAAGCTGCGTTCACGATTGACAGATTGCGACGCATCGACTGTCCGGATCCGCGCATCGATGCCGATTTTCCTGAGATTGTTGGCATAGGGCACCGCCCAGCGCTCCAGCATGGGGCTCGACAACAGGATCTCGAAACTCATCGGCTGGCCAGTCTTGGTATTGACCATGCGATTGCCCTTGAGCTCCCAGCCGGCTTCTTTGAAAAGCGCAATCGCCTTGCGGAGGTTGTCGCGGCTCTTTTGCGGATCGCCGCCGACGGGATTGGTATAGGGCGTGGTGAAGACTTCGGGCGGAACCTTATCCTTCATGCCCTGCAGAATTTCCAGTTCTTTACCCTGCGGCAGGCCGGAGGAGGCGAGTTCGGTATTCCAGAAATAGCTGTCGATGCGTTTGTAACTATTAAAGGCAACGGTGCGGTTCAGTTCCTCAAAATCCAGACCGTAGTTCAGCGCCTCGCGGACCCTGATGTCCTTGAAGAGGTCACGTCGCATGTTGGGCACGAGAGCTTGCATGATGCCGGTGGCGCGCAGGGGGTTTGCAACCTCCTCTTTTTTGACACGCCCTTCCTTCACCGCGGGAAAATCATATCCCGTCGCCCAGCGGGCAGCCGTGGTTTCCTGCCAGTAGTCGCTGTTGCCAGCGCGAAAGGCCTCGAACTCGACATCCCGATCACCGAAATAGGTGTAGTTGACGTTGCGGAAATTGTTCTGGCCGACATTCACATTGAGGTCCTTGCCCCAATAGTCGTCACGCAATTCATAACGGATCGTTGCGCCAGGCGAGAAGGAAGCGATCTTGTACGGCCCCGAACCCATCACGGGCTCCAGCGTCGTTTTAGAAATGTCGCGCGGCTTGCCATCCGGTCCGGGCGCTTCCCACCAATGCTTCGGCACGACCATCAACTGGCCGAGAATATTCGGCAGTTCGCGGTTGTTCTTCTCATCGAAGGTGAAGGTGACGTCACGCTCGCCGGTCTTTTCCGCTTTGACAACGTGGTGGTAATAGTTCGAGGCGAGGGGATTTAATTCCTTGGTCTTGTCCAGACTGAAGATGACGTCTTCCGGCGTGACCGGCTGACCATCCGCCCATTTCGCTTCCTTGCGCAGGCGGAAGGTCGCGCTTGAGACGTCAGCGGGAAAAGACAATCCCTCGGCAAGCAGACCGTAGGAGACGAGCAGCTCGTCGTCGGCGGGCTTCATCAACGTGTCGTAAACGAGCGTCAGGCCCACTGCCGCCTGGCCTTTGGCGAGCAGCGGGTTGAAGGTGTCGAAGGCGCCGCTTGCGGAGAGGCGCAGATCTCCGCCTTTCGGTGCATCGGGATTGACGTAGTCGAAATGCGCAAAGCCCGGCTTGTACTTCATCTCGCTGATGACCGAGCTTCCGATCTGAAAGGGCTGGTCCTGACCCGTTGCCGACATTGGCGCCAGAGCACCCGCAAGCGATAGAAACAAACCGATCTTCGACCACAGAGCCGCCATTCACGCTTTCCCCTGATTATTGATGGGTTCGACAATACGAAAAATACCGGCGAAAAACAGGAGAGAGTTTGGTTTTTGCCGGGCGCGCGAAATTTTGAGCCATCGGGCCTGGGTCAAGGCGTGGCGTCTTCGAGCCGCCTGAGCCGCTGCGGCGATCCGTCACCGCCGCTTGCCCGCATCGCCAGCCAAAACATCGATTCACCAAAATTGCTTTTCACGATAGATTCGATTGCAAATCACTTCGGCAGCGGTTCAAGGGAACAGTATGGCTTTCGGCTTCGCTCAGGCTTTCAGGACATTCGGCAAACTGACGCTTGCCGGCGCAATCGGCGCAAGCCTTGCCGCCGGCGAGGTCGGCGCCCAGCAGAAGACGCCGAGCCCGGGCAGCGCCAAGGGGCAATTCGGCGCCGTCGGCCTGCCGACGCAGGGACCGGCACAGCCGATCGGTTTTTACGCAAAGGGCTGCATGACGGGTGCGGTGGCGCTGCCGACCGATGGACCGACCTGGCAGGCGATGCGACTTTCGCGCAATCGCCGCTGGGGCAATCCGGCGATGATCGCGATGCTCGAACGTCTTTCGCAGGACGGGGTCAAATATGCCGGCTGGCCGGGCATTCTCGTTGGCGACATTGCGCAGCCGCGTGGCGGGCCGATGCTGAACGGCCATGCCTCGCACCAGATCGGTCTTGATGCCGACATTTGGTTTACGCCGATGCCCACGCGCCGCATGACGGCCGAGGAGCGCCAGGATCTGCCCTTCACCACCATGCTGCAGAAGGGCAAGTTCCTGACCGTCGACCCCAAGGTGTGGACGCAATCGCACGCGCGGCTGCTGATGCTGGCGGCAAGCTATCCCGAGGTGGAGCGCATTTTCGTCAATCCGGCGATCAAGAAGAAGATGTGTGATACGTGGACCGGCGACCGCACCAATCTCGGCAAGCTACGGCCGGAATACGGCCATGACTCGCATTTCCACATTCGCATCAAGTGCCCGCCAGGAGCCAAGGGATGCACGCCGCAGGCCCCGGTCGTTGCCGGCGACGGCTGCGACAAGTCACTCGCCTGGTGGTTCACGCCGGCGCCCTGGGCACCGCCGAAACCGCCGAAGCCCGGCGCCAAGCCGCCGAAGCCGCCGCGCGAGATGATGGTCTCCGACCTGCCCAAGGCCTGCGCCGCCGTGCTCGATGCTACTTCCGTCGCCTCGATGCAGGCCGCCACCTATGGCGGACCTTCCGCCGCCAGCGCACTCACCGCCGCGCCGGCCGCAGCGCCTGCCGCCGCCGACGACGGGGCTTTGCCCGATGTCGGTCCGGTTCCGAACGACAAGCCGGCGATACAATGACCAAACCTTGGGACCAAACTCTGGGGCCGACCCCTGGGACCGAGGCCCGGTATACGCTGTCTTTCAAATCGCAAATTCTTGGTATAAAGCGGTCAAATCGATTGAATTTCTCGGGCGGAGGGGTTGATGGCCGGCGGCAAATGCCTTGCATTGATTGCGCATGACCAGAAGAAAGACGACATGGCGGATTTCGCCCGCGCCAACCGGGACGTTCTCTCCCATTGGAAGATCGTCGCCACCGGCACCACCGGCGGGCGCGTGCTCGACGCCGCCCCCGATCTCCACGTCACGAGGCTGAAAAGCGGGCCGCTCGGCGGCGACCAGCAGATCGGCGCCTTGATTTCGACCGGCGAGGTCGACGCCCTGATCTTCTTCGTCGACCCCTTGACGCCGATGCCGCACGATGTCGACGTGAAGGCGCTGATGCGTCTGGCGATCGTCTACGATATTCCGATGGCGCTCAACCACGCGACCGCTATAAAACTTCTTCCCACACTCGAAGCCTGATCAGCACGGAACCGGCCATGCCAAAACCGAACAACAGCATCGCTCCGCAGCCTTTCCCGATCCTGATCGGCGATATCGGCGGCACGAATGCCCGCTTCTCCATCCTGACCGATGCCTATGCCGAGCCGAAGCAGTTTCCGAACGTGCGCACGGCGGATTTCGCCACGATCGACGAAGCGATCCAGCAAGGCGTGCTCGACAAGACCGCCGTGCAGCCGCGCTCGGCGATCCTCGCCGTCGCCGGCCCGATCAACGACGACGAGATCCCGCTGACCAATTGCGACTGGGTGGTGCGGCCGAAGACGATGATCGAGGGCCTCGGCATGGAGGATGTGCTCGTCGTCAACGATTTCGAGGCGCAGGCGCTGGCAATCGCCGCGCTTTCGGATGAAAACCGCGAACGCATCGGCGACGCCACCGGCGACATGATCGCCTCCCGCGTCGTGCTCGGACCAGGCACCGGCCTCGGCGTCGGCGGGCTTGTGCATGCCCAGCACAGCTGGATCCCGGTTCCCGGCGAAGGCGGCCATGTCGATCTCGGGCCGCGCAGCAAGCGCGATTATGAAATCTTCCCGCATATCGAGACGATCGAAGGCCGCGTTTCGGCCGAGCAGATCCTCTGCGGGCGCGGCCTCGTCAACCTCTACCATGCCATCTGCGTTGTCGACGGCATCCAGCCGACGATGAAAGATCCCGCCGACATCACCTCGCATGCGCTTGCCGGCAGCGACAAGGCAGCCGTAGAGACCGTCTCGCTGTTTGCCACCTATCTCGGCCGCGTGGCGGGCGACATGGCGATGGTGTTCATGGCGCGCGGCGGCGTCTATCTGTCCGGCGGCATCTCGCAGAAGATCATCCCGGCGCTGAAGAAGCCGGAATTCCGCATCGCCTTCGAGGACAAGGCGCCGCATACGGCGCTGCTTCGCACCATCCCGACCTATGTGGTGACGCATCCGCTGGCAGCGCTTGCCGGGCTTTCCTCCTATGCGCGGATGCCGGCAAATTTCGGCGTCTCGACCGAAGGCCGCCGCTGGCGGCGCTAGGCCCGGCACGCAAAGCAAATAGAGCGTCCTTGGCGTGCCCTATGCGGGCGCGCGGCGCTCTAGCCAAACCGGTCCCAACTCTTTATAGACCCCGGCAAATGTGCGCGTCGCCTTCGCGGGGCGCTTGGTCCGAGACAGGAAACCTCATTTTTGGAAGCGGCGGAAAGCAGAACGCAGAGCGTCAGCAGCGATACCGTAACCGGTATCCTGAAGCGCATCATCGCTGAAAACGGCCGCGACCATCTGTGGGGCTATGTCTTTGCGATCGCCTGCCTCATCGTGGTGGCGCTTTCGACGGCGTTCACCGCCTGGATCATGCGGGCGATCATCGACGAGGCCTTCGCCAATCGGCGCGCCGACGTCGTCTGGATCATCTGTCTTTCGATCTTCATAGCCTTCGTGCTGCGCGGTTTTGCGAGCTACGGTCAGGCGGTGGCGCTTTCCAAGGTCGGCAACGATATCGTCGCCCGCTACCAGCGCCGGCTCTATGCGCATCTGATGACGCTTTCGGTCGGCTTCTTCAGCGAGGCGCGCTCTGCCCATATCGCCGCGCAGGTGAGCCAAAACGTCAGCGGCATCCGTGACGTGCTCAACCTGACGATCACCTCGACAGTGCGCGACCTGCTGACCTTTGTTTCGCTGCTCGCCGTGATGATCCTCCAGGATCCGCTGCTCAGCCTTGCCGTGTTCATCATGGCCCCACCGCTGCTCTATGCGCTGCGTTATGTTTCCAAGCGGCTGCGCTCGGCCACCCGCGAGGCCGTACATCTGAACAGCCACGTTCTCGGCGCCATGCAGGAGACGATCCAGGGTATCGCCATCGTGAAAGCCTTCACGATGGAAGAAGAGCTGGAACGGAAGGTCAACAAACTCATCAAGGGCGCCGAAAGCCGGGCGAACCGGATTGCCCGGCTTTCCGAACGCACTTCTCCTCTGACGGAAAGTTTCGCGGGCTTTGCCGTCGCCAGCGTGCTTGCCTATGCCGCCTACCGCTCGATCTATAACAATGTGCCGCCAGGCGCCTTCTTCTCCTTCGTCACGGCGCTGCTGCTTGCCTATGATCCGGCCCGCCGGCTTGCCCGCCTGCAGGTGCAGATGGAGCGCGCCGTCGTCAATGCGCGGATGATCTACGAATTGCTCGACATGGAACCGCGCCAGCGCGACCTGCCGGATGCCCGGCCGCTGACGGTGACGCAGGCAAGGATTGAATTCCGCAATGTGTCATTCGCCTACGGCAATGAGAGCGTGCTCAGCGGCGTCAGTTTCATCGCCGAGGGCGGTGCGACCACCGCACTTGTCGGTCCCTCCGGCGCCGGCAAATCCACCGTCATCAGCCTCATTCCGCGCTTCTACGATCCGCGCGAGGGCGAAATCCTGATCGACGGACAGGACATCGCCCACATCACCAAGAAGTCGCTGCGCCAGCAGCTCGCCTATGTCTCGCAACAGCCCTATCTTTTCGAGGGCACGATCCGCGACAATATCCGCTATGGCCGGCCGGAAGCGACCGATGCCGAGGTGGAAGAGGCGGCACGCCTTGCCTATGCGCATGACTTCATCTCGGCACAGCCGCAGGGTTACGAGACACCGGTCGGCGAAAACGGCGTGACGCTTTCGGGCGGCCAGCGCCAGCGGCTGTCGATCGCACGCGCCCTGGTGCGCAATGCGCCGATCCTGCTTCTCGACGAGGCGACCTCGGCCCTCGACACCGAATCCGAAGCAGCCGTGCAGAAGGCGCTCGACGAAGCGATGAGCGGACGCACCGTCGTCGTCATCGCCCACCGGCTTTCGACCGTGGTGCGGGCCGACAAGATCGTCGTCATGCAGCAGGGCCGCGTCGTCGAGGAAGGCAATCACGAGACGCTTGCGAAGGTCAGCGACGGTCTTTACGCTCGCCTCAACAACCTGCAGAGGCCTTCGGCCTCCGATTCAAACTGAATTGGTGAGACTGACATGAGCGATGCTGCGATGAAACTGGTGGTGGTTGGCGCAGCAGGACGCATGGGGCAGACGCTGATCCGGCTCATCCATTCGATCGATGGCGTGACGCTGCATGCCGCGGTCGAGCGTGCCGGCTCGCCCTTCGTCGGCAAGGATGCCGGCGAGATCGCCGGTCTCGGCCCGACCGGTGTCATCGTCGGCGACGATCCGCTCAATGCCTTTCTCGATGCCGAAGGCGTGCTCGACTTCACCTCGCCCGCTGCAACAGTAGAATTCTCAGGCCTCGCCGCGCAGGCCCGCATCGTCCATGTCATTGGCACGACGGGCTGTTTACCCGACGACAATGCCAAGATCGCCGCAGCGGCCCGCCATGCCCGCATCGTCAAGTCGGGCAATATGAGCCTCGGGGTCAATCTGCTCAGCGTGCTCGCAGAGCAGGCAGCGCGTGCGCTCGATCCTGATGACTGGGATATCGAGATCCTGGAAATGCACCACAAGCACAAGGTGGATGCGCCTTCCGGCACCGCCCTTCTGTTCGGCGAGGCCGCGGCAAAGGGGCGCAGCATCGATCTGGCCGCGAAGTCGGTCCGGGTGCGCGACGGCCATACCGGCGCCCGTGAAGCGGGCACGATCGGCTTTGCGACGCTGCGCGGCGGCTCCGTCATCGGCGAGCATTCCGTGCTTTTTGCCGGCGAAGGTGAAATCGTCACCCTATCGCACAGTGCGGCCGACCGCTCTATCTTCGCGCGTGGCGCCATCAAGGCGGCCCTTTGGGCACGCGACAAGAAGCCGGGTCTCTATTCCATGCTCGACGTGCTCGGGCTTTCTTCCTCATAACGATACTACGGAGGCATATTCATGAGCGGTACCCTCGTCCTCGTTCGCCACGGCCAGAGTGACTGGAACCTGAAGAATCTCTTCACCGGCTGGAAGGATCCCGATCTGACCGAGCTCGGCGTCCAGGAAGCTAATGCAGGCGGGGCTGCGCTCGCCGAATACGGGATTAAATTCGACGTCGCCTATACCTCGGTGCTGGTGCGCGCGCAGCACACGCTGAAGCTCATCCTCGACAAGGTCGGCCAGCCCGATCTCCAGACGATCCGAGACCAGGCGCTGAACGAGCGCGACTACGGCGACCTCTCCGGCCTCAACAAGGATGATGCACGCGCCAAGTGGGGCGAGGAACAGGTGCATATCTGGCGCCGTTCCTATGACGTGCCGCCTCCCGGCGGTGAAAGCCTGCGCGACACCGGCGCCCGCGTCTGGCCCTACTACCTCACCGAAATCCTGCCGCGCGTCCTCAGAGGCGAAAAGGTGCTGGTTGCCGCACACGGCAATTCGCTGCGCTCGCTGGTGATGGTGCTCGACAAGCTGAGCAAAGAAGGCGTGCTCGCCCTCAATCTCGCCACCGGCGTGCCCATGGTCTACACGCTGAAGGCGGATTCCACCGTCGCTTCCAAGGAAGTGCTCGGCGACATGTCCGGCGCACATTGATCTCAGCTGATCTTTCCCCGCTTCGGCGGGGAAAGGCGCTCAATTCTCGATGGTGAACTGTACCCGGTCGGCCGCGAAGCGGCTGATCGAATATTGCACCGGCACACCTTCAAGATCGGTATTCATCGCCTTGGCGATCAGCAGGATCGCGCCGGGAGTGAGTTCGAGGTCGGCCATATCGGCTGCACTCGCATGGGCGGCCGTCACTTCGGTCGTCGCCCGGACATAATCCGGCAGGCCGAGTTCGGCGAAAGCCTTGGTGATCGATTCCGCCGTCCGGTAAGCCGCACCGATACCGGCAAAGCGTTCGGCGGGAAACCAGCTCGTCGCCCTTGAAACCGGCCGCTTGTCTGCCTGGCGCAGCGTTTCCAGGCGGATCACCTGATCTCCTTGCTTCAGGCCCAGCCAGCGGGCGATCTCGGCACTCGCTTCCTCCTTTGCCTCATCGAGCAGAAGGCCGCGCATTTCACGCGCCTGATCGCCGATGCCGGCGGTGAAACGCGTGCGCCGCGTGATCGGGAAATTCAGCCGCTCCTTGCGCTCGATCAGCGTGCCGCGACCTTGTACCGCGCGGACGATACCCTCCTGCGCCAGCGCCGCCAGCGCACTGCGCACGGTATGCCGGTTGACGCCAAATTGCAGCGCCAGCATGGTTTCCGGCGGCACCATTCCCGTTTCGTCATAGGCGCCGCTGCTGATCGCCTCGCGAATCCGATCGGCGATCTGGCGCCAGAGCGCCACGCCGGTTTGCCTTTGCACCTGCTTCAATCCCGCCATTCCGCCCCTGCCCACCCATTTACACTCACGATGTCACACGCTTGTCACGACATCGATTTAGAGCTAAATGTATCTTGTATGGTTGTCTATATCAATAGACATTTTAAGGGAAGCGGCGATGATATCAGCGGACAGCAAAGCCCCTGCGTCACAGACGGCATCCGGGCGCAAACGCGCCGCCGATCTGCTGGCGCGCGCGGAACGCAGCGAACTCTTGGCGGTCTTCGATGCGTTGCCGGAAAAGCCTGTGGCTCATCAGGTGCGCGGACCGGAGACCGGGCTGGTGATGGTGCGCGGACGCATCGGCGGCGGCGGCGCTCCCTTCAATCTTGGCGAAGTGACGGTGACGCGGGCGACGGTCCGGCTCGACTCCGGTTCGGTCGGCCATGCGCAGGCGCTCGGCACCGACCGCGAGAAGGCCAGGCTTGCGGCGATCTTCGACGCGCTCTGGCAGGAGGAAGCGACGAAGGACTTCGTCGAACAGGCCCTGCTTTTGCCGATCACTGAGCGGATCGCCGATGCCGAACGCCGCAAGGCGGACGAGACGGCGGCAACCCGCGTCGATTTCTTCACCATGGTGCGGGGAGACAACTGATGGGCCTGAAGACAGAAGCTTTGACCGGCGGCTTTGCCGAGCCGGTCTTCCATGCCCAAAGCGTCTTCAAGATGCTGATGGACGGTATGGCCCGCCCCGGCACGATCCAGACTGTTCAGCCCGATGTCGCTCCGCCGGCACCGCTCGGCATCGCCGCCGGCACGATCGCGCTGACGCTTTGCGACCACGACACACCCGTCTGGCTTTCCCAGGGACTGGCGAAATCGGCCGTGCCGGAGTGGCTCGGCTTCCACACCGGCGCGCCGTTGACCAGCGAAAAGGCCGAGGCGCGTTTTGCCTTCACCGAGGCCGGCACCGCACTTTCCTCCTTCGGCCTCTTTGCATCCGGCACGCAGGAATATCCCGACCGCTCGACGACCCTCATCATCGAGCTCGCCGAACTTGAGGGCGGCCGCAGGCTGGCGCTGATGGGTCCGGGCATCCAGAGCGTAGCGGAGATGACGCCTATCGGCCTGCCGGAGACTTTCCTGCGGCTCTGGACTGAGAACCGTGCGCTCTTTCCGCGCGGCGTCGACATCGTGCTGACATCGGGCAGACGTTTCCTCTGCCTGCCGCGCACCACCAAGATCACAGCAACGGAGATCTGAGCTCATGTATGTTGCCGTCAAGGGTGGCGAGGCCGCCATCGCCAATGCCCACCGCCTGCTCGCCGACCGCCGCCGCGGCGACCGTTCGCTGCCGGCGATCGGCATCGAACAGATCGTGGCGCAGCTGGCGCTCGCCGTCGACCGTGTCATGGCCGAGGCCTCGCTTTTCGATCGCACGCTCGCAGCCCTTGCCATCCGCCAATCGCGCGGTGACATGATCGAGGCGATCTTCCTGCTGCGCGCCTACCGAACGACGCTGCCGCGTTTCGGCTATTCGAAGCCGCTCGACACGGCTGATATGACGATCGAACGCCGCATCTCGGCGACCTACAAGGATCTGCCGGGCGGCCAGCTTCTTGGGCCTACCTTCGACTATACCCACCGCCTGCTCGATCCCTCGCTACTTTCGGACGAGGCGGTCGAGACGCCCGCTCAGCGCGCCGCCGAGACCGGCCGCGTCATGCGCGTCTCCGAGATCCTCGGCGAGGAAGGCCTGATCGAGGCCGACGGCGACATGCCGGAAGACCACGAGATCGGCGACTTGACCCGCGAGCCGATGGAATTCCCGATGACCCGCGATCTGCGCCTGCAGGCGCTTGCCCGCGGCGACGAGGGCTTCCTGCTGGCGCTCGGTTATTCCACCCAGCGCGGCTACGGCCGCAACCACCCCTTCACCGGTGAAATCCGCATCGGCGACGTCGAGGTGGAATTCGACGTGCCGGAACTCGGTTTCGCCGTCTCGCTCGGCACGATCCAGATCACCGAATGCCAGATGGTCAACCAGTTCAAGGGTTCGGCCAAGGCGCCGCCGCAATTCACCCGCGGCTACGGCCTGGTCTTCGGCCAGAGCGAGCGCAAGGCGATGGCGATGTCGCTGGTCGACCGGGCGCTTCGCGCCGAAGAGCTCGGCGAGGATATCACCGCACCGGCACAGGATGAGGAATTCGTTATCTCGCACTCCGACAACGTCCAGGCGACGGGCTTCGTCGAGCACCTGAAGCTTCCGCATTATGTGGACTTCCAGGCCGAACTCGATCTCGTCCGCCGTATGCGCCGCGAATTCGAAGCCGCCCGCAACGGTGGCGAAGACATGAAGGAAGCCGCCGAATGACCGATCTGGCCAGCTACAACTTCGCCTATCTCGACGAACAGACCAAGCGGATGATCCGCCGCGCCATCCTGAAGGCGATCGCCATTCCGGGTTACCAGGTGCCCTTCGCCTCGCGCGAAATGCCGATGCCCTATGGCTGGGGCACCGGCGGCGTGCAGGTGACGGCCTCGATCATCGGACCCGATGACGTGCTGAAGGTCATCGACCAGGGCGCCGACGACACGACCAACGCCGTTTCCATCCGCGCCTTCTTCCAGAAGGTCGCCAATGTCGCGGTGACGACGCATACCAAGGATGCGACGATCATCCAGACGCGCCACCGCATTCCCGAAGAAAAGCTCGGGGTCGGGCAGGTGCTCGTCTACCAGGTGCCGATCCCCGAGCCGCTGCGCTTCCTCGAGCCGCGCGAAACCGAGACGCGCAAGATGCACGCTCTCGAAGAATACGGCCTCATGCATGTGAAGCTGTACGAGGATATCGCCCATAACGGCCGCATCTCACGGACTTACGCCTATCCGGTGAAGGTCCACGGCCGCTATGTCATGGACCCGTCGCCGACGCCGAAATTCGACAATCCGAAGATGCATATGTCGGATGCGCTGCAGCTCTTCGGCGCCGGGCGCGAGAAACGCATCTATGCGGTTCCGCCCTATACCGACGTCGTCAGCCTGGATTTCGAGGATTATCCCTTCGATATCCAGCGTTTCGATAAACCCTGCGCCCTTTGCGGTGCGGAGGAAGTCTATCTCGACGAGGTGGTTCTCGACGACAAGGGCGGGCGGATGTTCGTCTGCTCCGACACCGATCATTGCGAAGACCGCCGCGCGCACGGACATGCCGGCGAGATGCTGGCCCGGGAGGCTGCAGAATGAGTGATACCCCGCTTCTCAAAGTTCACGACGTTTCAAAATTCTACGGCAACCGCATCGGCTGCCGCGACGTCTCCTTCGAGCTCTGGCCCGGCGAAGTGCTCGCCATCGTCGGCGAGTCCGGCTCCGGTAAGACGACGCTGCTCAACTGCCTCTCCACCCGGCTGCTGCCGAGCACCGGCAGCGTCGAATATCACATGCGCGACGGCAGCTACCGCGATCTCTACCGCATGAACGAGGCCGAGCGACGTTTCCTGATGCGCACCGACTGGGGCTTCGTGCATCAGAACCCGGCAGACGGCCTGCGCATGACCGTTTCTGCCGGCGCCAATGTCGGCGAACGGTTGATGGCGATCGGCGACCGGCATTACGGCAAGATCCGCGCTTCAGCGATCGACTGGCTCGAACGCGTCGAGATCGACGCCGACCGCATCGACGACCAGCCGCGCGCCTTTTCCGGCGGCATGCGCCAGCGATTGCAGATCGCCCGCAACCTCGTCACCGGCCCGCGCCTCGTCTTCATGGACGAGCCGACCGGCGGCCTCGACGTCTCGGTGCAGGCGCGCCTGCTCGATCTCGTGCGCGGCCTCGTCAACGATCTCGGCCTCTCGGCCATCATCGTCACCCACGATCTCGCCGTCGCCCGCCTGCTTTCGCACCGGATGATGGTGATGAAGGACGGCTACGTCATCGAACACGGGCTCACCGACCGCGTGCTCGACGACCCGCGCGAACCCTATACGCAGCTGCTCGTCTCCTCGATCCTGCAAGTCTGAGGCCCAAAACCAAGGAAGAAGAAATCATGGCAACGCCCCTCGTCGTTTCCGAAGTCTCGAAGAGCTTCACCATGCATCTGCGCGATGGCATCAAGTTGCCCGTCGTCTCCGATGTCGCCTTCTCGGTCGCATCGGGCGAATGCGTCGTGCTCGGTGGCCCATCGGGCATCGGCAAGAGCTCGCTGCTCAAGATGATCTACGGCAATTATGCCGTCGACACCGGCCAGATCCTCATCCGCCACGACGGACGCATCGTCGATCTCGCCTCCACCGATCCGCGCACCGTGCTCAACGTCCGCCGCAATACGCTCGGCTATGTCAGCCAGTTCCTGCGCACCGTGCCGCGCGTCGCGGCGATCGACGTGGTTGCCGAACCGCTGGTGGCACGCGGTGAGGACGCCGTCACGGCACGGGAAAAGGCGGGCGACCTGCTCGCCAGGCTCAATCTGCCGGAAACGCTCTGGCAGCTTCCGCCCGCCACCTTCTCCGGCGGCGAGCAGCAACGCGTCAACATCGCGCGCGGTTTCATCACTGAGCATACGATCCTGCTTCTCGACGAACCCACAGCCTCGCTCGACGCCAGGAACCGCGCCGTCGTCGTCGGCATGATCGCGGAAAAGAAGAAGGCGGGTGTGGCCCTTCTCGGCATCTTCCACGACGAAGAAGTGCGCGAAGCCGTCGCCGACCGCATCCTCGACGTCCAGCAATTCTCACCCAGAAAGATCGCCGCATGAGCCGCAAGCTGGGTATCGAGCCCTATTTTCATGAGACGGCAACCGTCAGCGATTCCACCTTCGGGCGCTATACCGAGGTTTCCGAACGCTGCCGCATCAGCGAGGCCACGTTCGGCGACTATTCCTACATCATGCAGGATGGTTCCGTCTGGTGTGCGACGATCGGCAAATTCGTCAATATCGCCGCCGCCGTGCGCATCAACGCCACCAACCATCCGACCTGGCGCGCGACGCTGCATCATTTTACCTATCGCGCCGCCGACTACTGGCCGGACGGCGACATGGAGACGGACTTCTTCGCCTGGCGGCGGGCAAACCGCGTGACGATCGGCAACGACGTCTGGATAGGCCACGGGGCGACGATCCTGCCCGGCGTCAACGTCGGCAACGGCGCGGTGATCGGAGCCGGCGCCGTCGTGTCTAAGGACGTCGCGCCCTATGCGATCGTCGGCGGCGTACCGGCCAAACTCATCCGCGAGCGCTTTCCAAGAGAGGTCGGCGAACGGATGGACAGGCTTGCGTGGTGGGACTGGGAGCACGACCGGCTGCGCCAGGCACTCCAGGATTTCCGCAACCTGAACGCGGAAGATTTCCTGTCCCGTTACCACGGTTAAACCCCCGATATAGGGGCGGAGAATTGTGACAGGACTTACACAAAAACGACATGCGAGGTTCATCAAGCGGGACTAATGCGATGCTGACCAAAGCCTGGATCGCAAGGGAAGAGCATGATGTTCGAGCTGAAGAATGTCACACGTCGTTTCGGAAAAAAGCTCGCCGTCGATTCCGTCACGCTCGCCATTCCCCAGGGCCAGATGGTCGGCATCATCGGCCGCTCCGGCGCCGGCAAGTCGACGCTGCTGCGCATGATCAATCGCCTTCAGGAGCCGAGCTCCGGCTCCGTTCATTTCGCCGGTGTCGAGGTCTCCGGGCTTCGCGGCCAGGCGTTGCGCAACTGGCAGCGCGACTGCGCGATGATCTTCCAGCAGTTCAACCTGGTGCCGCGCCTCGACGTTCTCACCAATGTCATGCTCGGCCGCCTCAACCACCGCTCGACGCTGATGAGCCTGCTCAACATCTTCACCCGCGAGGAACGTGTGCATGCCATCGCGGCACTCGAACGTCTCGGCATCGAGCAGACGGCGCTGCAGGCAGCCGGCACGCTTTCCGGCGGCCAGCAGCAGCGCGTGGCGATCGCCCGGGCGCTGTTGCAGAACCCGAAAATGGTTCTCGCCGACGAGCCGATCGCCTCTCTCGACCCGCTGAACGCCAAGATCGTCATGGATGCGTTGCGCGACATCAACGAGCGCGAGGGCATCACCGTCATCACCAACCTTCACACGCTCGACACCGCCCGCAACTATTGTGAGCGCATCGTCGGCATGGCCGGCGGCCGCGTCGTCTTCGACGGCAAGCCCGCGGAACTGACCGCCGAAGCGGTGAAGGAGATCTACGGGACGGACAAGGACGGCGCCGGCATCGATGAAACGGTGACCTCGACATCAATCAATATCGCCCCTGAGCGGGCAGACAATCAATCCGCCGGCACACAGCCGCTGGCGCTGGCGCTGGCCGGCCTCTGAGAGAGGCAGCCGCGATCGAGCGCCCGCGTCAAGGGCACACTTCTTCGTAACGGGAAGGCCGGGGACACCGGTCAATAGGAGAGAACATGTTGAAGAAAGCACTCTTTGCGGCAACGGCGCTCTTCGCGCTCGCCGGCGCTGCCCACGCTGCAGACCTCAAGGAATTCCGCATCGGCATCCTCGGCGGCGAAAACGAAACCGACCGCCTGCGCAACTATGCCTGCCTTGCCGACCACCTGAAACAGGAATTCGGCTTCGAGAAGGTTTCGCTCTTCCCGGCCGCCGACTATGACGGCGTGATCCAGGGCCTGCTCGGTGGCACGCTCGACTTCGCCGAACTCGGCGCCTCCGGCTATGCCGCCGTCTACATCAAGGAGCCGAAGGCTGTCACGCCGATCCTGACGACGCAGCAGAAGGACGGCTCGACGGGCTATTACTCGATCGGCCTCGCTCTGAAGTCCTCCGGCATCAAGTCCATCAAGGACGCCAAGGGCAAGAAGCTCGGCTACGCCGATCCTGATTCCACCTCCGGTTACCTCGTTCCGCTGACGCAGATCCCGAAGGACACGGGCATGCCGAACGACAAGTTCTTCGCCTCGACCCAGTTCAACGGCGGCCACGAGAACAACCTTCTCGCTGCCTATGACGGCAAGGTCGACATTGCCGTCGACGATAGCTCCGGCATCGGCGACTTCAAGGACGGCTACACCTCCGGTACCTTCCGCAAGGAAGTCGACAAGGGCGCCGTCGATCCGAACAAGCTGGTCGAAGTATGGCGTTCGCCGCTGATCCCGAACGGCCCGCTCGTCGTTCGCAACGCTCTCGGCGAAGAGTGGCAGACGAAGCTTGCAGCCTTCTTCACGGCTCTGCCGGAAAAGGACCACAAGTGCTTCGCCGCTGTCGAAGGCGGCGACTACAAGGGTTACGCCCCCGTCAAGCACGACTTCTACAATGCCGTCGTCGACGTCCGCAAAGCTGCCATCGGCGGCTGATGGGGTTTTTCGAATGCAGGGCGGCCGGAAACGGCCGCCCTTTATCTTGTGACTAGAACTGTGCGCGTCCTTTCGAGAGCCGCAAAGGACGCTGAAGCACTTTGAATTGCGCAGTAGGCGAGGCGTTGATGACTATTGCCAATACACAGCCGCAGATGCAGAGCACCAAGGAGATCGGCACCGCCTGGGACCGGATGGTCGCCAAGCGCCGCTTCTATACCGTTCTCGGCCTGGTTATCCTGATTGCGGCTTTCGTCAGCTCTGTCCGCTTCGCCGATGAGAGCAATGCCGGCCATTTCTTCGACCGCCTGCCGCATCTCTTCGACTTCCTGAGCTGGCTCATCCCCAAGGATTGGCACGACGTCTGGCGCGCGCTGTTTGATATAGCGAGCGTCAACGACAAGGGCGGCGAGGAATTCAATTTCGACAGGGGCCGCGTCTATGTCTGGGGCGCCTTCTACATTCCCGAATATTTCGAGCTAATGATCGTCACGATCAACGTCGCGTTGATTTCGACCATCATCGCCTTCGTCTTTGCCGTCCCCTTGAGCTTCTTTGCCGCTCGCAACCTGACAAATTCATGGCCGCTGCGCATCGTCACCAAGCGGCTGATGGAATTCCTGCGCGCCTTCCCGGAAATCGTCATTGCCGGGCTGTTTTCGGCGATCCTGTCGATCGGGCCGGTCGCCGCCATCATCGCCATCACCCTGCACACGATCGGCGCGCTCGGAAAACTCTTCTACGAAGTGGCCGAGAATATCGACATGAAGCCGCATGAGGGCATGAAGGCCGTCGGCGCCAACTGGTGGGAGCGTATCCGCTTTGCCGCCCTGCCGCAGGTGTTGCCGAATTTCACCTCCTATGCGCTGCTGCGCCTTGAGATCAACGTGCGCGCCTCGACCATCATCGGCGCCGTCGGCGGCGGCGGCATCGGCGAGGAGCTGAAGCTTTCGATTTCGCGCGGCTTCGGCGCCAAGACGGTGGCGCTCGTTCTCCTGCTGTTCGTGACGATCGTCGCCGTCGACCAGTTCTCCGCATGGCTGCGCCGCCGCCTTGTCGGCGAGCACGCCTTCCTCCTGCAACATTGAGGCCGCCATGACGGTGATCGACGCAAACCGCATGCACGAGATAGAAACGCGCTATCCGGAATATTTCCACCGGTCGTTCCGCCAGCGTTTCGGCGGGCTGATGATCCTCATCGCAACGCTGCTCTACAGCCTCTATGCCGTCTGGTTCTTCGACTTGCCCAAGCTTTTCGCCGAAGCGCATTGGGAGCGCGTCGGCATCTATCTCAGCCAATGGGTGAGCTACGATGTCCAGCCGGAATTCCGCATCGAGGATGACGGCTCGATCGACATCCGTTATCCGCGTTTCTCGCCGCTCGGCGACAATCCGCATCCGGACTGGCTGGTCAACAACCCCGACGGCAGCATCACCGTTTCGATCAGCGGCACCAGCCGCAGCGTCACCGTCTCGAAGAGCGAGACGATCGTGACCGCGCATGGCGTCAGCGTCCCGGTGGACGTTTCGAGCGGTGCGCCGAAAGTCGTCGGACCCGTGCCCGGCTGGATGACTGTTTATGACGACAACGTGCTGGCCGATCTCGGCTTTGCCGGCAATGTCAGCATTTCCGTCGACCGGGTGAAGATCCGCAAACGTTTCATCGGCTGGGCGAATTTCATCTTCGACACGCAATCATCCTTCTTCGACAAGCCGGTCGGCGAGGTCGTCAGCCTCATCGTCTCCGGTCCGCGCATCAAGCCCGACCAATCCAACCTGTCGCTCGCCTTCGACGATATTTGGAACAACAGCGAATGGCAGCACGGCGACGTCTGGACCAAGCTTTTCCAGACGATCGTCATGGCATTCCTCGGCACGCTGCTCGGCTCGCTTACCGCCTTCCCGCTCGCCTTCCTGGCAGCGCGCAACATCACGCCGAACCGCCTGTTGAACCAGATCCTGAAGCGCTTCTTCGATTTCCTGCGCTCGGTCGACATGCTGATCTGGGCGCTGTTCCTGACGCGCGCCTTCGGGCCCGGCCCGCTTGCCGGCAGCGGTGCGATCTTCCTCACCGAGACCGGCACGCTCGGCAAGCTCTATTCCGAAGGCCTCGAGAATATCGACAACAAGCCGCGGGAAGGCATCAAATCAACAGGCGCTCAGACCGTGCTCGTGCATCGTTATGGCATTATGCCGCAGATCGTTCCCGTCTTCGTCAGCCAGACGCTCTACCAATGGGAATCGAACGTGCGCGGCGCGACTATTATCGGCGCTGTCGGCGCCGGCGGCATCGGCCTCAAACTGTGGGAGGCCATGCGCACCAATGCCAATTGGGAAAACGTCGCCTACATGGTCATTCTGATCCTGATCGTCGTCTTCATTTTCGACACCGCCTCGAACGCGTTGCGCCACCGGCTGATGGGCACGAAAGCCCACTGATCCATCCGTCAAAGCAGTGTCGGCGTTGCCGCCATCATCATTCTGTCACGGAAATCTTTTAGCCGGGAGCCTGCTTGCGGTTCGCCGCCAAATCACTGCACAGTGCCCTCCCCGTTTGGACGATCTCCAGGATAAAAGCCTTGCGCTACGCTCTCTATTTCTCGCCGCCGAAGGATGATCCCCTGACCGGCGCGGCCTCGCTCTGGCTCGGCCGCAATGCTTTCACCGGCGAGACCTATCCGGCACCGGAATATGAGCAACTGGGTGCTGCAGAACAGTTCGAGCTGACCGCCGACCCCCGCCGCTACGGCTTTCATGCCACGATCAAGGCGCCGTTTTCGCTCGCCTCTTCCGTCACCGAGAAAGATCTCATGACCGTTGCCGAGGATTTTGCCCAGCGCACGCAAGCCTTCGAGATTCCTGAACTCGTACTTGGCCAGCTCGGCCGTTTTTTTGCCCTCGTTCCCGGTTCTCTTCATCAACCTCTTCAGGATTTCGCCGCGAA
Source organism: Rhizobium leguminosarum bv. trifolii WSM1325 (assembly GCA_000023185.1). Classification (NCBI taxonomy): domain Bacteria; kingdom Pseudomonadati; phylum Pseudomonadota; class Alphaproteobacteria; order Hyphomicrobiales; family Rhizobiaceae; genus Rhizobium; species Rhizobium leguminosarum. Next base: position 4,561,781 of record CP001622.1, on the reverse strand, counting down.
GGTGGTAAGGTCCTTCGAACCGTTCCGCGCAGCGCTTTCCGAGGCCGATATGGCGCGGCGCAATCCGGAGAAGCTCAGCGACAGCCAGCGCGCCCATCTGCAGCGCTGGGGTTATCCTTACGTCATGGAGGATTTCGGCTTTCACATGACGCTGAGCGGCCAAGTGCCCGAGACACGCGCCGCAGTGATGAAAGCGATCCTGACCGAGCGGTTTGCCGATTTCACCGGCCGGCCGCTTTCGATTTCCGGCCTTGCCGTCTTCATCGAGGAGACGCGCGGCGCCCCATTCAAAGTTCATTCCTGGCTGCCGCTTGCCGGCGCCAAAAGCTGAAAGACCTGACGACATGAGCAAAGAGACCGTGTTTTCCAACGCCCGCATCGTTCTCGAGGACGACATCCTCTCGGGCTCGATCCTCATCCGCGACGGGAAGATCGCCGACATCTCCGGGGGTAACTCGGTAGCCGGCGAAGATTTCGAAGGCGACTACGTCATTCCCGGCCTCGTCGAGCTGCACACCGATCATCTCGAAGGCCATTATCAGCCGCGCCCCGGCATTCGCTGGAACAAGACCGCCGCCATCCAGGCGCATGACGCCCAGATCGTCACCTCAGGCATTACCACGGTGTTCGACTGCCTGCGCATGGGTGCGGACGAGGACGGCGGCTTCGAACATGGCGAGATGCGCGAGATGGCCGATGCCATCCAGTCGGCAGAGACGGAAGGCAGGCTGCGTGCCGAGCACCTGCTTCATTTGCGCTGCGAGGTCTCGGCCGACAATGTGCTCGAACATTTCGCCGACTTCGAAAACGACCGGCATGTGCGGCTCGTCTCGCTGATGGATCATGCGCCCGGCCAGCGTCAGTTCCAGACGATGGATCAATATATCTTCTACTACCAGAAGAAGCGGGGCCTCAGCGACGAGGCCTTCGCCCGTTTCGTCGCCAAGCGCCAGGCAGAATCGGCGCGTAATTCGACGCCACACCGCAACGCCATCGCCAAGGTCTGCGCCGAGCGCGGTATCACCGTGGCAAGCCATGACGATGCGACGCTCTCGCACGTCGACGAGGCGATCGACAACGGTGTGCGCTTGGCCGAGTTCCCGACCAGCTTCGACGCCGCCCGGGCGTCGCACGGACATGGCATGAGCGTGCTGATGGGCGCGCCGAACATCGTGCGTGGCAAATCCCATTCCGGCAATATCGCCGCCCGCGACCTTGCCGAGATGGGGGTGCTCGACGTGCTTTCCTCCGACTACGTACCGCTCAGCCTGCTGCATGCGCCGTTCATCCTCGCCGACGAGGTCGAGAGCATCAGCCTGCCGAAGGCGATCGCCATGGTGACGTCGACGCCCGCCCGCACCGTCGGCCTCGATGACCGCGGCCGGATCGCGACGGGGCTGCGCGCCGATCTCGTCCGCGTCCACCGTTCGCACGGCGTGCCGGTGACACGCTCCGTATGGCGCCAGGGACGCCGTGTCGCATGACGATGTCGCACGAACCCCACGCAGGAGCCGGAGCCGAGCGCGGCATCATGGTCGTCGTCGTCGGACCGAGCGGCGCCGGCAAGGACACGCTGATGAACCTCGCGGCCCGGCGTTTCAAGGGCCGCGACAATGTGCACTTCGTCCGCCGCGTCATCACCCGTCACCGTGACGCCGGCGGCGAAGACCATCTTTCCGTCTCCCTCGAAGGTTTTGCCGCCATGGAGCAGTCAGGCTCCTTCGCCGTCTGGTGGGAAGCGCACGGGCTGAGATACGGCATTCCGGCCGAGGTCTCGGTGGCGCTGTCGAGAGGCCATGTCGTCGTCGCCAACGGCTCGCGCTCGGCACTTCACCGGTTCCAGGCAGCCTTCCCGCGGCTGAAGGTCATCAATGTCACCGCCCGCCCTGAGGTGCTCGCCGGCCGGCTGGAGGCGCGCGGCCGCGAGACGCATGAAGATATCATGGCCCGGCTTGCCCGCGGACCGCTGACGGTGCGCGGCGAATACGACGTGGTGGAGCTCGACAATAGCGGCTCGCTCGAAGAGGCCGAGCAGAAGATGATCGAAATCCTCGACGGATTGCTGACCAAGGCGCCCTGACGAGCGGCTGCAGACATTCACGAGGTGCCAGGAGCCCCCTCACCCTGCCCTCTCCCCGAGGGGAGAGGGGATGTCGGAGCAAGCGGCGTACTCCTTCCGCGCCTTCGCCAGAATTACTCGCCGTCGCCCCGTCCCGAGACGATCTCGCGCTTGCCGACATGGTTGGCCGGGCCGACGAGGCCTTCTTTTTCCATGCGCTCCACCAATGAGGCGGCACGGTTGTAGCCGATGCCAAGGCGGCGCTGGATGTAGGAGGTCGAGCATTTCTTGTCGCGCATGACGACCTTGACAGCCTGCTCGTAGAGCTCGTTGCCATCCTCGGAGGCCATGGCGCTCTTGTCGAAGACGGCGCCGGCTTCTTCCTCTTCCGTCTCTTCCTCCTCATCGGCGGTGACGGTGTCGAGATATTCCGGGCGGCCCTGGGTTTTCAGGTGGGCAACGACCTTTTCGACCTCGACATCCGAGACGAAGGGTCCGTGGACGCGGGAAATCCGCCCGCCGCCCTGCATGTGCAGCATATCGCCCTGACCGAGCAGCTGCTCGGCGCCTTGTTCGCCGAGAATGGTGCGGCTGTCGATCTTCGACGTCACCTGGAAGGAAATGCGGGTCGGGAAGTTTGCCTTGATCGTGCCGGTGATGACGTCGACCGACGGACGTTGTGTCGCCATGATCAGGTGGATGCCGGCGGCGCGCGCCATCTGGGCGAGGCGCTGGATCGCACCTTCGATGTCCTTGCCGGCGACCATCATCAGGTCGGCCATCTCGTCGACGATGACGACGATATAAGGCATCGGCGTCAGGTCCAGCGCCTGGCTTTCCTCGATCGGAGTGCCGGTTCCTTTGTCGAAGCCGACCTGGACCATGACATGGATGGTCTCGCCCTTTTCGCGGGCCTGTGCCATGCGATCGTTGTAACCGTCGATGTTGCGGACACCGAGGCGCGACATCTTGCGATAGCGCTCTTCCATTTCGCGCACGGCCCATTTCAGCGCCATGACCGCCTTCTTCGGATCGGTGACGACTGGCGTCAGCAGATGCGGGATGCCGTCATAGACGGACAGTTCGAGCATCTTCGGGTCGACCATGATCAGGCGGCACTGTTCCGGCGTCATGCGGTAGAGCAGCGACAGGATCATCGTATTGATGGCGACCGACTTGCCGGAACCGGTGGTGCCGGCGACAAGCAGATGCGGCATCTTGGCGAGCTCGGCAATGACAGGCTCGCCGCCGATGGTCTTGCCGAGGCCGAGCGCCAGCTTGTAGCCGCTCTTCTCGAAATCCTGGCTCTCGATCATCTCGCGGAAATAAACGGTTTCGCGCGTGACATTCGGCAGTTCGATGCCGATGACGTTGCGGCCGGGCACCACGGCAACGCGAGCCGAGAGCGCCGACATTGAGCGGGCGATATCATCGGCAAGGCCGATGACGCGCGACGATTTCACGCCCGGCGCCGGCTCGAATTCATAGAGGGTGACGACAGGGCCGGGGCGGACATGGATGATTTCGCCCTTGATGCCGAAATCTTCCAGCACGCTTTCCAGAAGCCCGGCATTCTGCTCCAGCGTCTCTTGCGACATGATCTCGCCAAGGCGTTCCGGCGGTTCCTGCAACAGGGCACGCGGCGGGAATTCATAGCCGGATGCGTCGATCCTTTCGGGCCTCACGGCCAGCCGCGGCGACGGCAGGACCGCGGCGACGGGCGGCGTGCGCTGCGGCGCCGGCGCTGCCTGAGGGGCTGATGCAATTTGAGGGGCTGGCGCGACCTGAGTGGCTGGCGCAGCCTGAGGTGCCAGCATGACCGGTGCCTCGACAATAATGCGCCTGGGCTTTTCCAGGGACGGGGCGGCCGCAGGGCGCGCGGCAACCTTCACGGAGACCGCGGCGGGCTGCGGGGCCGGGCGGGAGACGACGGGAGCGGGGGCCGGCCGGCCGGGGCGCCATTCCATAATCCGGAACAGCGACGTGATCGATTCGGGCGAGGTCTCGGTCTTCGGGAACGATATCAACGGCGGCGCGCGAACCGGCTCTGCCTCTTCGAAGGCCATAACTTCCCAGAAGGCGAAATCCGAAATGGAGGAAAGCTCGGCGCTGGCGCGGAAAGCCGGCGCGCCGGCCTCATCAAGCAAAGGTGACTGCTGCAGTTCGATCCTGTGCGGTGCTGCGGAAATTTCGTCCGGCTCCGGCAGATAGATATCGAACGGCACGTCGACGGCAACCGGCTCTATCCGTATTGCCTGCTGTCCAATCTGCGAATCATCGCGAACGGGCTCATTCGGCGCACGCCGCCTGCTGATCAGCGTTTCCGGCGTGCGGGTGAAACGCACATTCGGCGCGAGGGAAAAGTTGCTCTGCCAGATGGGTGCCGCCGGCTTCTCCCCTGGGTTTTCCTCCGGAAGGTCCGTTTCAATCTCGCTGGAAAAATCTCCGGCATCCGTCAAATTGGTTCTAGGAAAACGCATGCGTCCGCTACTCACTCATGCTTTGCAAATTACGACCCTACCGGGATAGAAAAGGAAGGTTAATAAGTTCCTTCCTGCCGTATCGTTCCGATACGCCCCCTTGGGATAAATCGCTGCAGTTTCAATGAGTTCTGGCAGTGAGAAAAATCTTTGCCAATTTTGGGGAGGTGCTCTGATCGCTCCTCGCGCTTTAGGCTTTATTTCCGCGCAAGTCGTTGTCGCAAAGACCGCCGCACAGTTTTGCGCGACATGCTTTAGTGCGCCTCGTCCCAATTGGTGGCGGCGCGGGCATCGACCCTCAGCGGCACGCGCATTTCCAGCGCCGGCATGGTGGCGTTTTCCATGACCGAGACGATGACCGGCATCGCCTTTTCGACATCCTCGTCCTCGACCTCGAAGATGAGTTCGTCATGCACCTGCAGCAGCATGCGGACGCGATCGGCAAGGCCGACTTCAACAAGCGCCGGCTCTATCTTGATCATCGCCCGGCGGATGACGTCGGCAGCCGAGCCCTGGATCGGCGCGTTGATCGCCGCACGCTCGTTAAAGGCACGCACGGATGGATTGGAAGAGCGGATTTCGGGATAGTTGATGCGGCGACCGAAGATCGTTTCGACATAACCCTTGTCGCGCGCCATGGCCTTTCGGCTTTCCATATAATCGCGGATGCCGGGGAAACGCTCGAAATACTTCTTGATGTAGTCGCCGGCTTCCGAACGCTCGATCGAAAGCTGATTGGCAAGCCCGAAGGCCGAGATGCCGTAGATGATGCCGAAATTGATCGCCTTGGCGCGGCGGCGCACCTCGCCCGGCATGCCTTCCACCGGCACGCCGAACATTTCCGACGCCGTCATGGCATGGATGTCGACGCCATCTTCGAAGGCCTTGGTCAGCTGCGGGATTTCGGCCACATGGGCAAGCACGCGCAGTTCGATCTGGCTGTAGTCGGCGGAGATCAGCTTGTGGCGGGGCGTCGAGATGAAGGCGGTGCGGATCTTGCGGCCTTCTGCGGTGCGCACCGGAATATTCTGCAAGTTCGGCTCGGACGATGACAGGCGTCCCGTGGTCGTCGATGCCAGCGAGTAGGAGGTGTGGACCCGCTTTGTCTCGGGGTGAACGTAACCCGGAAGCGCGTCGGTATAGGTGGATTTCAGCTTGGTGACCTGGCGCCAGTCGACGATCTTGCGCGGCAATTCGAAACCGGCGGCGGCCAGATCCTCGAGCACCTGGGCGGAGGTGGACCATTGGCCGGTCTTCGTCTTGCTGCCGCCGGAAAGGCCCATCTTGCCGAACAGGATATCGCCCAGCTGCTTCGGCGAACCGATATTGAAACGCTCGCCGGCCAGCACGTAGATCTCGTCCTCCAGCCTTGCTGCACTCTGGGCCAGCTCGCCGGAGAGGCGCGACAGGATCTGCCGGTCGACGGTGATGCCGCGCGCTTCCATGCGCGCCAGCACCGGCAATAGCGGCCGCTCCAGCCGTTCATAGACGCTGGTCAATCCCGCCGCCGCCAGCCGGGGCTTCAGCACCAGCCAGAGGCGCAACGTCACCTCGGCATCTTCGGCGGCATAGTGGGTGGCGCGGTCGATATCGACCAGATCGAAGGTGACGTTCGCCTTGCCGCTGCCGGCCACGTCCTTGTAGGGAATCGGGGTATGGCCGAGGAATTTTTCCGAGAGCGGGTCCATGCCATGCGCGCCGGTGCCGGCATCGAGCACGTAGGAGATCAGCATCGTGTCGTCGAAACTCCTGGTCTCGATGCCGTAGCGCTTCAACAGCAGGTAGTCGTATTTCAGGTTCTGGGCGACCTTGAGAACCGCTTCGTCCTCCAGCAATGCCTTCAGTCGTGGCAGAGCATCGCGCATCGGGATCTGGTTTTCGGCAAGGCCGCCGCCGAGCAGATCGCCGACGCCGTTCTTGTGGACGAGCGGCACATAGGCGGCACGGATCTTCGTGCCGGTGGGATCGGCGGTATTGTCGGCGATCGCCAGCGAAAAGCCGACAAGTTCGGCCTGCATCGCATCCAGCGACGTGGTCTCGGTATCGAAAGCAACGAGGCCGGTGACGCGTGCATCGGCAATCCATCGGTCGAGTGTCGCCAGGTCGCGGATCGTGACATAGGCCGAATGATCGAAGGGCAGCGTCGCAAAGACCTCGGCCCGCGCCTTGGCAAGATCGGCGGGCGAAAAGGCGCCTTCGACCGCGGTCTTCGCCTTTGCACGCGGCGGCACCGGCACGGATTCGCCGGAAACGTCGGGGATGCCGCCGGCAACAGGCTCGGGCGCGGCCGCATCGAGATCCGGGCCGCGGGCCGTCTCACCCCATTCGACACGGACGATCGCCGGTTCGATGGCGCCGGCATCGCAATTGCAGGCTTCGGCGACGCGGCGCGTCAGCGTGGTGAATTCCATCGTCTTGAGGAAGCCGATCAGCTTCGGACCGTTCTGCGGTTCCAGCACCAGCGCGTCGAGATCGAGATCGAGCGGCACGTCTATGCGCAACCGCACGAGGTCGCGCGAGAGCCTGGCCATGTCGATATTGGCGAGGATCGTCTCACGGCGCTTGACCTGCTTGATCTCGGTGGCGCGTTCGAGCAGCGTATCGAGATCGCCGTATTCCTCGAGCAGCTGGGCGGCGGTTTTCGGACCGATGCCGGGAATGCCGGGAACATTGTCGACTGAATCGCCGGTCATCGCCTGCAGGTCGATCATCTTTTCCGGCGGCACGCCCCATTTCTCGATGACATCGGGAATGCCGATCTGCTTGTCCTTCATGCTGTCATACATATGGACATTGGGGCTGACGAGCTGCATCAGATCCTTGTCGGAGGAGACAATGGTGACATCGGCGCCGGTCGCTTCGGCCTGGCGGGCATAGGTGGCGATGATGTCGTCGGCCTCGAAGCCTTGGGTCTCGATGCAGGGCAGATTGAAGGCGCGGGTCGCCTCTCTTATAAGGCCGAATTGCGGGATGAGCTCTTCAGGCGGGGCGGAGCGGTTCGCCTTGTAAGCGTCGTAGAGATCCTTGCGAAACGTCTTGGCGGAATAATCGAAGATGACGGCAAGATGTGTCGGCGTGACGCCGACATCGGTATTGCGCGCATCCCTCAGCAGTTTCCACAGCATGTTGCAGAAACCGGACACGGCGCCGATCGGCAGGCCGTCGGTCTTGCGGGTCAGCGGCGGCAATGCATGAAACGCCCGGAAGATGAATCCGGAACCATCGACTAGGAAGAGGTGATCGCCTTTTTTCATGCGTGCATGGATAGCGCGGGCATGGGACGAGGTCCATATGGAGTTCGGCATAAAGTTCGGCGCGCGAAAAGGTTTATGGCGCTCGGAGCGTCACACAGCGCCGCGCGTCTTTTCGGACGTGCAAAGGACGCTGAGCACTTGGCTTTGCTGCATAATTTTATCCTTCCATCGATTCCGATCTCAGGAATTGTGCGGCAGGAATTCCGGCTCACCAAACTGTTACCGATTTGTAACGATCGCCCTCCCTTGAAAAACCACATTCTGAGCCACAAATCCATGTCACCGGCGCTTGATCGCGTCGCGGGTCTGATTACCGGCTTGTCCCCCGCCGCGTCAGGCTTGGACAAAGGCCTTATCCCCCTCTCCGGGCCTTTGTCCCCACTTTAAAGTCGCCATGGCCAACCTCCAGGCCATGGCGACTTTTGTTTTTCCAGTCACTCGCAATTATCATCACGGCTTGCATGTTTAGGAGCATCGTATGCGATTTGTTGCATTGTCTCCGGCATGGTTTTGAGCCTAATTTGCAATCATGGGATTTAACCGCATGGATTCGGGAGCCTACCTTGCCAGCCAGCTGGCGAAGGGTTTTGCCCGCTCGCTGCACCAGCGCGCGGTCGGGCTCGGTTTTTCTCCGGGCCAGTTCCCCATTCTGCTGGAACTCTGGGCCGAGGACGGGCTGACCCAGAAACAGCTTCTCGAGCGAGTCGATATCGAGCAGGCGACCATGGCCAATACGCTTTCGCGCATGGTCCGCGACGGGCTGATCGAGCGCCGGCCGCATCCATCCGACAAGCGGGCGCAACTGCTCTTCCTGACGCCGAGGGCGCGCGCCATGGAGGCCGAGGCGATTGAGACCGCGCGTGAGGCCGATCTTGCGCTGTTTAAAGGTTTCCGGGTTTTCGAACGCGAGCTGACGCTTGAATATATCCGCCGGCTTCTGGAAAACGCCAAGGCGCTCTGACCACTGCATAATTCCTTAAATCGGAATCGACAGCGTCCTTTGCGCGTCTGAAAAGACGCGCGGCGCTGTAAGATCACTCGCCAGCACCCTGTGCGCGTCGCAGCGACGGCACGCCGGTTTAGATCTGCGCGGTCAGCACGTTTTCGTGGGCGGCAAGCTTGATGCTCGGCTCGATATCCGGCTTGCCGAGTAAAAGGCCCTGTACTTGCGTGCAGCCTTCCTCGACGACGATCCGGCGCTGCATCTCGGTTTCCACGCCCTCCGTCACGACAGGCATGCCGAGGCTATGACCAAGGCCGATGATGGCGCGCACGATCGAGCGCGCCGCCGCATCATGTTCCAGCACGCCGGTGAAACTGCGGTCGACCTTGATCTTGTCGAAAGGGAATGAACGCAGGTTGGAAAGCGAGGAAAAACCGGTGCCGAAATCATCCATGACGATGTGCACACCGAGCTTGTGCAGCCGCAGCAGCGTCGTCATTACCCGGTCGCGATCGCGAATGAGGGCCGCCTCGGTGATCTCGAGCTCCAGCCGGCTGGGCGCAAGCCCGGTTTCGGCGAGAATCGCCTCGATCCGCTCGCAGAGGTTCGGCAGCATGAATTGCACCGGCGAGAGATTGACGGCGATCATCAACGGCAGCGGCCAGCGCACAGCCTCCCTGCAGGCCTGCTGCAACACCCATTCGCCGAGTTGGACGATCGAGCCGCTTTCCTCGGCGATCGGGATGAAGATATCGGGCTCGGTCAAGCCGTGACCTGGCCGGTTCCAGCGCATCAGGGCCTCGTAGCCACCGATCTCGCCGCTCAGCGCATCGAGGATCGGCTGATAGCTGACATGGATCTGGTTGCGGACGATCGCATGGCGCAGTTCGCTTTCGATCTGGCGGCGGTTCCGTGCCGCCTTATCCATTTCCGCGTCGAAGAAACAGACCTTGCCGCGACCGTCATGCTTGACGCGGTAGAGTGCAGTATCGGCATTGTTGCAGAGTTCTTCAGCAGCCATGCCATCCGCGGGATAGAGTGCGATGCCGACACTGACGCCGACGGCGGTCGGGTCACGTGCCGTGTCCATCTCGGCGGCGAATTCGCCGAGGATATCAGCCGCAAGCTTTTGCGCCGCCGCCGGCTGCTGCCCGGCGAGCTGAATGATGGCGAATTCATCGCCGCCGAGGCGGGCGATCGTATCGCTCTCATCGGCCACGCGGCGCAGGATCGAGGCGACCTTACGGAGAATGCGGTCGCCTTCAGCATGACCGAAGATATCGTTGACGGCCTTGAAGCGATCGAGGTCGAGATAGAAGAGGGCAACCTCGCTGTTCTTTCGTTCGGCCATCTGCAGTGCCTGCCGGATGCGGGTATCGAACAGCGACCTGTTCGGCAAATCGGTGAGCACGTCGTGGTGGGCGAGATGCTCGATCATCTCCTCGGCCTGCCTGCGCTCGGTGAGATCACGCACCGCCAGCACCTCACAATTATGCCCGCGATAGACGATCCTGCTCGTGGTCACTTCGACGGCGATCTCCCTGCCGTTCCTGGTGTTGAGCAGCGTCTCGCTGGATCTGTTCTGCCCAGTCCCCTGAACAGCGGTCAAAACAGCCGAGGGCGCCTTACCGGCAAGACCGGCAAGCTTCCAGCCGGAAAGCCCCTGGAAGCGTTCATTGGCATCGATGATCCGGCCTTCCCGCAGAATCAGCAGCCCTTCCTGCGAGGCATTCGCGAGCCCCCTCAGATCCGTCAGGTGGCTTTCGACAAAGACCACGGCGAGCGCAATCAGAATGAGCATCGTTGCCGCCACCACGACGATCGCAGCAAGCAGGCTGGCGTCGAGCACCGTTGCCGGAACCTCTTTCCCGAGATCCGGCACGAGCGTGATGCTAGCCATCGAGATGAAATGGAGCGCGCAGATCGCAAGGACGAAAGTGATTGACGAGGCGAGGAGCCGCCGCAGTCCCTTCAATTGGAAAAAGGTGTGGAAGGCGGCGCTCGACAACAGCGCTCCTGCGAGAACCGCACTCAGCGTCATGAAGGGATCATAAAGGATGACCGCCTGCGTTTCGATCGCCTGCATGCCGGTCAGGTGCATGGAGGCGATGCCGAGCGCCATCAGGACCCCGCCGCGGATACGAGAAAACCTGCCGCGGCTTTCCGAAGCGACGAGGATCGCCGCCCACGAACCGACAACCGACAGGAGGAAAGAAAGCGTCGTCAGGCCCAGTTGGTAGCCGATCGGCATGCCGCCGTCATAGGCCAGCATCGCGATGAAGTGCGTTGCCCATACGCCGGTGCCAAAAGCGAAGGCCGAGGCGCCGATCCAGAGCTTGCGCCGCCCGGCATCGCATTCCTGGGCACGGGAAAGCAGCAGCATAGCCGCCATAGCGCCGACCAGGCAGACGGCGGCCGCCGCAAGCACCAGCCGCCAATCGTGGTTGTCCCGAATACATGTAATGACCGAAAACATCTGCCCCTCGCACAGCTGAATTCGGTCAGGCTATTTAGCTTGTGCTAAATAACGGTAAATTGAATTAGAATTCTCGTTTATATTATCCAGCAAATCTTCTTGATATTAGTCTATGCCCCGCCGGTCTTTCGCGCCGCCGATTTTTTGTTTTTCCGCCTCGCCTGCCTTTCTGGTTTGGTCTATCGTCCGGCCGAATTTCAAAAAGGAGTCGAAAATGACCGATGTACGTCAGGTGCTTGCGCGCGCGGATCAGAACCTTCCATCGAGCCTCGACAAGCTGTTCGAGCTTCTGCGGATCCAGTCGATATCCACCGATCCCGCTTTTAAAGCCGAATGCCGAAAGGCTGCGGAATGGCTCGTCGCTTATCTCGGGACGCTCGGCTTTATGGCCTCGGTGCGCGATACGCCAGGCCATCCGATGGTCGTCGCCCATCATGCTGGCGCGTCCGCCGATGCGCCGCATGTTCTCTTCTACGGCCATTACGACGTTCAGCCGGTCGACCCAATCGAACTCTGGGAAAACGACCCCTTCGAGCCATCGATCAAGGATGTCGGCGAGGGCCGCAAGATCCTGACCGGCCGCGGCACCTCCGACGACAAGGGCCAGTTGATGACCTTCGTCGAGGCTTGCCGGGCCTATAAGGAGATCAACGGCGCGCTTCCCTGCCGCGTCACCATCCTCTTCGAGGGCGAGGAGGAGTCCGGCTCGCCGTCCCTGAAGCCCTTCCTCGAAGCCAATGCCGCCGAGCTCAAGGCCGATTATGCGCTGGTCTGCGATACCGGCATGTGGGACCGCGACACGCCGGCGATCGCCGCAGCGCTGCGCGGCCTCGTCGGCGAGGAAGTGGTCGTGACGGCCGCCGACCGCGACCTGCATTCCGGTCTCTTCGGCGGCGCGGCCGCCAATCCGATCCATATTCTCGTCGAGGCTCTTGCCGGCCTGCATGACGAGACGGGCCGCATTACGCTTGACGGTTTCTATGAAGGCGTCGAGGAAACGCCTGAAAACATCAAGGCGTCATGGGAGACGCTCGGCAAGACCGCGGAGAGCTTCCTCGGCGAAGTCGGCCTCTCCATTCCATCCGGCGAAAAGGGCCGTTCGGTGCTGGAACTCACCTGGGCGCGGCCGACCGCCGAAATCAACGGCATCTGGGGCGGTTATACCGGCGAAGGCTTCAAGACGGTGATCGCCGCCAAGGCTTCGGCCAAGGTTTCGTTCCGTCTCGTCGGCACGCAGGATCCGGCCGCCATTCGCGAGGCCTTCCGCAGCTATATCAGCGCGAAGATTCCCGCCGATTGCTCGGTCGAGTTCCATCCGCATGGCGGCTCGCCGGCGATCCACCTCTCCTATGATTCACCTGTTCTGACCAAGGCCAAGAACGCGCTTTCCGACGAGTGGCCGAAACCCGCCATTGTCATCGGCATGGGTGGGTCGATCCCGATCGTCGGAGATTTCCAGAAGATGCTCGGCATGGAATCGCTGCTCGTCGGCTTCGGCCTCAGCGATGATCGCATCCACTCGCCGAACGAGAAATACGAACTCGTCTCCTACCACAAGGGCATCCGCTCCTGGGTGCGGATTCTTCAGGCGCTCGCCGCCTGAACAGACGTGGCTCGCCTTGCAAGCCGGCGCTCTAGCAAAATCGCAAGAAACAAAAAGGCCGGTTCGACCCGGCCTTTCGTCATCCGCTCACCTCAGTGCCAGTTCATCCGTGGTCAAAGAGCAAGCGGGTATTGCAACGAGATTGCCGCCGAAAGGTTAACGAACCGTTAACAAAGCCCGACAGCACCACTCGCGGCTCCAAGGCGCTGACAGACATTCGCCGTTCAAGCTGCGTTCATCGCGAGCGACATATAAGCCATTGAAAGATAAGGTGAATGATAGCCCCTTACACCTGCGGGCGATCGCTCTGTCTTTTGTTTCAATGGCATATGCCAAGGAAACGCGGCCAAGCGCTGCCTGAAAAACGTGCCAACAAGGACTGAGAAGCGTGAAAAATCTCATCGTTAAAATCGCAGCCGCCGGCATGCTTATGCTGGCTCCCGCCATAGCGCAGGCTGCCGAGGGCTATTCGACGGCGAACGTCAACATGCGTGCCGGTCCGAGCACCCGATATCCTGCCGTTACCGTCATACCCGCCGGTTCCTCCGTCGAGATCCGCGGATGCCTTTCCGACGTCAACTGGTGCGACGTGGAATTCTACGGCGGCCGCGGCTGGGTTTCCGGCCAGTATGTGCAGGCCCTCTACCAGCAGCGCCGCGTCTATGTCGGCCCGCAATATTACCGTCCGCTCGGCATTCCGATGATTCGCTTCAGCGTCGACAATTATTGGGACCGTTACTACCGCAACCGCGATTTCTATCGCGACCGTGACCGCTGGAGCCGCGGCCCGGATTATTACTACCGCGACCGCGACAATCGGGATCGGGATCGCGACCGAGATCGGGATAACCGGGATCGCGACCGTAACTGGCGCGAGCGGGATGGCGACCGAGATGGGCGCGACCGCGATCACGACTGGCGCGGCGACAATCAAAGGGACGATCGGCAACGGGACGATCGGCAAAGAGGTGAACGGCAGAGGGACGACCGGAGAGGCGATGATCGCAGGCCGGACCGCAGGGACTTTGATTGCCGCCCCGGCGATCCCTCCTGCGACGAATGAAACAGAAAGGGCACGGCAGCGCCGTCCTCTTTTGAGGTTTGCCAAGCCAAAGGGAAACACCCAAGAAAAAGCCCGGCGCTCCCTTGGGAGGGATGCACCGGGCCTGATGTCGATCGGCGCGCGTTGAGGGGAGACGGCCGATCATTCGCGGGACGTGAGGGGTTGTCCCGCTTCTCCATAAACAATCGCGAAGCCTATTGGTTCCGCCTGCTGCATAATTCCTTAAATCGGAGCGTCCTTTAGGCGTCTCGAAAAGACGCGCGGCGCGGTAATGTATGTCGTATCGCACGTAACTCACGCCACAGACTTCGGGCCTTTGTTTTCACGACGCGCGCCGCTTCGCCGGCGAGCGCAAGACAGGCGCCGCGGGGGAAGCATCGATCCCCGAATGCGGTCACCGACAATTTGATGTGAAGCCATCGCGAGGCTCTTGTTTTGCGGAATTCTTTAATGCAGTTTTGTGAAGTTGCGGATTGATTTTAATCCGTTCGAGGCTGGACCCTGATGACGCAAGACTACCTGGCTTTCTTCGGGCTTTTCGCCCCTCGGGCAGCCGCCATAGATGTTACCGTTTGGCATAAACATAACACACTCCTGCCTGTACGCCTTACCGATGGGGCGAACCTCAACCCTTCCGGCCAGATCTGGCGTCGCTTTCATCTGGGCGAGTGGGAATATAAGCAGGACCCGGAAACGCTCGACGATTACGAGGCCCGGCAGTTCTGAAGGCCAATACTGTCGCCCGGCGCGATATGCTTTACTTTCCATTGTTAACACCCCGTTAAATCGCCGCATTTACAGTTCAGTCGGGTGATCACGGTGCCTGCTGCAGCGCGCTTTGTGCGTCTGGAAAGACGCGCGGCGCTGCAGAAGAGGATCGTTATGCGAAGTTGGCTTCGCGATCGAACATGGGGTGTGACCGGTCCGCGATGGCAGGCAGAGGCAGATCAGGCGACAGAATAGAACCCTCCTTCAGCGGCCGCCCGGCGCGCGACGATGACGAATTCTCGCTCGATGCCGACGATCGCATCGCCGGAGGCCGATCTCAGCGCCGCGGCGGCTCGAAACCCCCGCCGCAACGCGCCGCCCCCCGGCGGCGGCGCGAGCCGCGGGAGCGTGAAGGCGGCGTTTTTTTCGGCTTCCTGCGCCGTGTGATCTACTGGTGCGTCGTGCTTTTCATCTGGGCCGGCATCGGCGTTGCCGGGCTTGTGGTCTATTATGGCTCGCGCATGCCGAGCGCCAGCACATGGGCAATCCCGGAGCGGCCGCCGAACGTCAAGATCACCGCCGTCGACGGTAGCGTCATCGCCAATCGCGGTGCCACCGGCGGCGAGGCGCTGTCGCTCGAAAACATGTCGCCCTATATTCCGGAAGCCGTCATCGCCATCGAAGATCGGCGTTTCTATTCGCATTTCGGCGTCGATCCGCTC
The DNA here is from genome assembly GCA_000023185.1 of Rhizobium leguminosarum bv. trifolii WSM1325. NCBI lineage: Bacteria > Pseudomonadati > Pseudomonadota > Alphaproteobacteria > Hyphomicrobiales > Rhizobiaceae > Rhizobium > Rhizobium leguminosarum. Next base: position 4,546,473 of record CP001622.1, on the reverse strand, counting down.
GGCCTCGGCCGGGCTGTCGTGACCAATCTCACGGCTGGTCACATGGTGCAGGGTGGCTCGACGCTGACGCAGCAGCTTGCCAAGAACCTCTTCCTCTCCCCCGAGAGAACGCTGGAACGCAAGGTGCAGGAAGTGCTGCTGTCGCTCTGGCTGGAGCAGAAATACACCAAGGACCAGATCCTTGCCATGTATCTCAACCGGGTGTTCTTCGGATCGAACGCCTATGGCGTCGAGGCCGCCTCGCGCCGGTACTTCAACAAATCGGCGCGTGACGTAAACCTCGGCGAGGCCGCGGTGCTGGCCGGCCTGCTCAAGGCGCCGTCGCGGCTTTCACCGGCCCGCGATGCCGATGCGGCGAATGCCCGCGCCCAGCTCGTGCTCGCGGCGATGCGCGAGCAGGGTTTCATCACCGATTCCGAGGTCAAGACGGCGATGTCGCAGACCCCGGCTTCGGCCAAGAGCTACTGGTCGGGCGCCGGGCACTATGTCGCCGACATGGTGATGGACGAGCTGCCGGGTCTGATCGGCGACGTCAAGGAAGACGTCATCGTCGATACGACCATCGACAAGTCGCTGGAAAAGAAGGCCGAGCAATCGCTGGTCGACGTACTGGACAAGGAGGGCGGCAAGCTCGACGCCTCGCAGGCGGCCCTCGTCTCGATCGACGGCACCGGCGCGATCCGAGCGCTCGTCGGCGGCAGGGATTATGCGACGAGCCAGTTCAACCGCGCCGTCAAGGCCAAACGCCAGCCGGGTTCCTCGTTCAAGCCCTTCGTCTATGCCGCAGCACTCGAGAAGGGGCTGACGCCGTATTCGGTGTTCAACGACGCGCCGATCCGGATCGGCGACTGGACGCCCGAAAATTACGAAAAAAAATACAATGGCGAAGTGACGCTGGCGACCGCGCTTGCCAAATCGCTGAACACGGTGGCTGCGCAGCTGGTGATGTATGACGGGCCGGATCAGGTGATCAAGCTTGCCCACCGGCTCGGCATCGAAAGCGAGCTGCAGCCGAATGCCTCGATCGCGCTCGGCACGTCCGAAGTGTCGCTGATGGAACTCACCGCCTCCTATGCCGCCTTCATGAACGGCGGCTACAAGGCGACGCCGCACGTCATCCGCCGGGTGACGACGGCCGAGGGCAAGGTTCTCTACGAAAATACCTATGACAGCCCGCCGCGCGTGCTCTCCGAGCAGATCGTCGCCCAGATGGATACGATGATGATGGGCGTCATCGAGAGCGGCACCGGGAAAAGCGCCAAGATCCCCGGTTGGCAGGCGGCGGGAAAGACCGGCACGACGCAGAATTCGCGCGACGCGCTCTTCGTCGGTTTCACCAGCAACCTGACCACGGGCGTCTGGTTCGGCAATGACGACGGCAAGCCGATGAAGAAGGTGACCGGCGGCGGCTTGCCCGCCAAGGCCTGGAAGGAATTCATGATCGCCGCCCACAAGGGTCTTTCGCCGGCACCTCTCTTCGGCAACGGCCAGTTGATCGCCGATCCGAACAATGGTCAGCCAATGGCTGAGGCACCGGGCAATGGGCAGTTGGGCAGCGGGCAACCGATGACGGCCGAAGCGCCGCCTTCGACGATCGGCGGCATTATTTCCGGCGTCTTCGGCGGCGACGACAATGCAAACCGCTATCCGCAAGCGCCTGCCCGGCAGCAAGGGGCAAGCTTCGGCAATGGCGGCCCGGTTCCGCCCGCAGACATTGCCGAAGGCGGGGGTCCGAACTATGAGGGCATGGTTCCACCCGGCGATGTCGGGGGCGCGCAGACAACCTCTTCCGTCCAGCCGCGGCGCACGACGCTGCTCGATCTGATCATGGGCCAGTGAGATCTTTGCTGCATGTCCGGCACACGCCCGATGCTTTAAAGCGCGCCGCAATCTTTCAGATTCGCGCCTCGCGCTTAAGGTCTTTGTTTTACGCATGTCGTTGTCGCAAAACCGCCACACAGTTTTGCGCGACATGCCGTAAAAAACGACCGCTTTCCGGACATGGGGCGACCTCTTTCCCGGCTACTGTAAAAATTGAACGCAACACATTCGTTTTGCTGGATTCCGGGGCATTTCTCGCCTTGCAGTCCAGAAAACCGCTCCTTATATACGCCGCATCACCGCAATCACGATTGCGTAATCTCAAGTAGACCCATCCCGTAAGGGGCTGTCAGGGAAATGCCTTCTCGGGGTTCCGACAGCTTGCTTCAAGGAGAGAATGACATGGCAAAAGTAATTGGTATCGACCTTGGAACGACGAATTCCTGCGTCGCAGTCATGGACGGCAAGGACGCGAAGGTTATCGAGAATGCGGAAGGTGCACGCACGACCCCTTCCATGGTGGCATTTTCCGAAGATGGCGAACGCCTCGTCGGCCAGCCGGCCAAGCGCCAGGCAGTCACCAACCCGACGAACACGCTCTTTGCAGTCAAGCGCCTGATCGGCCGCCGATACGAAGATCCGACCGTCGAGAAGGACAAGCACCTCGTTCCCTTCACCATCGTCAAGGGCGACAATGGCGACGCCTGGGTCGAAGCCAATGGCAAGGGCTACTCGCCCGCACAGATTTCCGCGATGATCCTTCAGAAGATGAAGGAAACCGCCGAATCCTATCTCGGCGAAAAGGTCGAGAAGGCCGTCATCACCGTTCCCGCCTACTTCAACGACGCGCAGCGCCAGGCCACCAAGGATGCCGGCCGCATCGCTGGTCTTGAAGTCCTGCGCATCATCAACGAGCCGACCGCCGCAGCGCTAGCCTACGGCCTCGACAAGAAAGAAGGCAAGACGATTGCCGTCTACGACCTTGGCGGCGGCACCTTCGATATTTCGATCCTCGAGATCGGTGACGGCGTCTTCGAAGTGAAGTCCACCAACGGCGATACTTTCCTCGGCGGTGAAGACTTCGACATGCGTCTCGTCGAATATCTCGTCGGTGAGTTCAAGAGGGACAACGGCATCGACCTGAAGAACGACAAGCTTGCCCTGCAGCGCCTCAAGGAAGCTGCGGAAAAGGCAAAGATCGAGCTTTCGTCCTCGCAGCAGACCGAAATCAACCTGCCGTTCATCACCGCCGACGCCTCCGGCCCGAAGCATCTGACGCTGAAGCTGACCCGCGCCAAGCTCGAGAGCCTGGTCGACGATCTCGTCCAGCGCACGATCGCGCCGTGCAAGGCAGCGCTCAAGGATGCCGGTGTCACCGCTGCCGAAATCGACGAAGTGGTTCTCGTCGGCGGCATGAGCCGCATGCCGAAGGTGCAAGAAGTCGTCAAGCAGCTGTTCGGCAAAGAGCCGCACAAGGGCGTCAACCCGGATGAAGTCGTGGCGCTTGGCGCCGCCATCCAGGCCGGCGTTCTGCAGGGCGACGTCAAGGACGTCCTGCTCCTCGACGTGACGCCGCTGTCGCTCGGCATCGAGACGCTCGGCGGTGTCTTCACCCGCCTGATCGAACGCAACACGACGATCCCGACGAAGAAGAGCCAGACGTTTTCGACCGCCGAAGACAACCAGCAGGCTGTGACCATCCGCGTTTCGCAGGGCGAGCGTGAAATGGCTGCCGACAACAAGCTGCTCGGCCAGTTCGACCTCGTCGGCCTGCCGCCGTCGCCGCGCGGCATGCCGCAGATCGAAGTCACCTTCGACATCGACGCCAATGGCATCGTGCAGGTTTCAGCCAAGGACAAGGGCACCGGCAAGGAACAGCAGATCCGCATCCAGGCTTCCGGCGGTCTTTCCGACTCCGACATCGAGAAGATGGTGAAGGATGCCGAAGCCCATGCCAGCGAAGACAAGAAGCGCCGCGAGGCGGTCGAAGCCCGGAACCAGGCTGAAAGCCTGATCCATTCCTCGGAAAAGTCGCTGAAGGATTATGGCGACAAGGTTTCCGAGGCCGACCGCACCGCGATCTCGGATGCGATCGCCGCGCTGAAGACGGCGTCGGAAGCATCGGAGCCCGATGCCGACGACATCAAGGCCAAGACCCAGACGCTGATGGAAGTGTCGATGAAGCTCGGCCAGGCGATCTATGAAGCACAACAGGCCGAAGGCGGCGCTGCTGGCGATGCCTCCGCGGAAGGCGGCGACAATGTCGTCGATGCCGACTACGAGGAAATCAAGGACGACGACCGCAAGAAGTCCGCGTAATCCGCGACGGCGTGGTTATGCTTCAACACCTGATCCGGCTGCTCACCATGGCAGCCGGAAAATCCATTTCCGGGGTTTAATCCTTAATGGCAAAAGCGGACTTTTACGAAACTCTGGGTGTAGCCAAGACGGCGGACGAGAAAGAGCTGAAAAGCGCCTTTCGCAAATTGGCGATGAAATTCCATCCGGACAAGAACCCGGATGACAAGGACGCCGAGCGGAAGTTCAAGGAAATCAACGAAGCCTACGAGATGCTCAAGGACCCGCAGAAGCGGGCGGCCTATGATCGCTATGGCCATGCGGCCTTCGAGCATGGCGGAATGGGCGGCGGTGGCGGCGGATTTGCCGGCGGCGGTTTCTCCGACATTTTCGAGGATATCTTCGGCGAGATGATGGGTGGTGGGCGCGCGCGCCAGCGCTCGTCGGGCGGCCGCGAGCGTGGCGCCGATCTTCGCTACAACATGGAAATAACGCTGGAAGAATCTTTCTCCGGCAAGACGGCGCAGATCCGCGTTCCGACATCGATCACCTGCGACGTCTGTTCCGGTTCAGGCGCCAAGCCCGGCACGCAGCCGAAGAACTGCGGCACCTGCCAGGGAACGGGACGCGTGCGCGCGGCACAGGGCTTCTTCTCGATCGAGCGGACCTGCCCGACCTGCCACGGCCGCGGCCAGATCATTCCCGATCCCTGCCCAAAGTGCCACGGCCAGGGCCGGGTGACGGAAGAGCGTTCGCTCTCGGTCAATATTCCCGCCGGCATCGAGGACGGCACCCGCATCCGCCTGCAGGGCGAAGGCGAGGCCGGCGCCCGGGGCGGACCGGCGGGCGATCTCTATATCTTCCTGTCCGTCAAACCGCATGAATTCTATCAGCGCGACGGAGCCGATCTCTATTGCGCCGTTCCGATCTCGATGACGACGGCGGCGCTCGGCGGCACCTTCGACGTGGCGACGCTCGACGGCACCAAGTCGCGCGTGACGGTGCCCGAGGGCACGCAGGTCGGCAAACAGTTTCGACTCAAGAGCAAGGGCATGCCGGTGCTGCGTTCGGTGCAGACGGGCGACCTCTACATACAGATCCAGATCGAGACGCCGCAAAAGCTCACCAAGCGCCAACGCGAACTGCTTCAGGAATTCGAGCAGCTTTCCTCCAAGGAGAATAATCCCGAATCGACGGGCTTCTTTGCCCGCATGAAAGAATTCTTCGAAGGCTGAGCCGCGACCGACATGCCCATTAAGAAAAGCCGGGACGGAAACGTTTCCGGCTTTTTTGTTTTAAGAATCCTGATTTGCGACATTCGCCGTCCATGCCGGCGAATCTGTCCCGGATCGATACGGCGGCGGGCGGGACGACGACTTGCGTTAACGCAGCCAGATGATGCCGCTTGCAAGTTTTCCAAATGAATTCAGTCTCTGCCGTCAGTGCATGACCCCGAGAATCGGAATCGATTTCGGGGTCATGCACCAAATCAAAGTGATAGAGCGTCCTTAGCGCTAGCGGGAACAAACAAACCAAGGGTATCGACCATGGCGCCAGCCTATTCATCTCAGTCCGAAGACGTCGACGTTCTCGCCGGCGCCATCTACACATGGTGCGCCGAGCGCAACATCAAGCTTCGCAGCCAGCAAGGCCTTTCCATCGCCAGCATCGCGATCGACCTCTATCATGCCGGCCACCAGACGCAGGACGATCTGCTGATGGCGCTGCACGAATGCGAGATTCACTGAAGCGCGCGGCATCGAACCTCAATCAGGCGGTCTGCTACCGGTCTTTGTCCTGATGCACGTCATCCCTCCAAGACCACATGCACACCTGCACGTGTCCGGAAATCATCCAGATCTTGAATAGGTCGTGCTTTTCCGTGGGAATCCTGATTGCCCAGTGGAATCAGGCGGCGGTTTCGGCCGCTTCGCCCGTCATGAGGGTGACGATCGTCTTGACCGCTTCCTTGCCTGCCGGTGAGTTCAGCTTGTCGTAGCTCAGCGCGAGCGCATAGGCGTCGGGGCTGAGTTCGACGCGGCTGCCGAATGGCGACATGCCGGCACCCTCGAAGAGAGCAGAGATCTCGACGTCGAGAAAAACCGCGATCTGATGCAGCTTGCTGGCGGAAACGCGGTTCGCCCCCTTTTCGTATTTCTGGATCTGCTGGAAAGTCAGTCCGAGTGCTTCGCCAAGCTCGAGCTGGGAAACACGGCGAAGGGCGCGAAACTGTCTGACGTTGCGACCGACGATAATATCAACCGGATCTGGCACTTCATCACTCTCTTATACATAAACGGTTCGTTTACCATATCGTCTGCGCCAGATAACTCAACCCTGCAGTTGCAAAATTCAACCGACTTTTTTTGGGCATTACGTAACGTCAATAGCCTTAAGGGATGGCGGCAAACCTTGAATATCCGGCGCTGGAAGACATTGCCAATGACTGTCGACGGGATCGGTTTGGCGATGTCAAACCATCTCCGGTGGTTGTATTTTTAACCGAATTTCGAAAGTGCCATGGCTGTCGTTCCATCGGGGGGATGTCGGACACAAGGGCTTTGGTCACGGGATCATCTGGAATATATGTCCTGTGTGGCGCCAGCCGCTGCGTCCCTACATACCATCAAAGACTTAATTTCCCGCAGCGCCGATGGTGCGCGATCCACGGCCAAAGAGCTGCCAGCCTTGCCATCAGCGCCGCTTCGGCTTAGCTGTCACGCTTTACGATTCCGGACATTCGATGCCGCACAAGGTTTCTCTTTCCCGTCTGAAGCTGACAGACTTCCGCAACTATGCGGCGGCGGCCCTTACCCTTGATGGTCGGCATGCCGTACTGACGGGAGACAACGGCGCCGGCAAGACCAATCTCATGGAGGCAGTTTCTCTGCTTTCGCCTGGCCGCGGTCTGCGCCGCGCGGCCTATGGCGACATTACCCGTGTCGGCGCCGCCGGCGGTTTTTCGATCTTCGCCGCACTCGACGGCATGGAAGGCGACGTCGAGATCGGCACCGGCATCGAAACGAGCGAGGAGACCACCGCCCGCAGGCTGCGCATCAATGGCACGACGGCAAAGACTGCCGACGAACTCACCGACCATCTGCGCCTTCTCTGGCTGACACCGGCAATGGACGGCCTCTTTACCGGCGCCTCTTCCGACCGACGCCGCTTTCTCGACCGGCTGGTGCTGTCGCTCGATCCCGCCCATGGCCGCCGCGCCAGCGATTTCGAGCGCGCCATGCGCAGCCGCAACAAATTGCTGGACGAAGGGCGCTTTGATCCCTCCTGGCTTGCTGGCATCGAGGAGCAGATGGCAAGCCTCGGCATCGCCATGGCGCTCGCCCGGCAGGAGATGCTCGGCCTGCTGACCCGGCTGATCGAGGAAACACGGGAAAGCTCGCCCTTCCCTTCGGCAGCGCTGCAGCTCTCGGGCTTCATGGACGGTCAGTTCTCGCGCCCCTCGGTCGACCTCGAAGATGACTACGCGGCGATGCTGGCGGAGAGCCGCTACCGCGATGCCGGCGCAGGGCGCACGCTCGAGGGGCCGCATCGGGCCGATCTCATCGTGCATCACCGCGAAAAGGCGATGGAGGCGGAGCGTTGCTCCACCGGCGAGCAGAAAGCGCTGCTAGTCGGCCTGGTGCTTGCGCATGCGCGGCTCGTCGGCAACCTCACCGGCCATGCGCCGATTCTGCTGCTCGACGAGATCGCGGCGCATCTCGATGAGGGCCGCCGCGCCGCGCTATTCGACCTTATCGACGGGCTCGGCGGCCAGTCCTTCATGACCGGAACGGATCGCGCGATGTTTGCGGCACTCGGCGACAGGGCGCAGTTTTTCACGGTTTCCGACGGAAGAGTGTTCGAATGACGGAGGCAGCTTTTCCCGGCGTCGGGCGTCATGATAACATCGGCGCCATGGAACCGCTCAGCCCGGAAGAAATCGCGCGCTATCACCGCCATATCCTGCTGCCCGAGATCGGCGGCGCCGGCCAGCAGAAACTGAAAGCCGCCCGGGTGCTGGTGATCGGCGCCGGCGGTCTCGGTGCGCCGGTCCTGCAATATCTGGCCGCAGCCGGCGTCGGCACGCTCGGTATCGTCGACGACGACCGGGTGTCGCTGTCGAACCTGCAGCGCCAGGTGATCCATGATTCCGGCACGATCGGCGAATTGAAGACGGAGAGTGCCGCCTTCGCCATCGCCAGGCTCAATCCGCATGTCCGGTTGATCCGCTTCGAGGAACGCTTCTCCCCGGAGGCGGGCCGCCGTCAGCTCTCCGGTTTCGATCTGCTGATCGACGGCTCCGACAATTTCGACACCCGTTATGCCGCCGCGGATGCCGCGGATGAAGGGCGCATCCCGCTCGTCACCGGCGCCGTCGGGCGCTTCGACGGTTCGCTGACTGTTCTCAAGCCCTATGAGACGGCTGAGGACGGAACGCCCAACCCCAGATATCGTGACCTGTTTCCGGAAGCGCCGCCGGCCGGGTTGATTCCCGCCTGCGCCGAGGCCGGGATCATCGGCGCGCTGACCGGCGTCATCGGCACGATGATGGCAATGGAGGCAATCAAGCTCGTCACGGGCACCGGTGAACCGCTGGTCGGACGGTTGCTGCTCTACGACGCGCTCTCGGCCCGGTTCGACACCATCCGCTACAAACGACGCCGTACGACACAGAGACAGGCCGGATGACGATTATTTCTCTTAATCAGACCTTCACGCGCTGGGACGAATTGCTGACACTCATCCTCGCCTCCTTCGCCTCGATGAACGGCAGGATCGACCCGCCATCTTCGGCGCTCAAGCTGACGACGGAATCACTGGCCGAAAAGGCCAGGACCGAGATCGGCCATGTCGCCATCGACGGCGAAAAACTGATCGGCTGCCTCTTCCTGCGGCCGGAGGCCGATTGTCTCTATGTCGGCAAGCTCGCCGTCCTGCCTGAGGTACAGGGCAAGGGCCTCGGCAAGCGGCTGCTGACGATTGCCGAGGAGACGGCTGCGGCGCTCGGCCTTCCCGCCTTGCGGCTGGAAACGCGCATCGAACTCACCGACAATCACGCCGTCTTTGCCGCCTGGGGATTTTCCAGAACCGCCGAAAAGGCGCATCCCGGTTTTGCCAGGACGACGTTCGTCGAAATGCGCAAGGTTCTTGCGCCTCCAATCTGCGTCGCCTGACTTACAGCATTCTTCAACGACCCGGCAGTACCCGATTCGGCGGCCTGTGACCGTCGATGAAGGTGCGGATATTGATGATGACCTTGTCGCCCATGTCGATGCGGCCTTCGATCGTCGCCGAACTCATATGCGGCAGCAGCACGACCTTGCCCTCATTGGCGAGCTTGATGAGCCTCGGGTTGACGGCGGGCTCGTTTTCGAAGACGTCGAGGCCGGCGCCGGCGATCCGGCCCTCCCTCAGGCACTTGATCAGTGCAGCTTCATCGACCACGTCGCCGCGCGCAGTGTTGACGAGATAGGCTGTCGGCTGCAGCAGCGCCAGACGGCGGGCCGAGATCAGGTGGAAGGTCGCCGGCGTCGACGGACAATTGATCGAAACGATGTCGACGCGGGCGAGCATCTGGTCGAGGCTTTCCCAATAGGTCGCCTCCAGTTCGTCCTCGACGGCCGGATTGACGCGCTTGCGGTTGTGATAGTGGATCGACAGGCCGAAAGCCTTGGCACGGCGGGCCACTGCCGTGCCGATGCGGCCCATACCGACGATGCCGATGCGCTTGCCGTGAATGCGCCGGCCGAGCATCCAGGTGGGAGACCAGCCTGCCCACTCGCCCGGCTTGTCGGTCAGCACGCGCGCACCTTCGCCGAGCCTTCTCGGAACAGCGAGAATCAGCGCCATGGTCATATCGGCGGTGTCCTCTGTCAGGACGTTCGGCGTGTTGGTGACGGTGATGCCCTTGCGCGCCGCCGCCTCGACGTCGATGTGATCGGTGCCGTTGGAGAAGCTCGCAATCAGCTTCATCTGCGGTCCCGCCTCTTCGATCAGCGCCGCGTCGATGCGATCGGTGACGGTCGGCACCAGCACGTCGGCGGTCTTGACCGCGGCGATCAGCTCGGCAACGGAGCGCGGCGCGTCGTCGATGTTCAGCTCGGCGTCGAAGAGTTCGCGCATCCGGGTTTCGACGGCATCCGGCAGCTTGCGGGTGATGTAGACCTTGGGTTTTTTCTTCGCTGTCATGGCTGCCTGTGGTGCCTTGTTCAGAGGTCTTTAACCAAGAGGGGTGATAATTTTCCCATCCGGGCATTTTCTACCAGACCCGCACGCGAAGACAAACAAAACTCGTGGTGCAGCCGGGGAATGTCAGAGCCCGGACCGCGAACAGGCCGGGCCTGCCCGCGAATTCGAGCAAACGGAAACTTCCATGCGCAGCAAAGTCCTGACGTCCTGCCTCGCCCTTGCCATCGTTCTGGCTGCATCCATGGGAAGCGTCGAGTTCGCCCATGCGCAGGCGGCCAAGGGGCCAAGCGGGCTGCCATTGCCGCGTTTCGTCACGCTGAAATCCAAGCGCGTCAACCTGCGCATCGGTCCGGGAACGGATTACGCCGTGTCGTGGATGTACCTGAAATCTGGCCTGCCGGTGGAGATTATCCAGGAATACGACAATTGGCGCCGTATCCGCGATGCCGACGGCACCGAAGGCTGGGTCAACCAGTCGCTGCTGTCAGGCCAGCGCGCGGCGATCGCCGCCCCGTGGATGAAGACCAAGGGCAAGGGCATCTATGTCAATCTGCGCCGCGAGGCGCAGCCCTCCGCCTCGATCGTCGCGAAGCTCGAACCCGGCGTGATGCTGACGATCGGCGAATGCAACGGCGACTGGTGCCGCGCCGAATCCGACGGCGCCTCTGGCTGGGTGGCGCAGTCGGAGATCTGGGGCGCCTATCCCGGCGAAGCCTTCAAATAAGCCCTGCCTGTTTGGCGGCCTCGGAAAGCGAGCTCATCGGACGCGGGCCGATCTGCTGGATGACGATGCCGGCAGCCAGGCAACCGAGCTTGCCGCAATCCTCAAGCGAACGGCCCTGCGTATAGCCATAGAGGAAGCCGGAGGCGAACAGATCGCCGGCGCCTGTCGTATCGACCACTTCCCTGATCCTGATGGCGTCGACGTAATAACGCTCTTTGCCCTGGAGGATGACGGCACCGTCCTCGCTCATCGTGACGGCGGCGATCTTGCAATCGGCCGCGATCCTGTTCAGCGCCTCTTCGAAATCGTCGGTCTCGTAGAGTGACAGCGCCTCCTGGCGATTGGCGAAGACGATATCGACCTTGCCTGAGCGCATCAGATCGAGGAATTCGTCGCGATAGCGGCCGACGCAAAAGCTGTCCGACAGCGTCATCGACACTTCGCGGCCGTTTTCATGGGCGATGCGGGCACAATCGAGGATCGCTTCCTTGGCGCGTGGCGGATCCCAGAGATATCCTTCGAAATAGGTAACCTTGGCGTCGGCCACGACGTCGGTCTCGACATCCTCCGGGCCGAGCTCGACGCAAGCGCCGAGATAGGTGTTCATCGAACGCTCGCCGTCCTCGGTGACGAAGATCATCGAACGCGCCGTCGGCGGGAAGGTGCCCTTCGGCCGGGTCTGGTAGTGGACGCCCTGGGCGCGGATGTCGTGCGCGAAGATGTCGCCGAGCTGGTCTTGGGCGACATTGCCGAAATAGGCAGCCTTGCCGCCGAGGCTGGCAACGCCCGCCGCCGTGTTGCCGGCGCTGCCGCCGGAAGCTTCGAGCGCCGGTCCCATGCGCGAATACAAGAGTTCGGCGCGTTCGGCATCGATGAGGTTCATCGCCGCCTTGGTGATCTGGTTGTCAATGAGGAACTGGTCGTCGCAACGGGCAATGATATCCACGATTGCGTTGCCGACTGTCAGAACATCGAATCTTGTCATGAAATGGGGGGTCCCGGAGTTTGTGATAGCCGGGGTTTGGTCTTAGCGAAATTTCCGCGGTTTGGAAGGATAAATGGTGGATGGCCTCTCTATTTCTTCGCAAAAGTGCCGCCTATTCGTCATGTCCCTGTCACTTTCGAAATCTAGAAATGCTCGCAAGAAGACCGGCATGAGCAGCTTTCAGTTGCAGCCGGGCGCACGAGGGATGATCCCTTCGATCTTACCGGCGCGTTGCTGACCACGGATGAACTGGCAGCTTCGTGATCCGGGTATCCGGCAAGGCCGGAGCGGAAAAGCGGGCTATGCCCGCTTTTTTTGTTTTGCCGATGCGCCTGATTGGACGGCGGTTGCCTTTTCAATCCAAGCAGTTTGCTGCTACTGCATAATTCCTTAAATCGGAATCGATTTAAGGAATTATGCAGCAATTCAAAGTGCTACAGCGTCCTTTGCGCGCCTGAAAAGACGCGCGGCGCTGTAGACGTCGAATATTCCCCCGCGCAGAGCAGCCTCCCCTATGTCAGCCATCATTCTCGACGTCCTTCCCATCTTCATCCTGATTCTCATCGGCTGGGTGATCGTCCGCAGCGGGTTGATGGCGTCGAATGTCGGCGAAGCGCTCAGCGAATTCGTCTTCAAGATCGCCGTGCCGCTTCTACTTTTCCGCACCATCGCCGAGGCGGATTTTCATGGCGCCTCGCCTTTTCGTCTCTGGGTCGTCTACTTTTCCGGCGTCGCCATCACCTGGACAGCCGGCCATATCGCCGCGACACGGCTCTTCGGCCGCGACGAACGTATCGGCGTGCTGGCCGGCGTCTCCTCGGCCTTCGCCAACAATATCTTCATCGGCCTGCCGCTCGTCGAGCGGACCGTCGGCGACGAAGGGCTGGTGGCGCTGTCGATCCTGCTTGCCGTGCATCTGCCCGTGATGATGGTCGCCGGCACGGTGTTGATGGAGCATGCGGAGCGCAAGATCGCCGGCAAAAGCGATCGCAGCATGATGCTCGTGCTCCGCCAGATCGCGGTCAATCTCGTGCGCAACCCGCTGGTGATCGGCCTTGCGGCCGGCATGGCCATGCACCTTTCCGGTCTCACCATGCCGACGACGCTGGCAACGGTCGTCGGGCAGATCGCCGGCATTGCCGGCCCGGCGGCGCTGATATCGCTCGGCATGGCGCTGGAGAGATACGGTGTCTCCGGCAATCTCGGCATCGCCAGCGTCACCTCAAGCCTGAAGCTGCTGCTGCTGCCTGGCTGCGTGTGGGCGGCGAGCCGTCTCCTCGGTCTCAGCCCCGAATGGACGGCAGCGATCGTGCTGACCTCCTCCGTCCCGACAGGCGTCAACGCCTGGCTGATCGCCAATCGCTTCGGCGTCGGTCACAGCCTCGCCGCCTCGACGATCACCGTGACGACGGCGCTCGGCGCCATCACGGTCTCGCTCTGGGCCTATTTCCTCGGCGCCTGAAGCGCGTCGTAGTCTAAAAACGGCTGCACAGTTTTGCGCGACATGTTTTAATTGGTTCTCTGCACAGCAAAAAGCCCGGCTTGCGGGCCGGGCTTCGATGTCATCCGATTGTCTGCCGCGTCACTGGGTCGCGGCGTTCGGATCCGGCAGCGGCACCGGCGAATCGGCGAGCGTGTGCAGGTAGAGAATGACGTTGGCGCGGTCCTGATCCTTCGCCAAACCGGCAAAGCCCATGGCGGTGCCCGGGACGTCCTTCTTCGGTGCCAGCAGGAACTTGTTGAGATATTCGAAGGTCCACTTCTCGCTGCTGCCCTTGGAGAAATCCTTCATGGGAGCGGAATAGGCGAAGCCTGCATGCGAGGCGATCGGGCGATCTACGACACCAAAGAGGTTGGGACCGACCTTGTTCGGTCCCCCTTTGGTGCCGTCATGACAGGCCTGACACTTCTTGAAGACCGTTTCACCGGCCTTGGCATCTGCAGAAGCGAGCAATTGCGCGATCGGAACGGCAACGGCAGGCGCAGCCTCGCCGCCAGCGGCGGGCGCCTCTTCGGCAACGATCGCGAAACCTTCCTTTTCCGGTGCTTCGGAATGGAAGATCCCTTCGGACGCGATGGAGACCGACATCAGAACGAAAATCGTTCCGAGCAGCGCCCCGACGGCCGTATTGACGTATGAATTCATCTGCAATGCTCCCCTTGCAGCCGGCAGACCATAAACCGGACCATCTTGAAATCGCGCGGAACCTATGTCTTTTGGTTGATCGTTGCAACTGTCTAAATGGTCTTGTGCGTGAGACTTTTTGACACTTTTCAGCCCGGAATAGAAGGCCCGAACAATGAGTGATTCAAATTTAGACGGTGTGCTCGTATTGATCCCGGCGCGCATGGCCTCCACCCGGCTTCCGGGCAAGCCGTTGGCCGATATTTGCGGTCTGCCGATGATCGTTCAGGTGGCGCTGCGCGCCAGGGAGGCAGCCATCGGCCGTGTCGTCGTCGCCGTCGACGACGCCCGAGTGTTCGATGCGGTGGCCGCCGCCGGCTTCGAAGTCGTCATGACCAGCACGGATCACCAGTCGGGTTCCGATCGGATCTTTGAGGCGCTGACGAAAGTCGATCCGGAGGGCAAGGCGAAAATCATCGTCAACGTCCAGGGCGATCTGCCGACGATCGATCCGGAAACAGTGCGCGCGGCTTTGCGCCCGCTCGAGAACGAGGCGGTCGATATCGGAACGCTGACAACCGAAATCGACAACGACGAGGACAAGACCGCGCCGCACATCGTCAAGATTGTCGGCTCGCCGATTTCCGGCAACCGGCTGCACGCGCTCTACTTCACGCGCGCAACCGCGCCTTACGGCCAGGGGCCGCTCTACCATCATATCGGCCTTTATGCCTATCGGCGTACGGCACTGGAACGGTTCGTCTCGCTCGGTCCCTCGACACTCGAAAAGCGCGAATCGCTGGAGCAGCTGCGGGCGCTGGAAGCCGGCATGCGCATCGACGCCGAGATCGTTGACACGGTTCCGCTCGGTGTCGATACTCCCGCCGACCTCGAAAAAGCGCGGCGCATCCTCTCCGCAAAGTCGAACTGACGGAACCATCATGAACATCAAGACCAACAGGATCGCCTTCCAGGGCGAATTCGGCGCCAATTCCGACATGGCCAGCCGCGACATGTTTCCGACCATGGAGCCGCTGCCCTGCCAGACCTTCGAGGATGCGTTCACGGCGGTCGACAACGGCGATGCCGATATCGGGATGATCCCGATCGAGAACACGATCGCCGGGCGCGTCGCCGATATCCACCATCTGCTGCCGGAGTCGCGGCTGCACATCATCGGCGAATATTTCATGCCGATTCGCTTCCAGCTGATGGTACTGCCCGGTGTTACCAAGGACGAGATCCGCACGGTCCACAGCCATATCCACGCGCTCGGCCAGTGCCGCAAGATTGTTCGCGCCAATGGCTGGAAACCGGTGATCGCCGGCGATACCGCAGGGGCGGCAAAGCTCGTGCAGGAAACCGGCGACCGCTCGATGGCCGCCTTGGCGCCCCGCCTTGCCGCCGATCTCTACGGGCTCGAGATCATCGCCGAAAATGTCGAGGATACGGAAAACAATGTGACCCGTTTCGTCGTTCTGTCCCGCGACGAGGAATGGGCGCAACGGAATTCGGCGGAAGAAAAGGTCGTCACCACCTTCGTCTTCAACGTCCGCAACATTCCGGCCGCGCTCTACAAGGCGCTCGGAGGTTTTGCCACCAACAACATCAACATGACGAAGCTCGAAAGCTACCAGCTCGGCGGAAAATTCGTGGCGACGCAGTTTTACGCCGATATCGAAGGCCATCCGAACGATCCGAACGTGCGCCGGGCATTGGAGGAACTGCGGTTCTTTTCCGAGAAAGTGCGCATCCTCGGCGTCTACAAGGGGCATGCGATGCGAGGCCTGCTTTAGACAGGATGATTTCAGGCCGGGTCGGCCTAAAATCATCCTGTCTAAATTAATAGTTGGAGCATGATGTTGTCCGAAAACCGCTCACACTTTTCGGCATCATGCTCTCGACAGGCCTCGCGTGTCCCTTAAATTATTTATCCGGCTCACAGACACGCAGCCGATGCCCATCCGGATCGAGCACGACGAAGGTCGGGCCGAAATCCAGTTCGGTCAGTTCCTGGGCGATCGGCAGGCCGCGCTGGCGCCAGTCTTCGTAGTGCCTGGCGACAGCATTTTCTCCCTCGACCATGAAGGCCACTTCGCCGCGATTGCCGATGGCGGAGGGCTGCGGTTCGACCTTGCTGCGCCGCCAGAGACCGAGCGTGAAGCCGCCCTCAAGCGGAAAAGCGACGAAATTCGGCGCCTCCACGGCCGGTTCGCGATTAAGCAGGTTCCGGTAGAAGCTGGCGCTTTCACCTGGGTCCTTGACGTAAAGAATAATGAGATTGGGGCTGGTCATTTCGGTTCTCCCGTTGTTGTAGAATGGCGCCGCGAGGGATCACCTGCTGACAATGGATGGCAGCAGAGTGCAGAGGGCGCAGCGGTCGCAACGCCCCCGTTCTCGTCGGGTGGAATGTTGATAAGGCTAGGGTGGCCTAAAGCGTCGCGATCTTCAGATTCGCTCCTGGCGCTTTAGGTCTTTGTTTTTACGCATGTCGTTGTCGCAAAACCGCGGCGCACTTTTGCGCGACATGATTTAGAGCGGGTAACGGTCCTCGCAATGCGGGTCGCGTCCATCCATGAAGCCAAGGTCGCGCTTCAGGTAGTCCGGAGTCGCGTCAAGGTCGAGGCTGGTGCGCTCTCCCCTGCGAAATCGGAAAACGTTCATCAACAAGTCCAGCAGGCCGGAGCGCGCTGACTGGCGGACATCGGCAAAAGTCTCGGCCGAAATGACATCGGCAAAGGACTCGGCAGTAAAACGGTCGTTCGCGAAATGAATGGCTGGAGGCGTTACCATGATCAGTACTCCTTTCCTGTTGGATTGGTACTGATAATAACCCCTCCTGCTGACAGTTTATGGCAGCAGCGTTCAGCTCTCGATCGGTACGTCCTGCGTCTCGCGCCATTCCTTGAGGAGCACCGTGCGGCGGCGCGGATAGCGCCCCTCATGCAACGCCATGTCGATGATGCGGTCGGTGCGGAAATGGCGAAAATCCTGGCGCAGTTCGCACCAGGCCATGAGGACGCGCACATGCTCATAATAGCCGAGCCCGAAAGGCCAGACGCGGCGGCGTGAGATACGGCCTTGCTCGTCGCCATAATGCAGTTCGAGGATACGCTCCAGGCGGATCGCCCTGCGGATGGCCGAAACGTCAGCCTTGTCCTCGTCCCTGCGTTTGGGACCGACAAAAAGCGCTGCCGAATCGATCATCTCGCGCATATCGGCCGGCAGCACGGCGGCAATCTTGGCCAGTGCATCGGCGCCGGCACCGGCAAGGCGCGGCTCGGCGGCGCGGGCCACCCAGCGCGAGCCGAGCACCAATGCCTCCAGCTCTTCTTCGGAAAACATCATCGGCGGCAGCATGAAGCCGGGCTTCAGCACATAGCCGATGCCGGCTTCGCCTTCGATCATCGCGCCCTGGGCCTGCAGGCTGGCAATATCGCGATAGAGCGTGCGCAGGCTCACCCCGGTCTCTTGTGCCAGCACCGTTCCGGTCACCGGTCGCCGGTAACGCCGGAGCGTCTGGAGCAGCGTCAGCAGCCGTTCCGAGCGGGCGACCGGCATGGCGCTAGCGCTTCCACTCCACCCAGTCGCGCATCAGGCGGTGGGCGATCGCCCCTTTCGGCGGCGAGGCCTTGCCTGTCGCGCTCGGGCGTTCCAGCATCTCGATCGTTTCCTCGCGGGTGAACCAGCGGCAATCTTCCAGCTCGGTCTCGTCGCGGCTGATTTCGGTCGATTTCGCCTCGGCATAACAGCCGATCATCAGGGAATGCGGCATCGGCCAGGGCTGCGAGGCATGATAGCGGATGCGGCCGGTGCGGATGCCGGATTCCTCCAGCGTTTCCCGACGCACGGCGTTCTCGATGGTCTCGCCGGGTTCGAGGAAGCCGGCAAGACAGGAATACATACCGGGCGCAAAATGCGGGCTGCGGCCGAGCAGGCAGAGGTCGCGCTGCTCGTCAACCGTCAGCATGATGACGACGGGGTCGGTGCGGGGGAAGATCATGTGCTCGCAGGCGGCACAGACGCGCTTATAGCCGCCGATGTGGATCTCCGTCGCCGAGCCGCAGCGGCCGCAGAAGCGGTTGTCACCGTTCCAGCGGATGAGGCTCGCGGCCTGGGCGAATTCGCCGAGCAACACCTCGTCGATCAGCATTTCGCGAAATAGCGTGCGGCCGTCGGCAGGCTTGTACTGGCTGGTGAGGTCGTCGACATCGATGCCGACGGGAACGGCAAGGCGCGGCTCGCCGGTCTTGCGGTAGCCGAGAAGCACCGTTGCATCCCAATCCGGCTGCAATCCCTGCAGCTCATAGCGGGCAAAGAGCGGGTCGAGCACCTGGCCGTCATGCTTCAGCACCAGCTTATCCCCCGCGAAGGCAAAGATATGGGTGCCTTCCTTGGCCAGCGCCTTTTCGACGGATTGTTCGTCGCGATGCTCGGAATCGCGGTTGAGGTCGTTGGCGGCAAAGGCCGTGAGATTGCTGGGTTCCGGATGCGGCACATCCGAATCGAAAAGCGAATGACTCATGATGAAAGGGCTTCCCGCAGCTTCGCTATAAATTCGTCTCTCTTTCCGTCTTCGTAGGGTTCCGCGCGCCCGAAGCCCCAGACGGGACCCGGCCAATTGGCATCGCCTTCGAAGCGGGCAATGACATGAACATGAAGCTGGCGGACGATATTGCCAAGAGCCCCGACATTGATTTTTGTCGCGCCGGTGATCTCCTTCAGCGCCTTGGCGACCAGCTCCGTCTCGAAGGCAAGCAGCACCTGGTCGAGCGGCGTCAGCTCGAAGATTTCGGTGATGTCAGCCCGGCGCGGCACGAGAATGAGCCAGGGCCAGCGGGCGTCCCTCGACAATCTCAGGTCACAGAGACCGGTGACCATGATGCTGACGCTGTCGTTTTCCAGCCGGGGATCGAGCGCGAAACCTTTCAAAGGGCATTCTCCTCATGTTTTCCAACGACTAGCAGTTTTTTCGCATGTTGGCTTGCTTTTGATGACGATATTGCCGATATGTGCATCCGGGAGGTTGGTGGTGGACGAGCCACTCGCCAACCGGGTCAGGTCCGGAAGGAAGCAGCCCTAACGAGCCCGGCACGGGTCATCGTGCCAGCCTCCCACCTTCTCTCCACGAAGTGCCCGATAGCCGGGCGACAAGCAGGGCGATGAGCGACACCGAGCGACAATCAAAAGATGCCGCCTCGACGGGCACCGGATACCGAGTGCTGGCTCGCAAATACCGCCCCAAGGATTTCACGGACCTGATGGTCGGCCAGGAGCCGATGGTCCGCACCCTCACCAACGCCTTCGAGACCGGTCGCATCGCCCAAGCCTACATGCTGACCGGCGTGCGCGGCGTCGGCAAGACGACGACGGCGCGCATCCTGGCGCGGGCGCTGAACTACAAGACATCAGAAATCGACAAGCCGACGATCGACCTTCGCACGCCGGGCGAGCACTGCCAGGCAATCATGGAAGGCCGGCATGTCGACGTGATCGAGATGGATGCCGCTTCCCATACCGGTATCGACGATATCCGCGAGATCATCGAGCAGGTGCGCTACCGGCCGGTTTCGGCGCGCTACAAGGTCTATATCATCGACGAAGTGCATATGCTGTCGACGCAGGCCTTCAACGGCCTGTTAAAGACGCTGGAAGAGCCGCCGGAGCATGTGAAGTTCATCTTCGCCACCACCGAGATCCGCAAGGTACCGATCACCGTGCTGTCGCGCTGCCAGCGTTTCGACCTGCGCCGCATAAGCGCCTCGGATCTCGTTGGGCTGTTCACGACGATCGCGGCCAAGGAAGGCATCGAGGCGGAAGCCGACGCGCTGGCGATGATCGCGCGTGCTGCCGAAGGCTCGGCGCGCGACGGCCTGTCGCTGCTCGACCAGGCGATCGCCCATGGCGCGGGCGTCGTGCAGGCGGAAGCCGTGCGCAGCATGCTCGGCCTTGCCGATCGCGCCCGGATCGTCGATCTCTTCCAGCATATCGTCAAGGGCGATGTGGCCGCCGCACTCGGCGAGTTCCAGAACCAATACGAAGCTGGCGCCAATCCGGTGGTAGTGCTGACCGATCTTGCCGATTTCACCCATCTGGTGACGCGGCTGAAATATGTGCCGGATGCGGCCAACGACCCTTCGCTCAGCGAGGTCGAGCGCACCAAAGCGGCTGAATTTGCCAAGGGCGTTGCGGTGACGACGCTGTCGCGGATCTGGCAGATGCTGCTCAAGGGCATTCCGGAAACGGAAGGCTCGTCACGGACGGCAGGGGCCGCCGAGATGGTGCTGATCCGGCTTGCACATGCCGCCCATCTGCCGGCGCCTGAGGATGCGGCGCGGCGACTTGCCGAATTTTCCGGCGACAATGCCGGCCCGCGGCCCGCGGCTCCGCCGTCCGGCAATGGCGGCGGCAACGGGACACGGGTTTCCTATCAGAACAGTGTCGCGGCGCGCGCCGCGGAAACCGCACCGAGCCCGCCGCAGCCTTCCGCGCCGGTGGCGATGCTGCGTGCCGTGCCGAGCAGCCAGCCCGAGACCATGTCTGTCGGGCGGATCGAGCCAAAGCCCGCGGAAGCCCTGAAGCCGCTCGTCCCGGTCAATTCGGTCAATGATATCGTCAACCTCGCCACCGAGAAACGCGATCCGAAGCTGAAGGCGATGGTGCGCACCTTCCTGCGCCCGGTCCGGATCGAAGCCGGCCGGCTCGACGTCAGCCTGGCTCCCGGTGCGCCGACGACGCTGCTCAACGAGCTTGCCGTCAAGCTGAAGGAATGGACCGGCATCCACTGGATCGTCAGCCTCAGCCGCGACGAGGGCCAGCCGACGCTTGTCGAAGCGGAGGCCAGGACGCGGGAACAGCATGTGATCGACGCGCGCCAGGACCCTGACGTGGCGGCGATCCTTGCGCATTTTCCGGGTGCCAAGATCATCGACGTGCGCGTGCGGGCGCCCGAACCGGAGGAGGAAGGCGAGGCGACGCCGCCGGCCGCCGCCGAATCCGAGGAAGGTGACATCCTGCCGGGCGACGATATAGAATTCTAGGTTTAAGAAGGAGCGAGACGATGCGCGACATCATGGGCATGATGGGCAAAGTCAAGGAAATGCAGGCCAAGATGGAGCAGATGCAGGCGGAGATCGCCGAGCTCACGGCCGAAGGCAAGGCGGGCGGCGGTCTCGTTGCCGTCGTCATATCGGGCAAGGGCGAGCTGAAGAGCCTGAAGATCGATCCGTCGCTGTTCAAGGAAGACGATGTCGAGATCCTCGAGGACCTGATCGTCGCCGCCCACAAGGACGCCAAGGACAAGGCCGAGGCACTCGCCGCCGAAAAGACCAAGGCACTGACCGCAGGCCTGCCGATCCCGCCCGGCTTCAAGCTGCCGTTCTGAGGCGGTCCACATATCAAGGTGTGTGAGCTAGTGTGCTTCGTCGGCTTGGGATTCCAGCATGGCCCGAAGCTTGTAGTGAATTGGGGCCGCGAGATATCGCGCCCGATCTGCGCCCTGAAGCCTTCGGCCGAAGGTCTCCATTAGCTCGGGCATCGTAATCTTGTCTCCCGAAAAAGACGTGTATTCCATCGGCATCCCGGGCTCGACCACGCCGCCTCGGATGACGCGGCAATAGATGCCGGGACGGGCGGCGGCGGTATAACGCTTGACGAATTTCGGATCGACCATCCTGGCGGCGAAGGTGGCGCAGGGCATACGGCATGCAGTGACCTCGAGGATGAGATCGCCAGCGGCGAAGCGGTCACCGACGGCGACGTCGCGATTGTCGAGATCTGATATCACCATGTTCTCGCCGAAAGTACCCGCCTCGTAGGGTCGGCCCAGTTCCTGCGCCCACCAGTCGAGCGTTAGCGATCCCTCGACATAGACCGCCTGGTCGACGCCGCCATGGTGTTTGCGGTTACAGATCGCATCGCCGACAAGACCTTCGGCGTCGATCATCACCGCGCCGTTGACGGCATGTTTGAAGATGCCGGTCTTGTAGCTCTTGCCCGGCAGTCTTTCCGGATTGCCGGTGCACAAGGCCAGGATTTTCATGGGACGGGCAATCCTTCCGCGATTCCGTTTTCGTCCCATATCAGTTAAGAACGGCGCATGGCAAAACGAGTCACCGGCCCCGAAATCGAAAAACTCATCCAGCTTCTGGCGAAGGTGCCGGGCCTCGGGCCGCGCTCGGCGCGCCGGGCGGCACTGCATCTGATCAAGAAGAAGGACCAACTGCTCGGCCCGCTGTCGAATGCAATGGGCGAGGCCTATGACAAGGTGAAGATCTGCTCGCGCTGCGGCAATGTCGATACGGTCGATCCCTGCATTGTCTGCACCGACGTCCAACGCGATCAATCCGTCATCATCGTCGTCGAGGACGTCTCGGATCTCTGGGCGCTGGAACGGGCAGGCGCGATGAACGCCGCCTATCACGTGCTCGGCGGCACGCTGTCACCACTCGACGGGGTCGGTCCTGACGATCTCAATATTCGCGGGCTGATCGACAGGGTCGGCGAAGGCGGCATGCGGGAACTGATCATCGCGGTCAATGCCACCGTCGAGGGACAGACGACAGCGCACTACATCACCGACCAGTTGCAGGGGCTCGATGTGAAGATCACCCGGCTGGCGCATGGCGTGCCTGTCGGCGGCGAACTCGACTATCTCGACGAGGGCACCCTTGCGGCGGCACTTCGGGCGCGGACGGTGATATAGGGAGGCTTGCGTATGTTGCACCACACCCCCCTCTGCCCTGCCGGGCATCTCCCCCACAAGGGGGGAGATCACAAGTGGCTTTGGTTTCCCGCTTCATTGTCAGCTTGCCGCGCAGAAACGTCGATTGTCGGCGGAAACCTCCGCGCCCAGCCGATCTCCCCACCTGTGGGGGAGATACCCGGCAGGGCAGAGGGGGGTGTTCCACGGCGGCTGCGGATATTCGCACTCACATTGGCGGCAGCTCTCCTGCCCCTCTCCTGTTACGCGGCCCCTTCGAAAGCCGATGTCGAGGCGCAGTTCGAGAAATGGGTGCAGAGTGACCTCTGGCCGGAGGCGAAGGCGAACGGCATTTCGGAGAAGGTCTTTCAAGCCGCTTTCTCCGGCATCACGTTGAACTGGAACCTGCCCGATCTCGCCCCGCCCGGTTTCCCGCCGCCGAAGGAGCAGAAGCAGACGCAGGCCGAATTTTCCTCGCCCGCTCCCTATTTCAACGAAGACCAGCTGAAGAAACTTGCCGCAACAGGTCGCGGCTTTGCCGCCCAATACGGCTCGACGCTGAAGCGGATCGAAAAGACCTATGGCGTGCCGGGCTCGATCGTGCTGGCCATCTGGGGCCGTGAGACCGGCTTCGGTGCGGCGAAGATCCCGAATTCGGCGATCGAGGTGCTGGCGACCAAGGCCTTCATGTCGACGCGCAAGGAGATGTTCCGCACCGAGCTGGTGGCCGCACTCCATATTCTCGACGGCGGTGACGTCACACCTGCTAATTTCAAGGGTTCGTGGGCGGGCGCACTCGGCCAGCCGCAATTCATGCCGACCAGCTATCTGAAATATGCCGTGGATTTCGATGGCGACGGCCACCGCAATATCTGGACCTCGGTGCCCGATACGCTCGCCTCGATCGCCAATTACCTGGTCAAGAAAGGTTGGCAGCGCGGCCGCGACTGGGGCTTCGAGGTGTCGATACCGGAGGCGGTTTCCTGCGCGCAGGAAGGACCCGATCTGGCAAAGCCGCTGTCGCACTGGGCCTCGCTCGGCATCGACCGCATCTCCGGCAAGGGCTTTCCCTCCGGCGAGATGAAGGCTGAGGGCATGATGCTGGTTCCGGCCGGCCGCGACGGACCGGAATTCATCGTCACGCCGAATTTCTACATCATCAAGGAATACAATAATTCCGATCTCTACGCGCTCTATATCGGCAACCTCGCCGACCGGATCGCCCATAATGACGGCGCCTTCCAGGGCAGATGGGGTGATGTCGGCAAGATGCTGCGCTCGGATGTCACCGCCATGCAGAAGGCGCTGGAACGGCAGGGCTATGATGTCGGCGGTTCCGACGGTCTGCCGGGCTACAAGACCCGGCGTTCAATCGGCCAGTGGCAGGCAAAGAACGATATGAAGCCGACATGCTTTCCGGAGGCGACGATGAAGGGCAAGCTGAAGTAACCGGCTTCAGAGATTGCGTTTCAAACCTTCATGGCTGGCGACGAAACCGAGCCTCTCGTAGAAGTGGATGGCATCCCCTCGCGTCTTGTCCGATGTCAGCTGCACCAATCCGCAGCCGCGCTCGGCGCATTGGGCGATCGCCCATTCGATGAATTGCGCGCCGAGGCCAGAACCGCGAAGATCGCTTGCCACACGCACGCTTTCAACCTGGCCGCGCCACCTACCCGTCCTCGAAAGACCGGGAACAAAACTCAGCTGCAGGCAGCCGACGACCCGATCGGTCGCATCGCTTGCGACGGCCAGAAGCTGATTGGCGTCCGCCTCGATTGCGGCAAAGGCCGAGAGATAACGCGCGTCGACAGGATCCGAAACGATCTCCCTGCTGCCGCCAAGATCGTCATCGGCCAGAAGCCGGATGATGGCGGCCAGATCGGATTGGCGGGCGAGCCTGAATCTATACATTTTTGATCTCTGCTAGCTAGTCTCAATGATGCAGATCGATCGGCGCCTTGTGGAAGACGTCGTCGCCGGGCGGAATGGCCTGGCGTTCGATCATGCGGTGGACATGCAGCGGACCTTCGCCGCGGTGAAGCGCACGCAGCCTGTCGGTATTTTCGGCATCGGCCTGCGTGCGCCGCTGGTTGTGTCTAATATATTCGACCCAGGTCGGCGTGTGGTAGGTTTCCGTCCAAAGGCTGGGATTTTCGAGATCACGCATCAGCGCCCAGTTGCGGGCGCCGTCGCGGATGCGGATGCGTCGGCGTTCCCCCATCAATTCCATGAACTCGGCAAGGTCCTCATCGGCGATCTCGTAATCGACCTGGATGACGATCGGGCCGCTGCGCGGTGTAATGTCGAGACTGAGGGCCGGCTCGGTGAAGCGATTCAGTGGATCGAGATTGAGCGAGGCGAAGGCCGGCATCGAAAAACGCAGGCCGATGGCGATGCCGAGCAGCATGACGACGGATGACATCAGCAGCGCATCGGCAACGCCGTAACGATCGGCGGCGACGCCCCACAGCCAGCTGCCGCCGGCAATGCCGCCGAAGGTGACGGTCTGGTAGAGCGACAGCGCCCGGCCGACCACCCAGCGCGGCGTCGAAAGCTGGACGATGGTGTTGAAGAGCGAAAGTGCGGAGACCCAGCAGGCGCCGGAAACGAGCAGCCCGGCAGAGGTCAGGACGGCGCTCGGACTCACGGCTGCGATGACCGCGCTCAATGCGAAGCCGGCAAAGGAGAGGCGGATAATCATCTCGCTGGAAAGCACCTGGCGAAGCCTGGCATTCAGCACCGCACCGCCAATCGCGCCGATGCCGAAGGCGCCGAGCATGAAACCATAGGTCAGCGGCCCGCCGGCAACGAGATCGAGGGCGACGACCGGCAGCAGCGCCAGGATCGAGCTGGCGCCGATGCCGAAGAGCAGTCCCCTGACAAGGACCTTTCGAGATTGGGCGACATCGAGACATAACGCAGGCCGGCAAAGATGGCGCTGCCGAGCGCCTCGCGCGGCAGGGTCGAGACGGGCGCGGCTGGACGCCAGCGCAGCAGGGCATAGATCAAGGCGAGGTAACTCAGCGTATTCACCGCGAAGGCCGCGGCCGCGCCGGCGGCCGCGACGATGACGCCGCCGATCGCCGGGCCGACGCTGCGGGTGATGTTGAAACCCATGCTGTTCAGCGTGACCGCGGCCGGCAGATCGGCACGCGGCACCATATCGCCGACCGAGGCCTGCCAGGAGGGATTATTGAGCGCGGTGCCGCAGCCGATCAGAAAGGTGAAAAAGAGCAGCAGCCAGGGCGTGATCCAGCCGAGAAGGGCTGAGGCCGTCAGCAACGCCGAGACGGTGAGCATCATGCACTGCGCCGTCAGCATAACCCGGCGGCGGTCATAATTGTCGGCGAGCGCACCCGATATCAGCGAAAACAGCATGATCGGCAGCGCCGTCGAGGTCTGCACCAGCGCCACCATGTCCTCCGAGGCGGTGATCGTCGTCATCATCCAGGCGGCGCCGACCGCCTGGATCAGGCCGCCGAAATTCGAGGAAAGGCTCGCGAACCAGATGGTGCGGTAGGTATCGTGCCGCAAAGGCGCCAATGTCGAGGAAGTGTAGGCCACGATTTCTCCCGCTTTTGTTATTGCGCGCCAACGGCAATATATGCGCAAGACCGGCGCTGGCCATAGGCCTCATCACGTCGCCGGAAGCGAATTGGCCGAATCGGTCGCAGACCTTGCAATTTCGGAAAAACCCGACTATATGCCTCTCAAATTCTTGATCGCTTGATGAAGAGTGGGCCGCAAGGACCCGCTCTTTTTTATTAGCGTGATCGCCAAAAAAGCATGAAATTGCGAGGAGCGCACCGCTTGTCGGATCTGACAAACGCAGACAACGAACGTGAGCCGCGGCTGATTACCGAAACCGGGCTCGACCAGCGTCTTGCCGATATCATCGAACCCGTTCTCGTCGACCTGGGATTCCGGCTTATCCGCGTCCGCATGATGAACCAGAACGGCGCGACGATGCAGGTCATGGCCGAACGCGACGACGGCACGATGACGGTCCAGGATTGCGAAGAAGTCTCGATGGCGATTTCTCCCGTCCTCGATGTGGAAGATCCGGTCGATAAAGAGTATCATCTGGAAGTGTCTTCGCCCGGCATCGACCGTCCGATGGTGCGGAAATCTGATTTCGTCCGCTGGCAGGGCCACCTTGTGAAATGCGAGACGTCGATCTTGATCGACAATCGCAAGCGCTTCCGCGGCAAGATCGTCGAAGCAGGCACAGATGGTTTCACGCTCGAGCGTGACCAGATCGCCTATGGGGAAGAGCAGAAGGTCACCATTCCCTTCACGGCGCTTAGCGATGCGAAGCTCATTCTGACCGACGACCTGATCCGCGACGCGTTGCGCGCCGACAAGCTGGCGAAAGCCCAGGCCGCCAACCAGAACGAAGCGGACGACGAAGAATAACCGATCAACAGACCGCTCCAGGGACGGGAACCCTGGAGTAAAGACGGAGAAACAAGACAATGGCAGTCAGTGCGAACCGGCTCGAACTTCTGCAGATCGCAGATGCAGTGGCGCGCGAAAAAGTCATCGACCGCGAGATCGTGCTGGCCGCAATGGCCGATGCCATCCAGAAGGCGGCACGCTCCCGTTACGGCACCGAGTCCAACATCCGAGCCGACATCAATCCGAAGACCGGCGAAATCCGCCTGCAGCGCTTGCTCGAAGTCGTCGAGAAGGCCGAGGATTATTCGACGCAGATCCCGCTGGAGCTGGCCCGCGACCGCAACCCGGACGCCGCACTCGGCGATTTCATCGCCGATCCGCTGCCGCCGATGGATTTCGGCCGCATCGCCGCACAGTCGGCCAAGCAGGTGATCGTGCAGAAGGTGC
This sequence comes from Rhizobium leguminosarum bv. trifolii WSM1325, assembly GCA_000023185.1. Taxonomy (NCBI): domain Bacteria; kingdom Pseudomonadati; phylum Pseudomonadota; class Alphaproteobacteria; order Hyphomicrobiales; family Rhizobiaceae; genus Rhizobium; species Rhizobium leguminosarum. Next base: position 4,518,785 of record CP001622.1, on the reverse strand, counting down.
GTGAAGCCGAGCGCGACCGCCAGTTCGACGAATTCAAGGATCGCGTCGGCGAAATCGTCAACGGTACCGTCAAGCGCGTCGAATACGGCAACGTTATCGTCGATCTCGGCCGTGGCGAAGGCATTATCCGCCGCGACGAAATGATCCCGCGCGAAAACGTCCGTTATGGCGATCGCGTCCGTGCCTATGTCTATGATGTCCGTCGCGAGCAGCGCGGCCCGCAGATCTTCCTGTCGCGCACGCATCCGCAATTCATGGTGAAGCTCTTCACCATGGAAGTGCCGGAGATCTACGACGGCATCATCCAGGTGAAATCGGTCGCCCGCGACCCGGGTTCGCGCGCCAAGATCGCGGTGATCTCGAACGACAGTTCGATCGATCCGGTCGGTGCCTGCGTCGGTATGCGCGGCTCACGCGTTCAGGCCGTGGTCGGCGAGCTTCAGGGCGAAAAGATCGACATCATCCCGTGGAGCCAGGACCCGGCGACCTTCGTCGTCAACGCCCTGCAGCCGGCCGAAGTCGCCAAGGTCGTTCTCGACGAGGATGCCGAGCGTATCGAAGTGGTCGTTCCCGACGAGCAGCTGTCGCTTGCGATCGGCCGCCGCGGCCAGAACGTCCGCCTCGCTTCGCAGCTGACCGGCTGGGATATCGACATCATGACGGAGGCCGAGGAATCGGAACGCCGCCAGAAGGAATTCAACGAGCGCACCAACCTGTTCATGGATTCGCTCGATGTCGACGAGATGGTCGGCCAGGTTCTGGCTTCGGAAGGTTTTGCCGCAGTTGAAGAACTGGCTTATGTCGATCTCGACGAAATCTCCTCGATCGACGGTTTCGACGAGGAGACGGCGCAGGAAATCCAGCAGCGCGCCCGCGAATTCCTCGAGCGTCTCGAAGCCGAGATGGACGAGAAGCGCAAGGCGCTCGGTGTCCAGGACGAACTGCGTGAAATCAACGGCATGACCGCCCAGATGATGGTGGCGCTCGGCGAAGACGGCATCAAGTCGATCGAGGACTTTGCCGGCTGCGCTGCCGACGATCTCGTGGGCTGGTCGGAACGCAAGAACGGCGAAACGAAGAAGTTCGAGGGCCTGTTCTCGAAGTTCGACGTCTCACGCGTCGAAGCAGAACAGATGATCGTCCAGGCCCGCCTTTCGGCTGGCTGGATCACGCAAGAGGACCTGGATAAGGGGACCGAAGAAGAGGTCACCGAAGCCGAACAAGAAGCATGATGACCGCGCATGAACCGGACGCTCCTCTCGAGGACGACGATCTTGCAGGTTATGACGTGAACGGACGTATGTGCATCGTGACGCGCGAAAGCGGATCGCCGGAAGAGCTGATCCGCTTCGTCGCCGCTCCCGATGGAACAGTTGTCGCCGATCTGAAGCGCGAGCTTCCGGGACGCGGATGCTGGGTGAAGATCGACCGGTCGCTGGTCGACAGGGCAGTGGCGAAGAAGCTCTTCGCCCGCGCGCTGAAGACGGATGTAAAGGCGGCGGACGATCTCGGCGCGAGTGTCGATCGGCTGCTCGCGGCGCAATTGATGCAGATGATGAACATGGCGCGGAAAGCCGGCCAGTTCGTCAGCGGCTCCTCGAAAGTGGATGCCGCGGTCAGAAGTGGAGCAGCCCTTGCGGTGTTCCACGCGACTGGTGCAGCGGACGACGGCGTCCGGAAAATCGACCAGGCCCGCAAGGCCTGGCACCTCGGAATGGAGACCGAGGAGGAGATACCTTCCTTCCGTCTCTTCTCGGAGAGCGAAATGGAAGGCCTGATGGGCCAGAATGCTTTTATCCATGCCGCAGTGCTTGCAGGGCAGGCGGGTGAAGGTGTAGTGAAGCGCGCAAAGATGCTCGAACAGTACCGTATTGGCGGTCAGTCCCGGGCAGCGGGCGGCGCTGGCCGGCTAAAACAATGAGGCGGTCACCGGCATCGGCCGGTCCCATCCTCATTGATCGACAGTATTGAACGACAGGGTCTGATCTAGTCATCGCTCCCTGTCCGAAGGAACGGGAACGAATGACCGATAGTAACGACGACAAGACAATCAGCGTAGCGGGCAAAAAGACACTCACCCTGAAACCATCGGGGATGAGCCAGGGTACCGTTCGCCAGGATATGGGTCGAGGTCGCACCAAGGCGGTCGTCGTCGAGACCCGTAAGCGGCGCCCGATGCGCCCGGAAGACGAAAAGCCGGTCACGCCCGTCGCTCCGGCGGCCCCCGTGCGCGCAGCCGAACCGGCGCCCGCGCCCGTGCAGGCGCGTCCGCAGCAGCCGACGCCGGCACCGCGGGTTCAGCAGGGCAACAACAACCAGACGAACCAGCGTCCGCCGCAGCAGTCTCACCAGCCGCCGCGCCAGAACGATCGTCCGCGCCCGGTGGTGCTGAACCATCTGTCGCCGGAAGAGATGGACGCCCGCCGCCGCGCGCTTGCCGACTCCCAGGCGCGTGACGCGCAGGATGCGATCCGCCGCGCCGAGGAAGAAAAGCTCCGTGCCGCCGAAGAGGTTATCCGCAAGGCAGCCGAAGCGGAAGAAGCTGTCCGCCGGGCCGCTGAAGAGGCTATCCGGCAGGCTGAGGCACCCGCTGTTGCTGAACCTGCAGCCGCAGAACCGGCTCCGGCCGAAGCACGCACCGACGTGGCACGGCCGCAGCAGCCCGCATCGTCGGCACCGGCCGCACGCCGGCCCGATGCGGCTGGAGCACCTGCTGCCCGTCCGGCAGCCGGCGCTGCCGTCCCTGGGGCCGTTCGCGGCCGCCGCGACGAAAAGGAAGAAGACGATCGTGGCGCAGCGCGTGGCGGCCCAGTCCGTGGCCGCGTCGTTCGCCCGGAACCCGCAAAGCCGGTCACGACTCGTCCGAAGACGGATGAAGAGCGCCGTCGCGGCAAGTTGACGATCACCACTGCCAACGTCGACGGCGAGGACAATGCCCGCGGTCGTTCGCTCTCGGCGATGCGTCGCCGGCAGGAGAAGTTCCGCCGCGGTCAGATGCAGGAAACCCGCGAGAAAATCTCCCGCGAGGTGGTTCTGCCCGAGACCATCACCATTCAGGAGCTGTCGCAGCGCATGTCCGAACGCGCCGTCGACGTCATCAAGTACCTGATGAAGGAAGGCCAGATGATGAAGCCGGGCGACGTCATCGACGCCGACCTTGCCGAAATCATCGCCGGCGAATTCGGCCATACGGTCAGGCGCGTGTCGGAATCCGACGTCGAACTCGGCATCTTCAACGTGTCCGACGACGATGGCGAACTGGTTTCGCGCCCGCCCGTCGTTACCATCATGGGCCATGTCGACCACGGCAAGACCTCGCTGCTCGACGCCATCCGTCATGCCAACGTAGTCTCCGGCGAAGCCGGTGGCATCACCCAGCATATCGGCGCCTATCAGGTGGAGCAGAACGGTCAGAAGATCACCTTCATCGATACGCCCGGCCACGCCGCCTTCACGGCAATGCGTGCCCGTGGTGCGCAGGCGACCGACATTGCGATCCTGGTCGTCGCAGCCGACGACAGCGTGATGCCGCAGACGATCGAATCGATCAACCACGCCAAGGCGGCCGGTGTCCCGATCATCGTGGCGATCAACAAGGTCGACAAGCACGAGGCTGATCCGCAGAAGGTCCGTAACCAGCTGCTGCAGCACGAAGTTTTCGTGGAATCCATGGGCGGCGAAGTGCTTGACGTCGAGGTTTCGGCCAAGACCGGCAAGAACCTCGACAAACTGCTCGAGGCGATCCTGCTGCAAGCGGAAATTCTCGATCTCAAGGCCAATGCGAACCGGACGGCGGAAGGCACTGTCATCGAAGCCCAGCTCGATCGTGGCCGTGGTTCGGTCGCGACCGTGCTCGTGCAGAAGGGCACGCTGCGTCCCGGCCAGATCATCGTCGCCGGCGACGTCTGGGGCCGCGTGCGCGCTCTCGTCACCGACAAGGGCGACCATGTGAAGGAAGCCGGTCCGGCAACGCCGGTCGAGGTTCTCGGTCTTTCCGGCACGCCGCAGGCGGGCGACAAGTTCGCCGTCGTCGAAAGCGAAAGCCGCGCCCGCGAAATCTCGGAATATCGTCAGCGTCTGGCCCGCGACAAGGCGGCTGCCCGCCAGTCGGGACAGCGCGGTTCGCTGGAACAGATGATGATGCAACGCCAGAGCGTCGGCATCAAGGAGTTCCCGCTGGTCATCAAGGGTGACGTGCAGGGCTCGATCGAAGCGATTGCCGGTGCGCTGGAGAAGCTTGGCACCGACGAAGTGCGCGCCCGCATCGTCCATTCGGGCGCCGGCGGCATCACCGAGTCGGATATCTCGCTCGCCGAAGCCTCGAACGCGGCCATCATCGGCTTCAACGTCCGTGCAAATACGCAGGCACGCCAGTTCGCCGAACGCGAAGGCATCGAAATCCGCTACTACAACATCATCTACGACCTCGTGGATGATGTGAAGGCAGCGATGTCGGGCCTCTTGTCTCCGGAGCGGCGCGAAACCTTCATCGGCAATGCCGAGATCCTCGAGGTGTTCAACATCACCAAGGTCGGCAAGGTCGCAGGCTGCCGTGTCGTCGAAGGCAAGGTCGAACGTGGTGCGGGCGTCCGCCTCATCCGCAACGACGTCGTCGTTCACGAAGGCAAGCTCAAGACGCTCAAGCGCTTCAAGGACGAAGTGTCCGAAGTGCCGATGGGTCAGGAATGCGGCATGGCCTTCGAAAACTACGAGGACATGCGCGCCGGCGACGTCATCGAGTGCTTCCGCGTCGAGCATATCACGCGCACGCTCTAAGCTGCTGCGCCTGAACTTTTCCGAAAGCCATCCGCCAGCCGGCGGATGGCTTTCGGGCATCTGCTGACTTGACCTTTTGGACCAAAAGAGTCATGGACGCTCTCCTTTGACGGGTTCGATTCCCAGCCGCATCGGCAAATAGAGATAACAATGACCAGACCAACTTCTTCCGCGCCTTCGCAGCGCATGCTGCGCATTGGCGAACAGGTTCGCGCCGCTCTCACCCAGGTGCTGCAGCGCGGCGAAGTGCGTGACGAAATCATCGAGGCGACCGTGATCTCGATCTCGGAAGTGCGCATGTCGACGGACCTCAAGATCGCTACCGCCTATGTGACGCCGCTCGGCGTTTCAGACCACAGCATCGTCATCAAGGCGTTGAACCGCCATGCAAGGTTCATCCGTGGCCGGCTCGGGCCGCAGCTTCGGCAGATGAAATACATGCCGGAGGTACGCTTCCGCGACGATACCAGCTTCGACAACTACAAGAAGATCGACGAGCTGCTGCGTTCGCCCGAGGTGAGCCGCGACCTCGACGGCGATAATGACGAACAATAAACAGAAGAGACGCATGTCCAAACCACGCAAACCCAAAGGCCGGCCGATTTCCGGCTGGCTGATCCTCGACAAGCCGGTGGATTTCGGCTCGACGGAAGCCGTCTCCAAGATCAAGTGGCTCTATAAGGCTGAGAAGGCCGGTCATGCCGGCACGCTCGATCCGCTCGCCTCCGGCATGCTGCCGATCGCGCTTGGCGACGCGACGAAGACCGTCCCCTACGTGATGGACGGCCGCAAGATCTATGAATTCACGGTGAGCTGGGGCGAGGAGCGGGCGACCGACGATCTCGAGGGCGAAGTGACGGAGAGTTCGGACAAACGCCCGAGCGAACAGCAGATCCGCGACATCCTGCCTGGATATATCGGTACCATCAGCCAGGTGCCGCCGCAGTTTTCCGCTATCAAGATCGCAGGTGAACGCGCCTATGATCTGGCGCGCGAAGGCGAAACCGTCGAAATCCCCTCGCGTGAGGTCGATATCTTCCGGCTGACCTTGATTGCCTGCCCGGACGCCGATAGCGCGCATTTCGAAGTGGAATGCGGCAAGGGTACCTATGTCAGGGCGCTGGCGCGCGATTTCGGGCGCGAGCTCGGCTGCTACGGCCATGTGTCCGGGCTGCGGCGCACCTTCGTCGCGCCTTTCGCGGAAGAGGCCATGGTGCCGCTCGCTGATCTCGTGGCGCTGGAGGCGATCGAGGATATGGACGAGCGCCTGGCGGCCCTCGACGCGCTGCTCATCAACACCTGCGAAGCGCTATCCTCCCTGCCCCATCTGGTCATCAATGACGACCAGGCGCACCGGCTGAAGATGGGCAACCCGATCCTGGTGCGTGGCCGCGATGCGCCGGTTGCCGAAAGCGAAGCCTATGCGACGGCCCGCGGCAAGCTGATCGCGATCGGCGAGATCGGCCAGGGCGAGTTTCGCCCGAAGCGGGTTTTCGCCTGAGCCTATCTGGCTTTCCGACAAGACAGCGATTGTCAGCCGGTCGCGATGCGATATCTTCCCTGTCGGGCAGCCATAGCGGCCCGAGGGGCCATGGGGGCCTGACAGAGGGAAAGATTATGCGCGTAACTGCTATCGGAATCCTGACGTTCTTTTCGATGTTTCTCGCCGTCACCGGCGCTCAATCCGCCGAGCGCTGGGCCGAGCTTCCGGCCTTTCCTTCGATGCCGGTGGCAAAGACGAGCGGCATGGCCGAGGTGAACGACATCAAGATGTATTACGCCGAATACGGCGAAGGCGACCCCATCCTGTTCATTCATGGCGGTCTTGGAAATGCCGAGGTCTGGGGTCACCAGGTCGCCGATTTTGCCAAGGATCATCGGGTCATCGTTGCCGACAGCCGCGGCCATGGACGTTCGACGCGCAGCCAGCAGCCCTTCGGCTATGACCTGATGACATCGGATTATGTGGCACTTCTCGACTATCTGAAGATCGACAAGGTGACGCTTGTCGGATGGTCGGACGGCGGCATCATCGGCATCGACATGGCGATGAAACACCCGGAAAAATTGACCCGCGTCATTGCCCAGGCAGCCAACGTCACAACAGACGGCGTCAAGGCTGACGTCATGGACAACAAGACCTTCAACGACTACATCAACGTCGCCGGCGAGCAGTACCGGAAGCTTTCGCCGACGCCGAACGAATACGACGCCTTCGTCAAGCAGATCTCCGAAATGTGGGCAACCCAGCCGGCCTGGACGGCCGCCGATCTTGGCAAGATCTCGGTGCCAGTCACACTTGCCATCGGCGATCATGATGAAGCCGTAAAGCTCGACCATACGGAAATGATGGCAAAACAGATTCCGGGCGCCAAACTCGTTATCCTGAAAGATGTGAGCCATTTCGCCATGCTGCAGGATCCTGCAGCCTATGACGGGATGGTCCGGGGCGCCATGGCGGGCCGTTGAAGCCGCCAAGGACGACCCCTCTTTCCATCGATCCATATTTGGTTTATAGGCAGCGCCAGCATCGGGTACGCCCGTTTGCATTCACGGCCAAAGCTGGACGACATCCCGGCTTTTGGCGACTTTATCTCCTCCTCTTAGAAAGGATAACCCGATGTCGATCACTGCTGAGCGCAAGTCTGCGCTGATCAAGGAATATGCGACCGTTGAAGGCGATACCGGTTCTCCGGAAGTCCAGGTCGCTATCCTGACCGAACGCATCAATAACCTGACCGAACACTTCAAGGACCACAAGAAGGATAACCATTCCCGCCGTGGCCTGTTGACGATGGTTTCGAGCCGCCGCTCGCTTCTTGATTATCTCAAGAAGAAGGATGAAGGCCGCTATTCCAAGCTGATCACCAGCCTGGGTATCCGCCGCTAAGATTGTCCGGCGGGCGCTTTCCGAGCGCCCGCCGGATCTGTTTCGGGACACGTCTCCCGATGAAATGTTCCAGCCGCGCCCTATCTTTTAGCGGTGGAAAGACCGGCAGACCCGGATGGGCCGGTTCTGCCAAACCAACCGTTGACCTGTCATGGGGCAGGATTGCCGGATGCTTTCGGCCAAGGCTTGTCAATGAGCTTTGGCCCGGTTTCTCAGGAATGCCTGAGGAAACCGAGGATGAAAAGCCTCCCGTTGTCTTGCCCGTGATACGTCACATTGATTGCGGTCGACTGTGCGCTGCGCCTTGATATCGGCGATGGCGCGTGCTCCCGCATTGAAGGACAAGACATGTTTGATACACACACAGTGGAAATCGAGTGGGCTGGCCGCCCGCTGAAACTCGAAACCGGCAAGATCGCCCGTCAGGCCGACGGCGCCGTTCTCGCCACCTACGGCGAAACCGTCGTTCTCGCCACCGTCGTTTCGGCCAAGGCGCCGAAGGCCGGCCAGGACTTCTTTCCGCTCACCGTCAACTACCAGGAAAAGACCTATGCCGCCGGCAAGATCCCCGGCGGCTATTTCAAGCGCGAAGGCCGTCCGAGCGAAAAGGAAACCCTGGTTTCCCGCCTGATCGACCGCCCGATCCGCCCGCTCTTCCCTGAGGGCTACAAGAACGACACGCAGGTTGTCGTTACCGTTATCCAGCATGACCTCGAAAACGATCCCGACGTGCTGTCGATGGTTGCCACCTCGGCTGCGCTGACGCTGTCCGGCGTTCCCTTCATGGGCCCCGTCGGCGGTGCGCGCGTCGGCTACATCAACGGCGAATACGTTCTCAACCCGCATCTCGACGAGATGGACGAATCGAGCCTCGACCTCGTCGTCGCCGGCACCTATGACGCCGTGCTGATGGTGGAATCCGAAGCCAAGGAACTTAACGAAGACATCATGCTCGGCGCCGTCATGTTCGGCCACAAGGGCTTCCAGCCGGTTCTCGACGCGATCATCAAGCTCGCCGAAGTGGCCGCCAAGGAGCCGCGCGACTTCCAGCCGGCAGACTACTCCGCTCTCGAAACCGAAATGCTCGGCCTTGCCGAAGGTGAACTTCGCGAAGCCTACAAGATCACCCAGAAGGCTGATCGCTACGCCGCCGTCGACGCCGTCAAGGCGAAGGTGAAGGCGCATTTCCTCCCCGAGGAAGGCGAAGCCAAGTACACGGCCGAGGAAGTCGGCGCGATCTTCAAGCATCTGCAGGCGAAGATCGTCCGCTGGAACATCCTCGACACCAAGAGCCGCATCGACGGCCGCAACCTCGAAACCGTTCGTCCGATCGTTTCGGAAGTCGGCCTTCTGCCGCGCACCCACGGTTCGGCACTCTTCACCCGCGGCGAAACCCAGGCGATCGTGGTTGCCACGCTCGGCACCGGCGAAGACGAGCAGTATGTCGACAGTCTGACGGGCATGTACAAGGAGCGCTTCCTGCTCCATTACAACTTCCCTCCCTACTCGGTTGGCGAGACCGGCCGCATGGGCTCCCCGGGTCGCCGCGAAATCGGCCACGGCAAGCTCGCATGGCGCGCGATCCGTCCGATGCTGCCGACGCCTGAGCAATTCCCCTACACGCTGCGCGTCGTCTCCGAGATCACCGAGTCGAATGGTTCGTCCTCGATGGCGACCGTCTGCGGTACCTCGCTCGCTTTGATGGACGCCGGCGTTCCGCTGGCAAAGCCGGTTGCCGGTATCGCCATGGGTCTGATCCTGGAAGGCGATCGCTTCGCTGTCCTGTCCGACATTCTCGGTGACGAAGACCACCTCGGCGATATGGACTTCAAGGTCGCCGGTACCGCCGACGGCATCACCTCGCTGCAGATGGACATCAAGATCACCGGTATCACCGAAGAGATCATGAAGGTCGCCCTTGGCCAAGCCCAGGGCGGTCGTGTCCACATCCTCGGCGAAATGTCCAAGGCCATCACCGAAAGCCGCGGCCAGCTCGGCGAATTCGCTCCGCGCATCGAAGTCATGAACATCCCGGTCGACAAGATCCGTGAAGTCATCGGCTCCGGCGGCAAGGTCATTCGCGAAATCGTCGAAAAGACCGGCGCGAAGATCAACATCGAGGATGACGGCACCGTCAAGATCGCCTCGTCTTCGGGCAAGGAAATCGAAGCGGCCCGCAAGTGGATCCACTCGATCGTCGCCGAGCCTGAGATCGGCCAGGTCTACGAAGGCACGGTCGTCAAGACCGCCGACTTCGGCGCCTTCGTCAACTTCTTCGGTGCCCGTGACGGCCTCGTCCACATCTCGCAGCTCGCTTCCGAGCGTGTTGCTAAGACGCAGGACGTCGTCAAGGAAGGCGACAAGGTCTGGGTCAAGCTGCTCGGCTTCGACGAACGCGGCAAGGTTCGCCTGTCGATGAAGGTCGTCGACCAGGCCACCGGCCAGGAAATCCCGAACGAGAAGAAGAAGGAAGAAGCGGCCGAATAAGCCGCCTTCGAGATTCAATACCGGGCGCGGGAATGCTTCCGCGCCCTTTTTTGTATCCTAAAGCGCGGCGCGATCTTTCAGATCGCTAGCGCATAACCCCGAAAGTCGGAATCGATTTTCGGAAAGGGTTATGCGCAGATTCAAAGTGATAGAGCGTCCTTAGCGCGTCTGAAAAGACGCGCGGCGCTCTAGCCGCACTTCAGGTCTTTGGTTTTGCGCATGTCGTGCTCGCAAAACCGCTGAACACTTTTGCGCGACATGCTTTAGGACGAGACGAGACCATGAGCAGCGAGACGCTGAAGACCCTGTTCCATCCCTTTGCCAGCGGCACAGTCGCGGCGCCCGGCGAGGGCGAGCGCGTGCTCTTCCTCGGCGCCGAGGCAGGCTTTGCGCTGCCGGAAGGCTTTGCCGCCTCGCTCAGCGCCGTCCAGGGCTTCCGGCCGCTCTATCGGCAGCTGCTGGCCCAGCGGATCGAAGCGAAGCCGGAGATCGACGGCGAAGACTACGATGCGGCTCTGGTGCTCTGCACCAAGCACAAGGGCGAGAACGAGGCCAATCTCGCCGCTGCGATCGCCCGCACCCGGCTCGGCGGCCTGATCGTCGTTGCCGGCGCCAAGGAAGACGGCATCCAGCCGCTACGCAAGCGGATGGAAGGTTTCAATATTGCCGTCGACTATATGCCGAAATATCACGGCGTCGCCTTCTGGTTCGGCCGGCCGGCGGATGCAGACGAGATTATCTCCAAGCTGGCAAAGGCGCCGGTCCGCGTCGATGGTCGTTTCCAAGCGACTCCAGGCATGTTCTCGCATGACCGCATCGATGCAGGATCGGAGCTGCTGGCGTCGCGCCTGCCTGAGGATTTCACCGGCGACGTTGCGGATTTCGGCGCCGGATGGGGCTATCTCTCCGTCGAGCAGGCGCAGAAGTCGCGTGGACTGACGCGTCTCGACCTCTACGAGGCCGATCACGCGGCTTTGGAGGCTGCCAGGGGTAATCTGGCTAAGAACTGCCCGAACGCGCCTGCACGCTTCTTCTGGCACGATCTGGCGGGTGAGCCGGTCAAAGACAAATACGATCTCGTCATCATGAACCCACCCTTCCATGAGGGACACGCGGCCGATCCGGCGCTCGGCCAGGCAATGATCAAGACGGCCGCATCCGCCCTTCGCGGCGGCGGCCGCCTGCTGCTCGTCGCCAATCGCGGCCTGCCATACGAGCCAGTTCTGGCGGCGAATTTCAAGGAAAGCGGCGAAACCTGCCGCAACGCCCGGTTCAAGGTTCTCTGGGCGAAGAAATAGGGCTCAGGCGGCTTCGACGCTGATCCTATCATCGAACAACAAAAAGGCCGTGCGCATCATCTGCGCACGGCCTTTGAGTTTCAAATGGGGTAGCCGTTTACTCGACGTCCGCTTTGCTCAGCGTTTCCAGCGTCGGCATGGAGGTGACGTTGAAGCCGGCGTCGACGAAGTGGATTTCGCCGGTGACGCCGGAGGAAAGGTCGGAGAGCAGGTAGAGAGCCGAGTTGCCGACCTGATCGATGGTCACGGTCTTGCGCAGCGGCGCATTGCGCTGGTTCCAGGAGAGGATCGCGCGCGCATCGGAGATGCCGGCGCCGGCAAGCGTACGGATCGGGCCGGCGGAAATGGCATTGACGCGGATGCCGCGCGGGCCGTAGTCGGCAGCGAGATAACGCACCGAAGCCTCGAGCGCTGCCTTGGCAACCCCCATGACGTTGTAGTTCGGGATGACGCGCGTCGAGCCATTATAGGTCAGCGTCAGCATCGCACCACCATCTTCCATCAACGGAGCGCAGCGCTTGGCGATCTCGGTGAAGGAGAAACAGGAAATGACCATGGTGCGGCTGAAATTCTCCCGCGTCGTATCGGCGTAGAGACCCTTCAGCTCGTTCTTGTCGGAAAAACCGATGGCATGGACGATGAAATCGAGCTTGCCCCAGCGCTCCTTGATCGCGTCGACCACGGCATCGACCGAGGCGACGTCCTCGACGTCGCAGGGCAGCACGAAATCCGAGTTGACCTCGGCAGCAAGCGGCTTGACGCGCTTGCCGAGCGCATCGCCCTGATAGGTGAAGGCGAGTTCCGCACCCTGTGCGGCGAGAGCTTTTGAAATCCCCCAGGCGATCGAGTGGTTATTGGCGACGCCCATAACGAGCCCGCGCTTACCCTGCATGAATCCCGTCATATTATTATCCGTTATAACGCTGGAAGACGAGCGTGGCGTTGGTGCCACCGAAGCCGAAGGAATTGGAGAGGGCAATGTCGATCTTGGCGTCGTCGATGCGCTTGCGCACGATCGGGACACCTTCGAATTCGGGATCGAGCTCGGTGATATGAGCGCTTTCGCCGATGAAGCCTTGCTGCATCATCAGCAGGGAATAGATCGATTCCTGCACCCCGGCAGCGCCAAGCGAATGGCCGGTCAGCGACTTGGTCGACTGGATATGCGGGATCTTCGAGCCGAACACTTCGCGGATGGCGCCGATTTCCTTGCTGTCGCCGACCGGCGTCGATGTGCCGTGGGTGTTGACGTAGTCGACGTCGCCTTTGACGGTGGCGAGCGCCTGGCGCATGCAGCGGATAGCGCCTTCGCCCGAGGGGGCGACCATGTCGTAGCCGTCCGAGGTTGCGCCGTAGCCGACGATTTCTGCGTAGATCTTGGCACCGCGGGCCTTAGCGCGCTCCAGCTCCTCAAGCACCAGCACGCCGGCGCCGCCGGCGATGACGAAACCGTCGCGGTTGACATCATAGGCGCGCGAGGCGCTGTCCGGCGTGTCGTTATATTTGGAGGACATGGCGCCCATGGCGTCGAAGAGGTTGGACATCGTCCAGTCGAGATCCTCGTGGCCGCCGGCGAACATCACGTCCTGCTTGCCCCACTGGATCATCTCGGCGGCGTTGCCGATGCAATGCGCCGAGGTCGAGCAGGCCGACGAGATCGAATAATTTACGCCGTGGATCTTGAACCAGGTGGCGAGCGTGGCCGATGCGGTCGAGGACATCGCCTTCGGCACGGCGAAGGGGCCGATGCGTTTCGGGCTGTTATTTTTTATGGTGATCTCGGCAGCTTCGATCAGGGTGCGGGTGGACGGACCGCCGGAGCCCATGATGATGCCGGTACGCTCGTTCTGAGCGTAGTCTTTCTCTTCCAGGCCGGAATCGGCAAGTGCCTGTTTCATGGCGACATGGTTCCAGGCGCCGCCCTGCGACAGGAAGCGCATGGCGCGGCGGTCGACCAGTTCGGCAAGTTCCGCCGAACCGAGCTTCGGACTGCCCCAGACCTGGCACTTGAACCCATGTTCGGCGAAATCGCTCGAAAAGGAGATACCCGACTTTGCCTGCCGCAAGGATTCGGTGACTTCGGCCGCGTCGTTTCCGATCGAGGACACGACACCCAGGCCCGTGACAACTACCCGTCTCATCTGATCAAACCTTTGTTGTTTTCGTCAGCCGCTCGAAATGCGGTTTCAGGCCGCCTTGTCTTTCGATAGACCGACGCGAAGGTCGGCCGCCTGATATATGGTCTCGCCGTCCGCCTTTAGCCAGCCGTCGGCCGTGCCGAGGACCAGACGGCCGCGCATGACACGCTTGAAGTCGATGCCATATTCGATCAGCTTCGTCTGTGGCCGGACCATGCCCTTGAATTTCACTTCGCCGGTCGAAAGCGCCATGCCTCGGCCTTGCTCGCCGAGCCAGCCTAGAAAGAAACCGGTCAGCTGCCACATTCCGTCGAGACCGAGGCAGCCCGGCATGATCGGATTGCCTTCGAAATGGCAGGGGAAATACCAGTCGTCGGGGCGTACGTCGTATTCGGCCCGGAGGTAGCCCTTATCGAAGGTGCCGCCCGTTTCGGAAATGTCCGTGATGCGGTGAACCATCAGCATGGGCGGCAGGGGCAGCTGCGCATTGCCGGGCCCGAACAGCTCGCCATGTGCGCAAGCGATGAGTTCTTCATACGAGAAGCTGGACTGTCTGGTCGTCATAAAGTTTCTTTTCCTCCCGCATCAAGCCGATGGATGTGAACGTGTAGTCCAAGTTCTTCAGAAAATGAAGCACGAGCAAGGCAGCTTCATTCATCGCCCCGGACCAGGCTTGCGCCATTATTTGGTGGTCGCATACAGGAAGGCTAGGGCCGGGACCAGACCTATTTGCGTCAAAAGCCCGTTTTTGCCGCGTTTATCAGGCTCCTGTCCCCATTGAACTATTGAAAGGCTCCGATGCAAAAGTTATACCCCTTAAAGAAACATGATTGCTTATGCCAGAATAACCGGAGTTGGTTTTGATGACGGGTGCACTCCCGATCGCAATAGAGGTAAGGCTGCGCGGTGCAGGCCTGCGCCCCACCCGCCAGCGTGTCGCGCTCGGCGACCTCCTGTTTGCCAAGGGCGATCGGCATTTGACCGTCGAGGAACTGCATGAGGAGGCGGTTGCCGCCGGCGTGCCAGTCTCCTTGGCAACCGTCTACAACACGCTGCACCAATTCACCGAAGCCGGTCTCATCCGGGTTCTCGCCGTCGAGAGCGCCAAGACCTATTTCGACACCAATATATCCGACCATCACCATTTCTTCGTCGAAGGCGAGAACGAGGTGCTCGACATTCCCGTCAGCAACCTGACGATCGCCAATCTGCCGGAACCGCCGGAGGGCATGGAGATCGCCCATGTCGACGTGGTGATCCGCCTGCGAGCGAAGCAGGGCTGACGACTAAAGCGCATCGCACCGCATCGGGCTAATACGACGCCCTTTAAATCTTTATTTTTATGCATATTGTTGTCCCAAAACCGCTGCGCACTTTTGGGCGACATGCATTAGGCTTCACATGACATCGTCGGGATGCCGGCCGGGCTTGTGCCTGTAGGTCGGGAAGGTCCAGCCGAACCACAGGGCTCCACCGCGAGCGGCAAAGGCCGCCACGACGCCGCAGGCAGACGCCAGATAGAGCTGCATTCCGAGCGCATTCGCGGCCGTGAACACGCCGGCGCCGATAAGGGCTGCGGTCACGTAGATTTCCGGCCTCAACAACACCGAAGGCTCGTTTGCCATCAGATCGCGCAGGATGCCGCCGAAGGTCGCCGTCAGCGTGCCGGTGACGATCGCGATGGTCGGCGAACCGGTGGCGGCGAGGCCCTTGGCGGCGCCGATCACGCAATAGGCGGCAAGGCCGATCGCATCCAGCCAGATCAGCAGGCGATAGCGCGATTCCAGCAGATGGGCGGTGAAAAAAACGATGACGCCGACGATGCAGCAGACGAGGATATAGGCGGGGTTCAGCACCCAGAAGACCGGCACACGGCCGAGCACGATATCGCGTACGGTGCCGCCGCCCGTTCCCGTCACCATGGCGAAAAACAAAAAACCGATCAGGTCCAGTTGCTTGCGCGAGGCGGCGAGCGCGCCTGTTGCTGCAAACAGCGCAATGCCGGCATAATCGAGATAGACGAGCAGAGACATGCGAGCCCCGGAACCGGCGGAAGTTTTGCGGAATCAATCACGGCGGCAAGGGCGGCGCAAGGCGGCGCGGCCATAAAGCTGAAGTCTTTGATATAATGCATGTCGTTGTCCCAAAACCGCTGCACAGTTTTGGGCGACATGCATTAGGAGCCTTTATCCAAAGAGGAAAGCCGTGAAAACGCTGGTGCTCGCCGTTCTGAATATCGTCCTGCTGCTTGCCATGCCGGCTGTCGCCCTCAGTCAGCAATCGCTGATTTCCGATCCTGAGATCTACGAGAAGAAACATTTTCAGGAGCAGTGCAAGACGGCTGAATTTGCCGACGGCTTCATCATCCGGCAGGACATCAACAATGACGGCCTGATCGACGCCGTGGTCAACGAGGGCCAACTGACCTGCGACGGGCAGAAGGGGCCGCAATGCAATGACGACGGCTGCACCTATAATTTCTACCTGCAGGTTGCCGAAGGCGGTTATTTCATGATCGCGACCGCACAGATCTATGGCTACGATTTCGTCCAGCGCTTCGGCAACATGGTGCTGGCGATGAAGATGCATCCGCGTTTCTGCGACCGCACCGAAGGTGATCCCTGCATCGTGACGGCGCGTGTCCGCGGCACGAAATTCGTCACCATCTCGAAAAAGTAAATTTCAGCGCATAATCCCGAAAGATTTTCGGGATTATGCGCGAATTCAAAGTGATAGAGCGTCCTTTGCGCGTCCTATCGGACGCGCGGCGGTCTATTGCGGATAAAGTTCGGATGTGCGGCCGGCGAGATAATATCCTACCAGCCCGTACCATTCGCGGATCGCCGTCGCCATGTTCTGCGCATTGAGGTTCGGCTGAGTGAAATCGAGCCCGAGCCTCACCTGGCCGTCGGTGCGATAATCGGTCGGCCAGGGCACGATATCGATGCCGAGCTTGCGGAAGATGCCGACGGAGCGCGGCATGTGGAAACCCGATGTGATCAGCAGGCAATTTGAAAGACCCTGGCTTGCCAGGAATTCCTTGGTGTTGACGGCGTTTTCGAAGGTCGTGCGCGATTGCCTCTCCTCGATCAGGCGATCCCTGCCGACGCCGAAGAGCGGGAAGAAACGCTCGGATGCCGCCGCATCACCTTCATAGATGCCTGACATGGAGCCGTCGCCGCCCGACACCAGAATGCGCGACTGCGGAAATTTCTGCGCGAGCCGCAGGGCTTCGATGAAGCGATCGGCTCCGCCGTTGAATTCTATGCCGTGGCGCGCCGTGTTCACCTCGTTTTCGAAGCCGCCGCCGAGCACGATCATGCATTGCAGGCTATCGGGATCTGCGGCAGGCTTTGCGAAGCGCTGCTCGAGACCTTGCATCAGCAGGTTGCCGGCCGTGGTGTAGAGCGTGACGAAGAGGATGAGGGCTGAACCGGCTGCGCCGAGGATACTTAAGATACGCCAGCGCAGAAGGCCGGCAAGCAGGGCAAGGAAGACGAGGAAGAATGCCAGCGACAGCGGCTGAGCAAAAATCCAGACAAGCTTCGAAATCAGGAACAAGACCCACTCCTTGAGGATTGGCGGCGATCCTTCCTATCCGATTCGACGGTGACAGGAATGCGACGGTTTTATTTCGCGCGCGTGATGGCCGATCCGCTCGGTGCAACCTTCTGATTGAAGCGGCGCTGAAGCGGCCGCGGGATGAGCGTGGCGGCAAGTGCAAGCAGCATGGCGAAGAGGGAGACCAGCCACAGCGCGTGCGCACCGGTCAGCCGCGTCAGGACGGCGCCGGCGATCGCGCCGAGCACCATGCCGCCCCAGGGCACGATCTGGATCGTCCATTCGACACGACGATCGCCGATGATCCAGCGGCCGATGCCCCGGCCGAAGCGCGACAGGGCGCCGGTCACATAGGTCAGCCCGATCGGCAGGCCTTCGATATGCTCGACGGCAGCGTTCACCATGCCCATGGAAAAGACGATCATGTAGAACCGCGCGAACAGCATGTTCTGCACCGTCATCATCGAGGCGAGCGCCAGAACCAGCCCGACGCAGCCGAGCACCACAAAGATCCGGCGCTCGGAGACATGGGAGATGACGACGCCAGCCGCATTGCCGAGCACGAAAACGACGATGGCGGAGATCAGGACAGCCGCGTGATAAAGATTGCCCTCACTCAAGGCCAGTGCGGCCCGCGTCGTGTTCCCCGTCATGAAGGAGACAAAGTCGCCGGTCAGCAGAAGACCAGTCGCATCGGTCATGCCAGCCAGAAACGAGATCGAGCCGACCAGGGCGAGCCCGGTCAGGGTTCGTCGAGTCCGGATGATGCGGCGGCGTCTTGCTCTGGTCATTGGCTGAGGGTCCTGGAGCCGAATCGCTGAGATTCCAGCAACGAACATACATCCTCTCATTGAGGAATTGGCAAAGGCGATCCGAAGGGGATGGGGTGGACTTGAACGGCAACACATTTTCGGCCATAGAAACGGCGTTGCTTCAGATCGAAGCTCCGTAAGCGTTTACGTCAATCAACGCGCAACCCGCCGATCGGCGCTGCGCAATTGCCTGATCGGCACCTTACGGAGATCAAAATGCCCAAAGGCAAACTCCCCAAACGTTACAATACGATCGTCATGCCGCTCATTCTCTCGCTGCTGATGACATCAGTCGTCTCAGCGATCAGCATCGTCAGAGCACAGGGCCTGACCGCCCCTGCCCTTGCCATGTGGCCCTCCGCTTGGGCGCTCTCCTGGGCGATCGCCTTTCCCGTCCTGCTATTGATGCTGCCGGTGGTAAAGCGGGTGACGGCTGTTATCGTCGAGATGTGAGGTGCGAGGCGCCGGCGGGCTGTGAGAGCGGCCTGCCGGAGGTGATGTAGGGCGGCGCGATTTCAGGTTACTCGTCACGCCAACCTCGCCCAGACAAGCCTACCCCAGGCCTCAGATCATATACTCCGGTTCAGACAAGGTCTGGTCCATCGTGATGCCCGGGAGGTTGAAGTGGCGCTTGCCCACCTGCCTCGCCGGAATGCCGGCGACCGATGTGTAGGCTGCAACAGCATTTATGACCACGCTGCCTGCACCCACCTTGGCGCCGACACCAATTTCGATGTTGCCGAGAATCTTGGCCCCCGCTCCGATCAGAGCGCCGCGCCGTACCTTGGGGTGCCGGTCGCCGGTCTCCTTGCCCGTCCCTCCCAACGTGACGTTCTGGAGTATCGATACATCGTCTTCGACAACAGCCGTTTCGCCGATGACCAGGCCGCTCCCATGATCGAGCATGATGCTCCTGCCCATCTTTGCGGCGGGATGAATATCGACGCCGAAAACTTCAGAAATTCGGCTCTGGATGTGGCGCGCCAAATGGAGGCGGTCATGATGCCAAAGCCAGTGAGCGACGCGTTGTCCCTGCAGAGCCACAAAGCCCTTGAAATAGAGGAATGGCGTCAGGATTTCCGTGTTCGATGGATCGCGTTCCTTGATCGCGGTGAGGTCCGCCGCAGCATCGGCGACAATATTGCGATTGCCGACGAACGCCTGGGCAATCACCGCCAGCAGCTCGTCATGGTCGAGGTCGTGATTGGCCAGTTTGATCGCGACCCGCTGAGCGAGCGCCTGGGCGAAACTCGCATGATAAAGCACCGCGGAATTCATGGCGCGCGTGAGTGCTGCATCCTTGGCCGAAGCATTGACGGCCTCCGCGCAAAGAGCCTCCCATATCGCGGCGACCTGAGGCGAGGGGGATGGCTCCGTCGACAGATTGCTCAAGCTGACCAGTGGAACCGTCATGCTAGCTTCCTTCTGCATGCGGGATGTCGCGACATCCAGCATGCAGACGTTAGGTTAATCTGGCCGGCGATAGATGGTCTAAAATTACGTGGATCTTTGTAGCCGCTCTAAAATTCCTCTCTTTTTTCGCCGGAACCGGGAAAAAATTTCCAAGTCGCTGTATCGCCCGTCAGCCGTGCTCCGGAATGCGTAAAGCCGGCAGCCGGAAGGGAGGCCAAGGCCCGCCAGCCGCCAAAACCGCCCAGTCATCATTTCAAGTCGAATGGTGCTTGCGTTCGGGACATGGTTGTCTATTATTTTGATAGAGAATTATGCGACTGGTCGGATCGGGCGAATTTATGCCGACCGGTCCAACGCAGAAGGAGCCGATGAATGACTCTTCTCTCGTCACGTTCTTCGAATTCGGAGACCCAGGAAGCGGACCATCTCGCAAGGATTGCGATTGTCGGCCGAGGCTTCACGGGGATCATGACCGCAATCGCTCTGTTCAAAAGAGTTGAGCGGCCTTTCCATCTGGTGATGTTCGATCCGCGAGCAAAGATAGATATCGGCGAGGGCATAAGTCAGCCCGCGTCGACGGTGCTGACCAGCCGCGTTCGCGACCTTTCTGTTGATCCCGGCCTGCCGGATGATTTTCGTCGATGGCTCGAAACCGATGACACGTGGCGCGATCGCCTGATCTCGGATCCTGCAGGTCTCGAACACGCCTTTGTGCCCGGAGAAATTTTCAGCACCTATGTGTACAAACGCTTCTCCGAAGCTCTGACCCATCGGCCTGATGTCATCGTCCAGTTTGGCTCGGATACCGTAACGGCGATCGATAGGCATCTGGACGGAGGATATTCGGTTTTCCTTGGAGCGGAGCAGCGAACCCGCTTTGACGCTGTGTTTCTCGCGACTGGTTACGGAATGCGGGAAAG
Source organism: Rhizobium leguminosarum bv. trifolii WSM1325 (assembly GCA_000023185.1). Taxonomy (NCBI): domain Bacteria; kingdom Pseudomonadati; phylum Pseudomonadota; class Alphaproteobacteria; order Hyphomicrobiales; family Rhizobiaceae; genus Rhizobium; species Rhizobium leguminosarum. Next base: position 4,498,490 of record CP001622.1, on the reverse strand, counting down.
TTCGGACGTGGCTCCTGCCAGTGGAACGCAAAACGCTGTCGTGATCGGCGGCGGCATCCACGCGGTCGACAGGGCGCTCGGATTGCTGGCCGACGCGAAGATTTCCCATGTCACTTTGATCTCGGAATCGGGCTTTCTGCCTCAGTCGCATGCTCCTGCCGCCGTTGGATCTGTTGTCACCGACCAACCCATGCCGGGGACGCTCCGCGGCGCATTCCGTTTCCTGCGTGAGGCCGCCAACAGAGCCGATCTGGAAGGTTCGGGATGGCAAGGCATTATGAACGGCTTTCGTTCACGTGCGCGTGACCTTTGGGTGGGACTGACGCCGGAAGAGCGCGCACGGTTCAAACGCCATGTGAAGGCTATTTACGACAGTCATCGCAACCGCTTGCCGCCGGAGCACTATCAGCGCCTGCATCATGCGATCGCCAGCGGCGCGATCGCCGTGAGGAAGGGAAAAGTGAATTGCATCGCCACAAACGGCGTGCTGTTTTCGGCCCCGACCGGGCTTGAGGTCCTTCCCGCGGACCTGACGATAGACTGCCGCTTCCGGCCGTCCGGGACCGATAGTCCGCTTGTCCGTTCGCTTATCGTTGCGGGGCTTGCAACGCGTGACGAACTCGAGATCGGTATCGTCGTAGATGAATGCGGGCGGACCAAGGCGAGCGCGTTGCATGGGCTGTTCGCAATGGGACCGCTCGGCCTGGGCAGCCTTCCGGATATCGATCTGGTGCCTCAGATCGTCTCGCAAAGCCATGCGGCAGCGTCATTGCTCAACGGTTGGATTGGTGACGTGGCTAAAAGCGCAGCACGTCGTCAAAGCCTGTGACGACGTGGGAGAGTTATTGTTCCAACCTGTGAATGGACGGCAACAGCCGGCCAAAGCCGCATCGCCGCTCGGAGCGATGCGCTGGGTCGGGAATGGCTTGCCGTCAGGCCGTTCGCGATGCCCGGATGACTGTCGGCGGCGCAAGCGGCGGCAGTTCCAGATTGGAGCGGAAATCCTCTCCGACATAATCGGTGTCGATCAGTTGACGGCGCCGGAGCTCAGGAAGCAAACCGTTTACCTGGAGGTCCTCCTGGTCGGGATTGCCGAAGCCGTGCATCGATAAGACATCGAGAACACCTGACTTGACGCGCTCTTCGATCGCATCCGTCAGCTGTTCCGGCAACCGACCAGTGGCCGGTTTCCTGCGTTTGAATGATCAGTTCGCGCAGCGTCAGTCCCTGGCGCGCGCAGCGTCGAAAGATTTCCACTCTCCCGCGCCCGGAATGAGTCTCGCTGGGAGGAGACAGACGAAAGCCTCGCCATCCTGCCGACAGCACCGCATCGAGCAATTGTCTCGCAGATCTTCTCGCTGGCCGGTAACTCAGATCTTAAAGTGGGCATCACGCCTTGCCCTTGCGGACAACGTCGGCAATCGTCACCTCCTTGGGAATGAGCTTCAGTTTGAAAAAGGTGTCGGCGATGTTCTGCTGCTGCGCGACGACGGTGTCGTCCAGGCTCTTGACCCCGTAGGACTGGCGCTCGAGCGCCTTGACGAGGACAGGTTCGGGGATGCCGACCGATGGTGAGAGCTCCGCAGCCGCAGCCGCGGTGTCGGACTTGGTCCATTCGTCGATCTCGGAAATGGCGTCGATCACGACATCGATCGCCTCGGCGTGACCGTCGACCAGCGACTTGGTGCCGAGATAGAACTGGTGATTGGGGACGATGCCTTCGCCGTTTCTGAGTTCTCGCGCTTCGACCGCGACTTCCGCCGCGGCCTGGAAGGGATCCCAGATGACCCAAGCATCAACCGCGCCCTTTTCGAAGGCTGCGCGGCCGTCGGCCGGAGCGAGGAAGGATGATTCGACGTCCTCATAGGTCAAGCCGGCTTCTTCGAGCGCCTTGACGAGCAGGTAATGCACGTTCGAGCCCTTGTTGAAGGCGACCTTCTTGCCTTTCAGTTCCGCGACGGACTTTATGGGGCTGTCCTTCGGGACCAGTATGGCTTCTCCGCGCGGGGCGGGCGGCTCGTGTGCGATATAGACAAGCGGAGCGTTTGCGGCCTGGGCGAAGATCGGCGGCGTTTCGCCGGTCGATCCGAAATCGACAGCACCAGCGTTCAGGGCCTCGAGCAATTGAGGACCGCCCGGAAACTCGGTCCATTCAACGGTGTAGCCGATGGGTTCCAGTTTCTTCTCCAGCGTGCCTTTGCCCTTGAGAAGCACCAGCGTTCCATATTTCTGGTAGCCGATACGCACGGCCTTGTCAGCGGCGCCGGCCAGCCGAACGTGGGTCAAAGGTGTCGCGATGGCACCTGCCACCACTGCAGTGAAAGCTCGCCTTGTGATCTTCATCATACCCTCCGGAATAAGACGAGACCAAATTAAAGTGTCTCTATATTTTTGATAGAATATATGTGCTCCGGTGTCGGCCTCTTCGGGATTCGCTTTTTTGTTCTGTTCCGACCGTGAGCAAAAAGAACTGCGCCGCGAAATAGAGAACGCCGAGGCTATGTTCGGGGCGCGACGCGCACGATCAGCTTTCCGAAATTTTTCCCTTCCAGGAGGCCAAGGAAAGCCTCGGGAGCGTTTTCAAGGCCGTCAACGAGATCTTCCTTGTACTTGAGCCGCCCTTCCGAGATCCACGCTCCGGCCTGATGGGAGAAGTCGGGACGCTGGTCGGCAAATTCGCGCTGTATGAAGCCTCGTATGGTGAGGCTTTTCCGCAGGATGGCACGCATCACCGCAGGAAGCTGATCACCTCCGTTCGAGACAGAGGATCCTTCGTTGTAATGCGCGATGAGGCCACAGACCGGTATCCGCGCGAAGTCGTTCAGCAATGGAAACACCGCGCTCCAGACGTGGCCACCAACATTCTCGAAATAGACATCGATTCCGTTCGGACAGGCGGCTGCGAGTTGTGCCGGAAAATCGCTCGAATGATGGTCTATCGCGACATCGAAGCCGAGCTCTTGGCGTAAGTGGTCACATTTCTTGGACCCGCCTGCGATTCCGACAACACGCGCACCGTAAATCTTTGCCATCTGTCCAACTGCCGAGCCAACCGCGCCGCTCGCTGCCGCGACCACAAGTGTTTCGCCGGCTTTGGGTTTGCCAATATTGCGAAGCCCGGCATAGGCCGTAAAGCCCGGCATTCCAAGAATGCCGAGTGCTGTCGTGATCGGTGCGGTTTCCGGATCGAGCTTCTGCAAGCCCGCACCATCGGAAATCGCATAGCTCTGCCAGCCGGAATGCGAGAGGACGATATCCCCCGCCTTGAACGCCGTGTTGCGGCTGTGCGCGACCTGCGCAACCGTGCCCCCTTCCATCACACCGCCAATTTCGACCGGCTTGGCATAGGACTTGGCATCGTCCATGCGGCCCCGCATGTAGGGGTCAAGGGAAAGATAAAGCGTCTTGAGAAGAACCTCGCCCTCGGCGAGATCCCGAACCGTCTCCCGCTCGAGCCGGAAATTCGCAGCCACCGGCTTTCCGGATGGGCGCGATGCAAGGACGATGCGGGTGGTAACGGGTTGACTAACCATGGGTGTTCTCCTCTTCGAATTTCTCCTTGGTGTATCAGGAATTTGCTTGAAGCGAACTGAGCGCTCGCCATCTGGGCCGTACCGGCGCACCCCTGGTCGTCGTGTCGCGGGCGCGTTCACAACCAGCATGCCTGGAAATGTGACCGTGCTCAGTTCGCCCTTTATGACGCGCGTTCGCCGATCGAGTAGCGCGGAAAGCGCCGCGCTATATCAAGCTTCATGGTTGCTCCCTAGTCCAGCCGCGCTCACGCGGCCTTTGCTTTCGGCTTGGCGACCTTGACGTGGGTTACGCTGCGGCGGCCGTCGACGCTGACGGGGACGTCGCTGTCAACGGTGGCGCGGCGCACGACCCGGTGCTGGTCGCCGTAGTCGTTGACAGCGTAGTGCTGGGTCGCGCGATTATCCCAGATTGCGACGTCACCGGCTCTCCAGTGCCAGCGCACGGTATTTTCCGGCGCGGTAACATAGGACTGGAACACCTCGTAGAGTTTTGCGGAGTCGCTCTTCGACAAGCCGACGAGACGCTGAACGAAATTGCCGAGCAGCAGCGATCTTTCGCCGGTTTCGGGATGGACACGCACGACTGGATGCTCGGTCTCGTAGATGGTCGACGTGAAAACTTCCTCGAAATGCTTCTTCTCGTCAGCGGTGGCGCGAGGGCGCACGGCTGCGTAGTCATAGGCATTGCTGTGAATGGCCCACAAATTGTCCGCCAGCAATTTGAGCGATGCTGGCAGACTTTCGTATGCGGCATGGGTGTTGGACCAGATCGTATCACCTCCAGCCGCCGGAATGACGACGCCGCGAAGGACCGAGAATTTGGGATAGGCATCCACGAAGGTGACGTCGGTGTGCCACTGGTCCGCCCTGCCGCCTCCGCGGCTGGAATCGAGATTGAGGATGGAAGCCGTGCCGGCCACCGGACCCTGAGTTGGATGAGGCACAAGGTCGCCCAGGCGGCGCGCGAACGATTCCTGTTCGGAATCGCCAAGATGGTCCTGATCGCGGAAAAAGATGACTTTGTGTTTCAGGAGAAGCTGGTTGATGGCTGCGACCGTCGCGTCGGAAAGGTCTCCGCCGAGGCGAATACCCCTGATTTCGGCTCCGACGCGGCCGGTCAGCGGCACGACATCGGACTCGGGAATGATCTGATTGACGAGAACTGGATTGCTCATGGATATCTCCTGGCTGATCTTGGAAGAAGACGGCAAGTCACATGCGCCCAACGACGCATTCGCCGGACGTTCGAAAATCTTATTGTTAAAATCGACAGGGCTATGGAACGCTATAATCCATCAAATCAATAGACAAAATATTCTAATTTTGACTGTTTGCCCAAACAGCCGCCTTCGATATTTTCTTATTGCCGGTGAATTCTCACTTGGGCCTTCAGCGATGCATCTTTCGATAGCCAAGCGGCTTGCGCGTGGATGCCTCGTACGGGGCTCTCATTCATCGCGGTTCCAGCCTTTGCTTTCGGCTGTCTTTGTGACGCGCACCAAAGGATGCGGCAGCGCGTTTTAGTCCGCCTTGGAAGGTTGCGTCATCAAGGCCGCTATAAGGCTCTCCTTCGGAATTCGTCACATTGAGGAAGATCTGTTCGTCTCCGAACGCGGTATATCCGCCGCCCAAGCCCTTTTCGTTGCGTCTGCTGCCTCGAAGAATTTCTGCACGACGGTGGCGGAGATCAGGACCGCCGCGTGATAAAGATTGCCCTCACTCAAGGCCAGTGCGGCCGCGTCGTGTTGCCTGTCATGAAGGAGATGAAATCGCCGGTCAGCAAGGCGCCGGCGGGCTGTGGAGGCGTCCTGCCGGAGTTGAGGTGGGCCGGCTAGAGTCTTTTCTTTGCGAAAGCTCTGCCTCAAGCCGACTTCAGATATTTCTCGAAAGCGAAGGCCTGCGTTTCATCGGAGAAAGCGAGATAGGTCTTGAGAGACCAAGGAAGATATTTCGAGGTGTGAGAAACCTCGCCGGCGTTGTGTTTTGCCAAGCGCGACTTCAGATCACTCGTCACGCCAACATAATAGCGATCCGGAAATTCAGTGCTATGGAGAATGTAGACGTACTTCATGGAAGGATCGTAGCCCGCTATGTTGCTTCGCAACTTCGGCGCGGCAGCCTCCGCTTCCTTCTCGCCCTCGTCCCGTCAAGCCTGCCGGCTTGCCGAGCCGAAGCTCGAAGAGCGTAGGCTGGTGGAGCTAAGCGGGATCGAACCGCTGACCTCTTGCATGCCATGCAAGCGCTCTCCCAGCTGAGCTATAGCCCCATCAAGGTGGTCCGGCTCGCGGCCGGTCCTGGGATACTCCTCAAGGCGTGCCCTTCGGAGTGGCGGCTTATTACTTCCGGATTCCGGAGATAGCAAGCCTAAAAAATCTGGCCCGGAGAATTTTTTCCTCGCCGGGCCGAAATGCGGTCTCAGACTTCGTCGTCGTCGCCGGTCACGCCGATGATGTCGCTCATGTCGTCATCATCGTCATCCTCGTCGGGTGTGAGGAAGGTATCGTCGTCGTCGTCGCCTTCGATTTCGACATCGTCATCGCCGATATCGGGGATGTCGTCACCGCTGGCGGCGTCATCGGCATCTTCCAGCGAAACCAGTTCGACTTCGGTGTTTTCAGTATCGACTTCCGCGACCTCCTCTTCCTCGGCAACTTCGGCGATCGCCGAGGTTTCTTCGAAGAAGGACAGAGGGTAGGACTTGCCGGTATAAGGAGAGACGATCGGATCCCGGTTCAGATCATAAAACTTCTTGCCGGTTTCCGGATCGGTACGCTTGGTTCCAAGTTCCGCTTTCGCCACTATAAGCCTCGTGTGAATGACCGAATGCAAGATTCGGCAAATGCCGATCAAGCCGGCGTTCCATCGGAATTTATAAGCCGGTCCCCTTAATCGCTGTGGCTTCCCATGTCAAAGCCAAACTTTGCGAGCCGGGCGCCGGGTTTTTGGCAAGCCGACGGATGACCGCCCGGCGCGTTTATGTTAACGAGCCGCAACAGCTGCAGAAGCGGACGGGAATTGCGACCGGCCAAGCCTGTCTCGCGGCAAAAATAGACTGCATTTGCAAAGGATTGCGCCATGCTGAACGGCTCCGCGCCAAAGCCCGCCACCGCCCGCAAATCCGCCGGTCTTACGGGCAGCGTCCGTATTCCGGGCGACAAGTCGATCTCGCATCGTTCCTTCATGTTCGGCGGGCTCGCCTCCGGCGAAACGCGGATCACCGGTCTGCTCGAAGGCGAGGACGTGATCAATACTGGCCGGGCGATGCAGGCGATGGGCGCCAGGATCCGCAAAGAAGGCGAACAATGGGTGATCGACGGCACCGGCAACGGTGCACTGCTTGCGCCTGACGCGCCGCTCGACTTCGGCAATGCCGGCACCGGCGTACGTCTGACCATGGGCCTCGTCGGCACCTACGATTTTCGCTCCACCTTCACAGGCGACGCCTCGCTTTCGAAACGGCCGATGGGCCGCGTGCTCAATCCACTGCGCGAAATGGGCGTGCAGGTCAGCGCCTCCGAGGGCGACAGGCTGCCGGTGACGCTCAGAGGCCCGGGAACGCCGAGCCCGATCCGCTATCGGGTGCCGATGGCATCCGCCCAGGTGAAATCGGCCGTGCTGCTTGCCGGCCTCAATACGCCGGGTATCACCACGGTCATCGAGCCGGTGATGACGCGCGACCATACCGAAAAGATGCTGCAGGGTTTTGGTGCTGCCCTGTCCGTCGAGACCGATAGCGAGGGTGTGCGCACAATCCGGCTCGAAGGGCGCGGCAAGCTGGCGGGCCAGGTGATCGACGTTCCGGGCGACCCCTCCTCCACCGCCTTCCCGCTGGTTGCGGCGCTGCTTGTTCCCGGCTCCGACATCACCATCGTCAACGTGCTGATGAACCCGACCCGCACCGGGCTGATCCTGACGCTGCAGGAGATGGGGGCCGACATCGAGGTGGCGAATGCGCGTCTTGCCGGCGGCGAGGACGTGGCGGATCTGCGCGTGCGCCATTCCGAACTCAAGGGCGTCACCGTTCCCGAAGAACGTGCGCCGTCGATGATCGATGAATATCCTATCCTCGCCGTCGCTGCCTGTTTCGCCGAGGGCGCGACGATCATGAAGGGGCTGGAGGAACTGCGCGTCAAGGAGTCCGACCGTCTTTCCGCCGTCGCCGATGGCCTCAAACTCAATGGCGTCGACTGCGACGAAGGCGAGGATTTTCTCATCGTGCGCGGCCGGCCAGACGGCAAGGGCCTCGGCAATGCTGCCGACGGCAGGGTCAGCACACATCTCGACCATCGCATCGCCATGAGTTTCCTTGTCATGGGGCTTGCCTCGGAGCATCCTGTCACGATCGACGACGCGGCGATGATCGCGACCAGTTTTCCGGAATTCATGCAGCTGATGACCGGCCTTGGAGCGAAGATCGCGGAGGTGCCGGAATGATCTACCGGCCGCGGCAATCCGCGAAGACAAACTCATTCGCCGTTTCGGCGCTGCCGCAGGATTGATCGTATGACGAACGAGACCTTCACCATCGCCATCGATGGCCCGGCGGCGGCGGGCAAGGGCACTCTCTCGCGCCTCATCGCAGAGCGCTACGGATATCACCATCTTGATACCGGCCTGACCTATCGCGCCACAGCCAAGGCGCTGCTCGATGCCGGCCTGCCTCTCGACGACGAGGCGGTGGCGGAAAAGATCGCAAGAGAGGTTGAACTCGCCGGATTGGATCGCGATATACTTTCCAAACATGAGATCGGCGAAGCCGCCTCGAAGATTGCCGTCATGCCGGCGGTGCGCCGGGCGCTGGTCGAGGCGCAGCGACGGTTTTCGACGAAAGCGCCGGGAACGGTGCTCGATGGGCGCGATATCGGCACGGTCGTCTGCCCGAATGCGGCGGTGAAATTCTATGTGACGGCGTCGCCGGCAGTCCGCGCAAGACGCCGTTATGACGAGATCCTCGGCAAAGGCCTGACTGTGGATTTCGATGCGATCTTCGAGGACGTCAAGCGGCGCGACGAACGCGACATGGGACGGGCCGACAGCCCTTTGAAACCAGCTGATGATGCGCACTTGCTTGATACGTCGGAAATGAGTATAGAGGCCGCGTTTCAAGCTGCTCAATCGATCATCGATGCGGTCTTGAGCCGAAATGCCTAAATTCAAGCGATTTTGCGTGCTCTGAGCATGGATCGCTTCTAATACAGCAAGCCTGAAATTCCGTCCAAGCGCCGGATTGCCTTCGTCAGAGAGGGCGGACTGGGTTCAGGCCCGTTCAACGCAAACCAACCGGCGCATACGTGTCCGCTTCCATTTCAGGACACGCAGGAGATTTTATGTCAGTAGCTACCCCCTCCCGCGAGGATTTCGCGGCTCTTCTCGAAGAGTCCTTTGCCAAGAACGACCTGGCCGAAGGCTATGTCACCAAGGGCATCGTCACGGGCATCGAGAAGGACGTCGCCGTTGTCGACGTCGGCCTGAAGGTTGAAGGCCGCATCGCGCTGAAGGAATTCGGCGCGCGCGCCAAGGACGGCCTGTTGAAGGTCGGCGATGAAGTCGAAGTTTATGTCGAGCGCATCGAAAACGCGCTTGGCGAAGCCGTTCTGTCGCGCGAGAAGGCTCGCCGCGAAGAAAGCTGGGTCAAGCTCGAAGCCAAGTTCGAAGCTGGCGAGCGCGTCGAAGGCGTGATCTTCAACCAGGTCAAGGGCGGCTTCACGGTCGACCTCGACGGTGCGATCGCCTTCCTGCCGCGTTCTCAGGTCGATATTCGTCCGATCCGCGACGTGACCCCGCTGATGCACAACCCGCAGCCCTTCGAAATCCTCAAGATGGACAAGCGCCGCGGCAACATCGTGGTTTCGCGCCGTACGGTTCTGGAAGAATCCCGTGCCGAGCAGCGTTCTGAAATCGTTCAGAACCTCGAAGAAGGCCAGGTTGTTGACGGCGTCGTCAAGAACATCACCGATTACGGTGCGTTCGTTGACCTCGGCGGCATCGACGGCCTGCTGCACGTCACCGACATGGCATGGCGCCGTGTGAACCATCCGTCGGAAATCCTGAACATCGGCCAGCAGGTCAAGGTTCAGATCATCCGCATCAACCAGGAAACCCACCGTATCTCGCTCGGCATGAAGCAGCTCGAGAGCGATCCGTGGGATGGCATCCAGGCCAAGTATCCGGAAGGCAAGAAGATTTCCGGTACCGTCACGAATATCACCGATTACGGTGCATTCGTCGAGCTGGAGCCGGGCATCGAAGGCCTGATCCACATCTCGGAAATGTCCTGGACCAAGAAGAACGTTCACCCCGGCAAGATCCTGTCCACGAGCCAGGAAGTCGAAGTCGTCGTTCTCGAAGTCGACCCGTCCAAGCGCCGTATTTCGCTCGGCCTCAAGCAGACGCTGGAAAATCCGTGGGCAGCATTTGCCCGCAGCCATCCGGCCGGCACTGAAGTCGAAGGCGAAGTCAAGAACAAGACCGAATTCGGCCTGTTCATCGGTCTCGACGGCGATGTCGACGGCATGGTGCACCTCTCCGACCTCGACTGGAACCGTCCGGGCGAACAGGTCATCGAGGAGTTCAACAAGGGTGACGTCGTCAAGGCCGTCGTTCTCGACGTCGATGTCGAGAAGGAACGCATCTCGCTCGGCATCAAGCAGCTCGGCAAGGATGCAGTCGGCGACGCCGCTGCTTCCGGCGACCTGCGCAAGAATGCAGTCGTTTCCTGCGAAGTGATCGCGGTCAACGACGGCGGTGTCGAAGTGAAGCTCGTCAACCACGAGGACATCACTTCCTTCATCCGCCGTGCCGACCTCGCCCGCGACCGCGACGAGCAGCGCCCCGAGCGCTTCTCGGTCGGCCAGGTGTTCGACGCCCGCGTTACCAACTTCTCCAAGAAGGACCGCAAGATCATGCTGTCCATCAAGGCTCTGGAGATTGCGGAAGAGAAGGAAGCCGTTGCCCAGTTCGGTTCGTCCGACAGCGGCGCTTCGCTCGGCGACATCCTGGGCGCAGCCCTGAAGAACCGCGGCGGCGAATAAGCCTCGCATCCGCCTTTGAATTGAAGAACCCGCCGGAGCGATCCGGCGGGTTCTTCATTTTCAGCCAATGAAAATGTTATTCCCAACCGACCATGCGCTGATAGAGCGCGTAGACCGGGTCATCGTCCGGGCGACCTGGCTGATAAGCCGACGGTTCGGCATCAATCATCCTCGGCGTCCTGCGTTCGGGTGCCGCATCGGTCGTTTCGGCATCGGGCTCGGCATCCTCGCCACCGGACTGTGCCTGTTGCTGATCCTCGGACCCGTCGTCGCGTTGGTGCTGATGCTGGTGGTGCGTTTCGCCTGCCTTCTCGTTCGACGGTGTATCCTTGGCGAATTGGTAGGGCAGCTGGCTATAGGCAAATCCCTCCGGCATCCTTGCCGCCAGCGGCAGATAGGAAGCCTCGGACGTCTCGGGTATCGGCATCATCTGCGGTCGCGCGGAGATTTCTTTCGGCTGACGGGCTGCCGCCGCCGCGGCCTCATCCATCTGCGGTGGGCGGAGTGCTGCTGATTGGCGGGGATCGGGTGCGGTGAATTCGACCGGCTGCCTGGTCAAGGTCTCGGTCGCATCGCTGATGACGGCGTCGTCGAGGATCGTGTCGATCTCCACTGCCGCCTCGACGGGAACATCGTCCTGCACGGTTTCGACGTCTTGCTCGCGGATGATCGTGGCGATCAGCTCGGAGACTTCTTCGGTCATGGAGGCAACAATTCCTGCCCAGTTCCTGGGAATGACAGGATCGACCTTTTCCGACATCGCACTGGTTTGGATGGCAGGCGGCTCCGGCGTTGCCTGCGTATCGTCGGCTGCTGCGGCTTCCGTCGGCAGCGGTTGCCCGGCTTCGATCTCCTGCGGCGCAGATTTTTCCGGGGCGATCTCTCTTGCCGTCGCCGGGGCGGATTGAGCCCGGTTCTCAGCCTTCGGCGCTTCCGGATCGGCAGCTTCCACGGCTTCGGCGATGACCGCCTCTTCGGCCGCCGCCGATGCTGCGGCTTCGATAAGCGAATCGGCCGGCACGGGCAGCTTGTCTGCCGGCTGGCGCAAGGCGGCAGGCAGGCTGTCCTCATGCAGCCGGATCTCGGGCAGCCGGATCTCGGGGCGAGGTTCGGCGCGCATCGGCGATGCATCGTTCTGGCCATAGGAGCGGACGACCGCGCGGGCGGCGAGATCGCGATCCTTATAGCGGACAATCTCCAGATAGGCGACGATGCGAGCGGCTTCAGGGCCTGTCGGGTTCTTCAGGGCCTCGGCGATCGTCCGGAGCGGCACGCTATGCCCATTCTCGGTGAGCTGGCGCTCGACCTCGTCGATTCTCGCGGCCGGCAGCCGCCGGATCGCATCGGCAAGCCGGGAGGCGAAGGCAAGATTGCTCTCATCATCTCCACGATCCAGCGAAATCGAGCGGCCTGCCGCATCAATGACATCGAGAAGGGCTTCGACCATGCGCTCGCGCGCCGCAAGGAGCAGAATATTGAGTTTGCCGGCAATGGCGGAATTGAGGTCCGCGGCTTCGACGGCGTTGACAGGCGCGGGGGCAATCACCGAGTGGCCGAGACCACTGGCGACGATCGCCGCTGTCTGACCCTGGGACGAAAAGCTTGCATTGGACGCTGCACGAACGGGAGTCAACATGGCATGCTCCTTTCGTAAAGTGACGATGAAAGCAGGCTCTAGAAAAGGACCGCGCTCATCCGGTCCCCTTGCATCCCAGCAGATCCTCCTGTCCGCATGACGCAGTTCCGGCGCCATCGAATGCATAAAAATTAACAGGAATGTTAATAAACAGGCGTTAATGAATCGCTAACGGCCGCGGACAAGTCTGCCGCGCGGTTATTAGCAAACGCAGAATGAAAGCAATTCGCTCAGCTATGGGCGAAGATATCGGCCTCTTCCCAGCCGAGCAGGTCGAGCTTGGCGCGGGTCGGCAGGAATTCGAAGCAGGCCGTCGCATGATCATAGCGGCCGTCGCGGATCAGGCGTTCCGTCAGCTTATCGCGCAACGCATGCAGATAAAGCACGTCGGAGGCGGCATATTCGAGCTGCGCCGGAGACAGCCTCTCGGCCGCCCAATCGGAAGATTGCTGCGCCTTGGAGACGTCGACGTCGAGCATCTCCTTGAGATTGTCCTTGAGGCCGTGGCGATCCGTATAGGTCCGGATCAGACGCGAGGCGATCTTGGTGCAGAACACCGGGGTCGCGGTGACGCCGAAGGTATGGAAGAGCACGGCAATATCGAAGCGGCCGTAATGAAAGATCTTTTGATGGGTGGGGTCTTCAAGCAGGGCGACGAGATTGCGCGCCTCTTTCTGACCGGCGGCGATGCGGATGATATCGGCGGTGCCGTCACCCGGCGAAAGCTGGACGACGCAGAGCCGATCGCGGCGCGGCACCAGACCGAGCGTTTCGGTGTCGATCGCGATCGCGCCGGTGTAGCGGGCGGCATCGGCCGCGGAAATATCGCCTTCGTGATAACGTATGGTCGCCGCCATGAGACTGTCTTTCGTTCGATGCATCCCCTACAGCGCCGTAGCACTTTGAATGGCTGCATTATTTTATCCTTAAATCGATTCCGATTTAAGGAATTATGCAGCAGCGCTATAGCGCAAAGGCGCAGAGCGCGAAACCGCTTTCCCGCCGCTAGAGCGCCGTGCGTCCTCTTGGACGCACATAGGACGCTCTCCCTCTTTTATCTCCGCATCAAAATGTTGGCGGCGTATTGATCCAGAGAAGCACGGTTTCGCCGTCGTGACGGTTGCGCCAGGAATGATCGCGGCGGCTTTCGAAATAGAGTGAATCGCCGGGGCCGAGATCGAAGAACTGATCGCCGTCGAGCACCAGTTCGAGCCGACCGGACAGAACATGCATGAATTCCTCGCCCTCGTGGCGATAGGCGCCCTCGCTGGCAGCACCCGGCGCCAACACGAAACGATGGCAATCCATCATCCGGCGACCTTCGGCGAGGAGCTGCACCGCGACACCCGGCGTCGTTTCCGGCCAGGCGCGCCATTCGCCGGCGCGCACATGCGCCGATACCTCCCCGCTTTCCTCACCGGAGAGGCGGGAGACGGTGGTGCCGTAATATTCGGCGAGATCATGCAGCGTCTTGAAGCTGACGCCCTGCGAGGTGCGCTCCAGCGTCGAGAGCGTCGACGAGGTGACGCCGATGTCGCCGGCCACCTGATCGAGCGTCTTGCCGCTCGCATGCCGCAGGCTGCGCAGCTTGCGGCCGAGGCCGGTATCCTGGCTTGCCTCGGCGCCATCGGCGGAAGGTTCCTCGCTCTCCAACGCCTCGCGGATTGCCGCGGGATTGAGCCCGCGCTCGACACGATACCAGGAGATGCGCTTCAACCGCGCCACATCGTCGGCGCTGTATTGCCGATGGCCGGTTTCGGAACGACCGGGAACCACCAGACCCTGGCTTTCCCAGAGGCGCAGCGTCGAGGCCGAAACACCCGCCAGCCGCGCGGCTTCCGCCACCTTGTAGCGTACAGGCCCATTATCGTTCATTCGAAACTATCCCCGATTCCAATCCCCCCAGAACCTCCATCAAAAAGCGTGATGTTTGAAGCAAAAAATGCCTCTTGTTTTCTTGCAGGAAAAATGTAGGAGTTTTATATAGATCTTGCAGAAATTATACAAGATAGCTTTCCAACCCTTTCAGCGCAGGAGCCATCGATGACCGCGACAAGCCTTACCGACCGGAAGAACGCCGCTATTTCACGCGGCGTCGGCATGACCACTCAGATCTATGCCGATCGCGCAGAGAATGCGGAGATCTGGGACAAGGAAGGCCGGCGTTACATCGATTTCGCCGCCGGCATCGCCGTTCTCAATACCGGCCACCGCCACCCCCGGGTCATCGCAGCGGTCAAGGACCAGCTCGACCGCTTCACCCATACCTGCCATCAGGTAGTTCCCTATGAGAGCTACGTACACCTTGCCGAACGGCTGAACGCGCTGCTGCCTGGTGATTTCGAGAAGAAGACGATCTTCGTCACGACGGGCGCCGAAGCGGTTGAGAACGCCGTCAAGATTGCGCGCGCCGCAACCGGCCGCTCGGCCGTCATCGCCTTTGGCGGCGGCTTCCATGGCCGCACCTTCATGGGCATGGCGCTGACCGGCAAGGTCGTGCCCTACAAGGTCGGCTTCGGCGCGATGCCTGGCGACGTGTTCCATATTCCTTTCCCGGTCGAGCTGCACGGCGTCACCGCCGATCAGTCGCTGGCGGCGCTGAAGAAGCTCTTTGCCGCCGATGTCGATCCGCAGCGCGTCGCCGCCATCATCATCGAGCCGGTGCAGGGCGAAGGCGGCTTCTATGCGGCCCCCGCCGCCTTCATGAAGGCGCTGCGCGAGCTCTGCGACCAGCACGGCATCCTGCTGATTGCCGACGAGGTGCAGACCGGTTTTGCCCGCACCGGCAGGATGTTCGCGATGGATCATCACGAGGTGGCGCCCGACCTGACGACGATGGCAAAGAGCCTGGCCGGCGGCTTTCCGCTCGCCGCCGTCACCGGCCGCGCCGAAATCATGGATGCGCCGGGACCGGGCGGGCTCGGCGGCACCTATGGCGGCAATCCGCTCGGGATCGCCGCCGCCCATGCCGTGCTCGACGTCATTGTCGATGAGAATCTCTGCAATCGCGCCAACCAGCTTGGCGGACGGCTGAAGCAGCGGCTGGAATCGTTGCGCGAGACGGTGCCCGAGATCGTCGATATTCGCGGACCGGGCTTCATGAATGCGGTTGAATTCAACGACCGGACGACGGGACTGCCGAGCGCGGAATTCGCCAACCAGGTGCGGCTGATCGCGCTCGATAAGGGCCTGATCCTGCTCACCTGCGGCGTCCACGGAAATGTCATCCGCTTCCTCGCGCCGATCACCATCCAGGACGAGATCTTCGGCGAAGCGCTCGATATTCTCGAGGCCTCCATGCTGCAAGCAAGCGCGGCCAAGTGATCGCACCCTAGAGCGGTTCAGCTTTTCACGGAAGCGCAGAACCGCTCTAACTTTTTGTTTTACGCAATTCCGGACGGAAAACCGCTGCGCACTTTTCCTGGAATTGCTCTAGCCGGATTTCAATGGCTGCCGGCAACCGGCAGCCGCACTCCCAAGGAGGATATGACATGGCTTTCACCAGCGCACTGACCAAGCACGTTCCCTTCTCCTCGCCCCTGCTGCGCGATGCCGGCTATATCGACGGCGTCTGGACATCAGGCGATGCCACTCGGACTTTCGACGTGCTGAACCCGGCAACCGGCGAGTTGCTCGCCTCACTGCCCGATATGGGCGCGGCCGAGACGCGGACGGCAATCGATGCGGCCCATGCCGCCCAGCCGGGCTGGGCGGCCCGTCCGGCCAAGGAGCGCAGCACGATCCTGCGCAAATGGTTCGACCTGATGGTCGCCAATGCCGACGAACTCGCGGCGATCCTGACCGCCGAAATGGGCAAGCCGTTCCCGGAAGCGCGCGGCGAGATCCTTTATGCCGCGGCCTATATCGAATGGTATGCGGAAGAGGCCAAACGCATCTATGGCGAGACGATCCCCGCGCCTTCCGACGATAAACGGATGATCGTCATCCGGCAGCCAGTCGGCGTCGTCGGTACGATCACGCCGTGGAACTTCCCGGCGGCGATGATCACCCGCAAGATCGCCCCGGCGCTTGCCGTCGGCTGCACCGTGGTCTCGAAGCCGGCCGAACAGACGCCGCTGACGGCGATCGCGCTTGCCGTGCTCGCCGAGCAGGCCGGCATTCCGGCCGGCGTCTTCAACGTCATCGTCGGCGTGGATGGCCCGGCGATCGGCCGCGAACTCTGCGGCAATGAAAAGGTGCGCAAGATCAGCTTCACCGGCTCGACCGAGGTCGGCCGTATCCTGATGCGGCAGTGCGCCGACCAGATCAAGAAGGTGAGCCTGGAGCTCGGCGGCAACGCGCCCTTCATCGTCTTCGACGATGCCGATCTCGACGCTGCCGTCGAAGGCGCGATCGCCTCCAAATACCGCAATGCCGGCCAGACCTGCGTCTGCGCCAACCGCCTCTACGTCCAGTCGAACGTCTATGACGCCTTCGCCGCCAAGCTTGCCGCCAAGGTCGCCGAGATGTCGGTCGGCGACGGCTTCAAGCCGGGTGTCGTGATCGGGCCGCTGATCGACGAGCAAGGCCTTGCCAAGGTGGAGGACCATGTCAGCGACGCGCTTGCCAAGGGCGCCAAGGTACTGACCGGCGGCAAGCGCATCGACGGCGCCGGCACCTTCTTCACGCCGACGGTCCTGACAGGCGTTGCGCGCGGCATGAAGGTAGCGCGCGAGGAGACCTTCGGGCCGGTGGCGCCGCTCTTTCGCTTCGAGACGGTCGAGGATGTCATCGCCCAAGCCAATGATACGGAATTCGGCCTCGCCGCCTATTTCTACGCCGGCGACCTGAAGAAGGTCTGGCGGGTGGCGGAAGCGCTGGAATACGGCATGATCGGCATCAATACCGGCCTGATGTCATCCGAGACGGCACCCTTCGGCGGCATCAAGCAATCCGGCCTCGGCCGCGAGGGCTCGCGGCACGGCGCCGACGACTATCTGGAAATGAAATATCTCTGCATCGGCGGCGTCTGATTGATCATCCTAATGAGACGGGCACGCGGCATTGCGCCGCGTGCCGTCAATAATGCGGCGGGCGGGTAATGCCAGGCGCTTCCAATGACTGCTCTTCCAGCGACAGGAAGCGTTCGGTGAGCCGGTCGAGCTTGGTGCGCATCTGCTCGACCGTCTTCCATTGCTCGGCGAGCTGATCGGAAAGCTCTTCGATCGTCTTTGCCTGGTGGGCCAGCATTTCTTCCAGCTGGGTGATGCGGTTCGTCTCGTCGGACATCGATCCTCCTTTGCCGAATCCGGCAGAACAGATGGTTCTGCAAATCGGAAATAGGCCGCCGCGTCAATGCTTTCCATGCCCGACGCGGCCATGCGCAAAACTGTACCGTTTGGTTACTAAAAGACCTTGCCGCGCCGGATGTTGTGGGGTAGGCCGTTATCCATCTGGGAGGAATACTGATGGATGCAGGAAACGGCTTTCTTCATCCGGACCGGCTTTTTCCGGCTGATCCGGCAACACGGACCATCGCGCGAGATCTCTACGAGACGGTGCGCAATCTTCCGATCGTCAGTCCGCATGGGCATACTGAACCCTCCTGGTTCGCCGACGACAAGCCCTTTGAAGACGCGGCCTCGCTGCTGGTCATTCCCGATCACTATCTCTTCCGCATGCTGCACAGCGTCGGCGTCACGTTAGACGAGCTCGGCGTGCCGCGGCTCGACGGCAAACCTGACGCAACGGGACGGGCGATATGGCGGACTTTTGCCGCGCATTATCACCTTTTCCGCGGGACGCCTTCGAGCCTTTGGGTCGACCACGCCATGTCGGCCGTACTCGGCTGCACCGAGCCGCTGACATCTGACAATGCCGATGCGCTCTACGACCATATCAATGCCCAGCTTGCCCTTCCCGAATTCCGCCCGCGGGCGCTGCATCAGCGATTCGGCATCGAAACGATCGCGACGACGGATGGGGCGCTCGATCCTCTGGCGCATCACCAGAAGATGGCGGCCGACGGCTGGATCGGCAAGGTGCGCACCACCTACAGGCCAGACGGCGTCACCGATCCCGACGCCGTCGGCTTCCGCGACAATCTCGTCAAGCTCGGAGAGATCACCGGCACTGAGGTAACGCGCTGGGACGGCCTGATCGAGGCGCATCGGCGCCGGCGCGCCTATTTCCGCCAGTTCGGCGCCACCGCGACCGATCACGGCGTGCCCACAGCCTTCACCGCCGACTTGCCGCTCGCCGAAAAACAGGCGCTGCTCGAGAAGGCGCTGAAGGGCCCGCTTTCGGCCGGGGAGGCCGAGCTCTTCCGCGGCCAGATGATGACCGAGATGGCCGGGCTTTCGGCCGAGGATGGCATGGTGATGCAGATCCATGCCGGCTCCAGACGCAATACCGACCGCGGACTTTTCTCGACCCGGGGTCCCAATATGGGCGCCGATATCCCGACAAGCAGCGACTGGGTCGGCGGCCTGAATGCGCTGCTTTCCAGATACGGCCATGCGCCGGGGCTGCGCGTGCTGCTCTTCACGCTCGACGAGACGACCTATGCGCGCGAGATGGCGCCAATGGTCGGCCATTGGCCCTGCCTGATGATCGGACCGCCCTGGTGGTTCCACGACAGCCCGAACGGCATCCGCCGCTACCTCGACCAAGTCGTCGAGACGGCGGGCTTTGCCAATATGGCGGGTTTCAACGACGATACGCGGGCGCTGCTTTCGATCCCCGCGCGGCATGACGTCTGGCGCCGCGAAGTCTGCCGCTTCCTTGCCCAGCTTGCCGCCGAGCACCGAATTTCGAAGCGGGAAGCCGAGATCGTCGCGGGCGAGCTCTCCTATGGCAATGCAAAGAAGGCCTACAAGCTGTGACCGAACGACTGCAGACCCTTTCCGGCCTCGCCTCGACGGCGAAGCTTCCCGCCTATGACCGCGACCAGCTGAAAAGCGGCATCCTGCATCTTGGGCCAGGCGCCTTTTTCCGCGCGCATTTCGCGCCGTTTACCGATGCCGCACTTGCCGCAGTGGGCGGAGACTGGGGCATCGAGGTGGCAAGTCTGCGCACTGCTGATGTCGCCGATCACCTGAACGAACAGAACGGCCTCTATACGATGCTGATCCGCGATACGTCGGGCACGGTGGCGCAGGTGATCGGCCCCATTTTGCGGGCACATGTGGCGACACGCGATCCGTCAGGACTGCTGGATCGTCTGGAAGATCCGACCATCCGCATCGTCAGCCTGACGGTGACGGAAAAAGCCTATGGCATGGATACCGCGACGGGAGGGCTCGATCTCAACCATGCCGATGTGGCGGCCGACCTTGCCAACCGCCATGCGCCGCGCGGCGTCATCGGCTATCTGGTCGAGGGACTGTCCCGGCGCCGGGCGAAGGGCATCGCCCCCTTCACACCGCTCAGCTGTGACAATCTTCCGAGCAACGGCGCCGTCCTGAAGCGGCTGGTTCTCGATTTTGCCGAACGCGTCGACCCCTCGCTTCGTCAATGGATCGAGGCAAATGTGCCCTTCCCCTCGACCATGGTCGATCGCATCACGCCGGCCAGCACCGAGGCGACTTACCAGGATGCCGAACGGCTGACCGGACGGCAGGATCTGGCGGCGATCGAGACCGAACCCTTCACGCAATGGGTGATCGAGGATGATTTCGCCAATGGCCGGCCGGCCTGGGACAAGGCCGGCGCGCTGATGGTCACCGATGTTTCGGCTTACGAGAAGATGAAGCTCCGGATGCTGAACGGCGCGCATTCACTGCTCGCCTATCTCGGTTATATCGGCGGCTATGAATTCATCCGCGACGTGATGGATGATGCCGGCCTGGCGGCCCTTGCCTACCGCCACATGCATGCGGCGGCGAGAACGCTCGATGCGGTTCCCGGCATCGACCTCGATGACTATGCCAGCGAATTGATAGCGCGCTTTGCAAACAAGGCCATCGCGCATCGCACCTATCAGATCGCCATGGACGGCACGCAGAAACTGCCGCAGCGGCTGCTGGAACCGGCAACCGAGGCACTGGCGCATGGCGACAAGGCGGAGACCTATGCGATCGCCGTTGCGGCATGGATGCGCTATGCGATCGGCGAGCACGGCAACGGCGAGCGCTATGAACTGCGCGATCCCCGTGCTGGCGAAATCGCCGCTCTCATCGCCGATGTTCCACGCACCGGCCTGGCGATTTCGGCCGCTCTCTTCACCCTTCCGGGACTCTTCCCGGCAGCTTTGACAGAAAATCGGGCGTGGACGCAGGATGTCTCCGACAAGCTGGAGATCCTGATCCAAGACGACCGGCTGCCGCTGTTCTGAGGCTTGGAGCCTCTGGCTCAGGCTCTTCTTTAGCCGAGGAGAGTCGTTTTCCGCAAATATAGTAGGTCACGCCAACGCGGGGTGGCTGGGTTCTTGTAATGAGAGGGCGTGCCGCGGTCGCCCCCCTCTGCCCTGTGTCCGGCCGATAGATGGGTAACAGATTGAACCGGATAGATGGGTTACAGTTCTCCCCCTTGTAAACCAGTGTCCGCCCCTGCGCCGGCTGGTCGGGGTTGCAGGGCGCTGGGGCGGACAAGCCGCTTGGTCTTCTTGTCGATGATGCCGAGCGGATGGGCATGGAAGCGTAGCGTCCAGATGCCCGCTTCACTCTCCTCGATCGCCACGACCTCGCCGGCCAGCGCTGCTGCGACATAGACGAGGTCACCGTTCCATTTGATCTCGCCATTGGAGCGCACCCGGCGCACCGCCGCCTCGGCCGGATAGTCCGGTTCAGGCAGGCGGTCGGGCAGGCGCCGCAGTGATGGTCGGTAATGATCAGCAGGCACGTCCATAGCGAGCGCCTCGTGTGGACGCTCGGCGTTGTAATTCTGGCGAAATGCGTCAAAGACCGCCTGCTGCGCGGCATGGTCGACCTCCGGCGCCATGGCCAGCGGCAGCATCGTCAGATGGAAGCGTTCGTGGCGGCCGTTCTGCTGCGGTTTGCCCGGCTGGATGCGCTCCAGGCCGATGCCGAGCTTGATGAACCGTACAGCAAGCGTCGTCAGCCCGGTGACGCCGATCGCCGCGAAGGGCGAACCGTTGTCGCTGCGAAAGCGCTCCGGCAGTCCGTGCTCGGCAAACAGCCGCTCGAACACCGGCCAGGCCTCTACCTCGGCCGGCGTCGCGCAGGCTTCCAGCGCCAGCAGAAAGCGGCTCGCCGTATCCATCACCGTCAGTGGCTCGCAGCGCCGCCCATCGCGGGTCCTGAACCAGCCCTTGTAATCGGCGCTCCACACCGCATTGGGCCCGTTGGCCGGCGCGAACGGGCCGCAACCAGCCGCCCGCCAGCGATGCCGCCGGCGCCCGACCAGCCCGTGTCGCTTCAGGATCTCGCCTATCGTCGAGGCCGCCGGCCAGCAAAGCTGCGGCGCCGACCGCTTCAGCCGCGCCAGCACCTTCTTCGGCCCCCACTGCGGATTCGCCTCCTTCTCCGCCACGATCCGCGCCACCAGCTCCGCCGCCGTTGCCCGCCCGTGCTCAAGCGGCGCCCGCGGCAGGTCGATAAGCCCCGCAGGGCCGAGCGCCCGATACCGCTCCAACCATTTGTAGCCCGTCTTGCGCGATATCCCGTAGGCCGCACACAGCGCCGTCATCGTCTCCTCGCCCGCAAGACATTCCCCAACAAAGCGCAGCCGCTCGTCCATGATGCCAGTCTCTCTCCAAACCATCGCCGGGCCCTCCCGGCTGCTAGAGAACTGTCACCTATGTAAACGGTCCGTTCTGTTACCTATCTATCCGGGTCCGACACCTGCCGGCCATCTCCCCCACAGGTGGGGAGATTGGCTGGGCGCGACGGCTTCCCCAAACAACTGGTGTCACAGCAGGGCGAAACGGTAGATGGGCACGAAGGTTTAGCCACTTGTGATCTCCCCACCTGTGGGGGAGATGCCTGGCAGGGCAGAGGGGGCTCACACGGCGTGCCCTCTCCTCGTCATCTCTGTTCAAAGCTTCGCTCGAAAGCAAAGAATGAGAGAGTTCCGATCGTCAGGCCTTCACCCGCGCCATATCGGGATCGTAGAGCGGCGATAGCGACACCTTGCAGGGGATGCGTTGCCGCGCGACATCAAGCTCATAGGTGCCGGAGAGGACGAAATCTTCCGTCACTCCCTCGGGGCTGCGGACGTAGCCGTAGCCGATGGGCTTGCCCAGCGTGTAGCCGAAGCCGCCGCTCGACAGCCAGCCGACGCGCTTGCCGTCGCGATAGATCGTTTCGCGGCCGAGCAGCACAGCATCGGCATCCTCCGGAATGAAACAGGCGAGGCGCTTCTTGACGCCTCCCGAAAGCTGCCGCTCGATCGCCTCGCGGCCGCGGAACGGAATATTCTTGCGCATTTTCACCGCCCAGCCGAGACCGGCTTCAACAGGCGTATGGTCGGGACCTATATCCGAACCCCAGGCGCGATAACCTTTTTCCAGGCGGCAGCTCTCAATGGCGCGGTAGCCGGCATTGACGAGGCCGAGCTCACCACCCGCGGCCATCAGCACGTCGTAGACCGTGGTCGCATATTCAATGGGAATATGCAGTTCGTAGCCGAGCTCGCCGACATAGGTGATGCGCAACGCCCGCACCGGGCAACCTGCAATGCCGATGGTCACGGTCTTGCCGAAGGGGAAGGCAGCATTCGAGACGTCGCTGCCCGTCACCTTTTCCAACACGGCGCGAGAATTCGGTCCCATCAGCGACAGCACGGAATAGGCAGATGTGACGTCGACCAGCTCGGCATGCATCTCCGCCGGGATATTGCGTGCGATCCAGTCGAAGTCATGGGTGGCGAAACCGGTACCAGTGACGACGTAAAATTCGTTCTCGGCGATGCGGGCGACCGTCACGTCGCATTCGATGCCGCCCTTGTCGTTCAGCATCTGCGTGTAGACAAGCGAGCCGACCGGCCTTGCGACATCGTTGGCGGCGATCCAGGACAAGGCTGCCTCGGCATCCCTGCCCTTCAGGACGAATTTGGCAAAGGAGGTCTGGTCGAAGATGACGGCCGCTTCGCGCACGGCCTTATGTTCGCGGCCGACGGCGTCGAACCAGTTCTGCCTGGTGTAGCTGTAGACATCCTTCGGCTCCTCGTTGGCGAAGAGATCGGCAAACCAGTTCGGCCGTTCCCAGCCGAGCTTTTCGCCGAAACAGGCGCCCTGCGCCTTCAGCCGGTCATAGAGCGGTGATTTGCGGCAAGGGCGCCCGCTCGAATGTTCCTCGAACGGCCAGGCCATGGTGTAATGTTTGCCATAGGCTTCGAGCGTGCGCGTGCGCACCCAGTCGGTATCGAAATGCGGCCGGCCGAAACGGCGGATATCGACCGGCCAGAGATCATAAGGCGGTTCGCCCTTCGTCACCCATTCGGCAAGCGCCATGCCGGCGCCGCCGGCCGAGGCAATGCCGAAGGCGTTGAAACCGGCGCCGACAAAGAAATTCTTCAGCTCCGGGGCCTCGCCGAGAATGAAGTTGCCATCCGGCGTGAAGCTTTCCGGGCCGTTCAGCAACTGCTTGACGCCGACGCTCTCCAGCGCCGGAACGCGGCCGAGCGCCTGTTCCATGATCTGTTCGAAATGGTCGAAATTGCTGTCGAGCAGCGTGTAGTGGAAACCTTCGGGGATGCCGGCTTTCGCCCAGGGAATGGGGTTCGGCTCGTAACCGCCCATGACGATGCCACCGACCTCCTCCTTATAGTAGGTCAGGCGATCGGGATCGCGCAGCGTCGGCAGGTTGGAGGGCGCGCCGAAGGATTCGGTGATGATGTATTGATGCTCGACCGAGACCAGCGGCACGTTGACGCCGAAGCGGGCGGCGAAGGCGCGCGTCCATTGGCCGGCGCAGACGACGACGCGCTCGCATTCGATGCGCCCTTGCGCCGTGACGACGGCACGAATCCTTCCCTTGTCGATTTCAAGGTCGAGGACTTCGGTATCCTCGAAGATCGAAACGCCTGACATGCGGGCGCCCTTTGCCAGCGCCTGGGTGATGTCGGAGGGGTTGGCCTGGCCGTCGGTCGGGAGGAAGGCAGCGCCGACGAGATCGTCCACCGTCATCAGCGGCCAGAGATCGAAGGCTTCCTGCGGCGTCAGCAATTGCATTTCGAGACCGAAGGACTGGGCGGTGGTCGCCTGGCGCCTGACCTCGGTCCAGCGTTCCTCATTGCAGGCAAGGCGCAGGCCGCCATTCATCTTCCAGCCGGTGCCGAGACCCGTTTCCGCCTCCAGCCGTTTGTAGAGATCGACGGAATAGCCGAGAAGCTGGGTGATGTTGGCGCTGGTGCGCAGCTGGCCGACGAGGCCGGCGGCGTGGAAGGTGGTGCCCGAGGTAAGCTTCTTGCGCTCCAGCAGGACAGTATCGGTCCAGCCGAGCTTGCCGAGATGATAGGCTGTCGAGCAGCCGATGATGCCGCCACCGATGACCACGGCTTTCGCCGTCTTCGGTAATTCCTTCGTCATTTATTGGTCCTGTTCAAAGGCTTGATAGGCGCGCTCGAAGCGCGCGAGATTTTCGGCCGTGTAGCCGGCGTAATCGAAATCGATGGTGGAATGGATTTCCGAAATCATGCTCCAGAGCGTCTCGCGCAGCAGCGAGGCGCATTTCATCGCGGTATAGCGCCGGCTGAGATTATCGGTCAGCGGCCGGTCGAAATAGGTTTCCAGCATCGCGCGCTCGGCCGCTTGCGAGAGTTCGTTGTTGGAGGCCAATCCGCCGAGATCGAAAAGCGGCGTGTTGAAACCGGCATAGTCCCAGTCGATCAGCCAGAGCCTCTTGCCGTCATCGAGAAAGTTGGCGGCCAACAGATCGTTGTGGCCGAAGGCGATCTCGAAAGGCCCTGCCGCTTCTTCCAGCGTCTCAGCCCTGCCGATGAGCCCCGACAGCAGAGGGAGATAGGCACTCTCCGACGCCTTCAGATTGGCGGCATAATCGCGGATGACGTGGAAGACCCAGAAGATCATCGCCTGGCCGCGGAAATGCCGGGCGATGTCGCGATGGCAGGCGCGGACGAGCGGAACGACCCGGGCGAGCGTATCAGGTGTCCTGATATCCTCCGGCGAAAGCGCTCTCGCCTCGATATATTCGAGCACCAGGACGCCCGGCGAATGGTGGATGACCGCCGGCGAAATGCCGGCTGCATGGGCGGCACGGCTTGCGGCAAGCTCGTTCTGCCTGGTGATGTGATGGATCGGAATATCGGTGCCGAGCCTGACCACACAGCGCGCGACGGCATCGCTGACCAGATAATTCCTGTTGGTGATGCCGCCTGCTATCGGCGAAATTTCGATCGGGCCCTGCCAGATGCCAAGTGCATGAATCCTATCTTCAGGCGTCATGCTCATCCCCTTCTGCCCCTTCCGAAATGATGGGGCAGAGGAGGATCTGATGTCAAGCGGCGGTGCGCTTAGATCGTCTTGCCGGCCGCGTCGAAGACGTGGCAGCGGGCCGGATCGAAGGAAGCCTTCACATTGGCGCCGCGCTCCACCTTCTGCTGGCCGTCAAGCGCGACGGTCAGGAGCTGGTTATCCGGCGTCGTGGTGTAGAGCATGGTGGCGCCGCCGAGATTTTCGACGAGATCGACGTTGACGGTCGAGAGCGCGATTGCGCCTTCGGCCAGCGAAAGATGCTCGGGACGGATGCCGAAGGTGACCTCCTCTCCGGCTCCGCCTTTCAGCCGGCGCGGCAGGCGGACGGAATTGCCGCAGACATGGATGCTGGTTTCGGTCTCGCCGACCTGCTCGATGCGGGCCTTCAAAAAATTCATCTTCGGGCTGCCGATGAAGCCGGCGACGAAGCGGTTGGCCGGGTTGTTATAGAGATCGAGCGGCGCGCCGACCTGCTCGATGCGGCCGGAATTCAACACCACGATCTTGTCCGCCATCGTCATGGCTTCGACCTGGTCATGCGTGACATAGATCATCGTATTGCCGAGGCTGCGATGCAGGCGGGAGATCTCGACGCGCATCTGCACGCGCAGTTCGGCATCGAGGTTCGACAGCGGCTCGTCGAACAGGAAGATCCGCGGCTCGCGCACGATGGCGCGGCCGATGGCGACACGCTGGCGCTGGCCGCCGGAGAGCGCCTTCGGCTTGCGCTCCAGCAGCTTCTCGATCTGCAGGATCTCGGCGGCGCGCTTCACCTTCGGCTGGATATCGGCCTTCTTGTAACCCGCCGTCTCCAGGCCGAAGGCGAGGTTCTTGTAGACCGACATATGGGGATAGAGCGCATAGGACTGGAAGACCATGGCGATGCCGCGCTTGGCAGGCGCCACCTCGTTCATGCGTTCGTTGTCGAGCAGCAGCCCGCCGCCGGTGATCTCCTCGAGACCGGCGATCATGCGCAGAAGGGTCGATTTTCCGCAGCCCGAGGGACCGACAAAAACGACGAATTCGCCGGGATCGATCGTCAGATCGATGCCATGGATCACATCCAGCGAGCCGTAGCGCTTCTCGACCTTCTGAAGAACGACACTGGTTGCCATCTTCTCAAAACCCTCTCTTCTTGTTTTATCGGTTACTTCGTTCTTGCGCGCCAATCGGCGTATTTCGGACTGTCGGGACCGACCGGCAGCGGCACGTCAGCGCCGCTGTCGGAAGATTGGTAGATGGCGGTGACGAGTTCCAGCGCCCGGCGCGCGTCCCAGCTCGTTACCGGCAGCGGCGCATGGCCACTCAAAAAGGCATGGAACTGGCCCATCTGCGTGGTGAAACGCGGCGCGACCGGCTGCCAGTCGCCAACCACCCGTTCGATCTTTTCCCGCACGTCGTCATTCGCGGCGATGATCTTCCAGGGGTCCTTGCCGGGGGTATAGGGTTCGTGGCTGCTTTCGAAAGTGACGTTCTCGAAGTGCAGCCTGAGCCGGCTAATCTGCTCCTGCGAACCAAGCGTGCAAGACAGCGAGACAAAGGCGCCGTTTTCCATCAGCAGGCTGGCGGAGGCACAATCCTCGACCTCGATATCGTTGACTCGGGTGGCGACGCGGCCGAAGACCCTTGCCGCCGGACCCATCAGATGCATGAGCATGTCGTGCAGATGCAGGGCATGGGTGACGAGCACGCCGCCAAGCTCCGTCGCCCATTTACCGCGCCAAGGCACAGCGTAATATTCCGGCTTGCGCAGCCAGAAGGTTTCGACCGAAGCGGTATAGGGCTTGCCGGCAATACCGGCGTCGATGATCCGCTTGGCCTTCTGAATGCCGTCACCGTAACGATACTGGAAGATCGGCATCAGCACGCCTTTGGCGGTCTTTTCCGCTTCCATGATGGTATCGACGGCGGCAAGCGAGCCTGTCAGCGGCTTTTCGCAGACGACATGTTTGCCGGCAGCCAGGGCCGCGACCACCTGTTCCAGATGGATGCCGGGAGGGGTGCAGATATCGATGATGTCGATCGTGTCGTCGGCCAGCAGTTCCGCAAAAGAGGTGGTGCGCCGTTCGATGCCGAACTCGTCGCCGACCGCCGCCATGCGCTGCTCGTTCAGGTCGCAGATCGCCACGACCTTGAACTTATCGGAATGCGGCAGGTAACCCTCGACGATGTGGGAGCGGCCGATACCGCAACCAACGATCGCCACCGTCCTGATGCTCATGTCGCTCTTTCCCGTTACCGCCATCAACGCTTCATACCCGTCGTGGCAATGCCCTCGATCAGCAGGCGCTGGAAGAACAGGAAGAAGAAGAACACCGGCACGAGCGTCAGCGTCGACATGGCGAACAAACCGCCCCAATCCGATGCACTGGTGGAATCGACGAAGGTGCGCAGGCCGAGCTGGATCGTATAAGTGTTCATATCGTTCAGGTAGATCAGCGGACCGAAGAAATCGTCCCAGGTCCAGATGAAGGAGAAGATCGCAGCCGTTGCCATCACCGGCAGCGACAGTGGCAGCATGATCTTCCAGTAGATGCGCCAAGCGCTGCAGCCATCCATCATCGCCGCCTCATCGAGTTCGCGCGGGATGCCGCGGAAGAACTGCACCATCAGGAAGATGAAGAAGGCATCGCTTGCCAGGAACTTCGGCACGACAAGCGGCAGGATGGTGTTGACCCAGCCGAGATCGAGAAAGAGCACATATTGCGGGATCAGCGTCACGTGATAGGGGATCATCAACGTGCCGAGCATGATCGCGAACCAGAAGTTCCGGCCGACAAAACGCAGCCGCGCAAAGGCGAAGGCTGTCAGCGAACAAGCGATGACATTGCCTGTCACCACCAGCAGCGAGATGACCAGCGAATTCCAGAAGAACCGGCCGAAGCTGACATCGAGGCCGACCCAACCGCGCGCATAGGAGGAGAAATCGATCGACGACGGGATGAGCGAGGTCGACGAGAAGATCTCGTTTTCCGGCCTGACCGATGCCGAAACCATCCACAACAGCGGATAAAGCATCAACAGTGAAGCAGCGATCAGCAGGGCGTGGATGATCAGCGACGCCGGCAGGCTGCGTTTGGTGATGTCGGATGGCGGCCTGGCCGCAGTGACGGAAGCGGTCATCTCAGTCATCGTAGTGCACCCAATAACGCGAGGTCAGGAAGGAGAAGGCGGTGAAGATCGCGATGATCACCACCAGGATCCAGGCGAGCGCCGAGGCGTAGCCCATGCGGAAATTGCCGAAGGCTTCCTGATAGAGGTAGAGCGTGTAGAACAGCGTCGAGTTGATCGGACCGCCGGTGCCGCCTGATATGATGAAGGCCGGCGTGAAGGCCTTGAAAGCATCAATCGTCTGAACGACGGCATTGAAAAAGATCACCGGCGTCAGAAGCGGCAGCGTGATCTTGTAGAATTGCCGGAACTTGGAGGCGCCATCGAGGCTCGCGGCCTCATACATATCCTGCGGGATCTGGCGCAGGCCGGCCAGGAAAATAATCATCGGCGAGCCGAACTGCCAGACGGAAAGAGCCACCAGCGTGTAGATCGAATAGTTCGGATGCGAGATCCAGCTTGGACCTTCGATACCGAAATATGAAAGCGCGGCATTGACGAGGCCATCGCTGGCGAAAAGCTGACGCCAGAGCACGGCGATCGCCACGCTACCGCCCAGCAGTGACGGCAGATAGAAGATGGCACGATAGACCGACAGCCCACGCAAGCCGCGGTTCAGCGCCATGGCGACCAGCAATGCGAAGGTCAGCTTGAACGGCACCGAGAAGACGACATAGGTCAGGGTGACATGCATGGCGGCCGAGAATTTCGGGTCCGCCGTGGCGATGCGCACGTAATTCGCCATTCCCACCCACCGCGGCGACTGAAGCATGTCGAAGTCGGTGAAGGAAAGGTAGAGCGAAATCAGGGCCGGCCCGAGCGTCAGCCCGAAAAAGCCGATGAGCCATGGAAGAAGGAAGAGATAGCCGGGAGCATTGGCATTCCAGAGACGCCTGAAGCGTCCTTCGGCCACGGCCCCCTGATATCTTTCCACATTGATGGCCCCTGCGGGCGTGCGCATCGCATTGCTCATACGGGATCAGCCTCGTGCGAGAATCTGCGTGATTTCAGCGACAAGCTGTTTGCCGCCGTCGGAGGGAGACAGCTGTCCGAAGCCGACCTGTTCGGCGATGTTGCGTAACATCAACTCACCTTCACCGGCGCCGGCAGGCGGCGGCGGCGGCAATTTGCCGGCGAGATCGCCCAGGCCGCTGACATAGGCCAGCGCAACCTTGCCGTTCTCATCAAGCTTCGCCGCGACGACCTCACGCATGGCGCTCGATTCCGGAATGCCGCGTTCGACATCCAGAAGCAGCGCTGCCTCGGGGTTCTTGACGAAGAAATTGACGTAGTCCACGGCCAGGTCCACGGCTTTCGACTGGGCGGAGACCGAGAAGAACATCGAAGGCTTGCGATAGTGGCCGCCCTTCGATTCCGGCTTAATGCGCATGTAGTTGGTCAGCGCCAGCTTGTCCTTGTTCATTGCCTGATAGGCGACGAACTGGTTGGAATGGGCAAAACCGGCGGCCGACTTGCCGAGCGAAACCGTGTTGGTGTCGATATCGTTCTTGTCGAGAGCCTGGACATCGGCAGGAACGCAGGCGCCGGCCGCACGGAACTTGGCCCACATGTCGTACCATTCGGAGGCATCGTCCACGTCGAAGGCGATCTTGCCGTCGGCGGTATAAAGCGCCTTGCCGCGCTGACGCAGCCAGTTTTCGAACAGCGGTTCGCCGCCGCTGCCGTCGGCCAAGCCGAACATGCCCTTGCGTTTGCCTGCCTTGGTGATCTCCGCACCCATGCGGGCGAACTCTTCCCAGGTGGTCGCCTGGGTCGGCAGATCGACGCCGGCCTCCTTGAAGGCGGTGGTGTTCAGGACCGTGGCGGCCGAATTCGCCCCGAGGCTGACGCCGTAGAGATGGCCGTCGACGCTGCCGCCTTCGATCTGCGCCTTGTCGAAATCGTCGAGGTTGAGTTTGGCCGGCATATAGGATTCGAGCGGGGCGAGCGCGCCGCGCCGCGCATACTGGACGATATAGCGATAATCCATCTGGATGACGTCGGGCGCGTTGCGGCCGGCGACCTGGGTCGCAAGGCGCGGCCAGTAGTCGCCCCAGCCGAGGAATTCGCCGGTCACCGAGGTGCCTGGCTTCTTCGACTGATAGAGCTGCGACACCTTGTTGGTGCGATCCGCACGCGGCTGCGAGCCCCACCACAGGAGACGCAAGCGCGTTTCCTGTGCCAAAGCGCTGGTTCCCAGCGCCGAGAGCGAAAGAAGCGTCGCTCCTCCCGCAACGAAATTACGTCTGCTTACACGGAATGTCATTTCTTTTCCTCCTCCAAAGGGAAGCGCCTCCACACGCTTCCGGACCTAGTTACCCTTGCATAAATAACTAATTGGTTACAAGCTACGGGCAAAGCGGCGAGCGTGTCAAGCGGTGTCGCTCGCGGGCTTTTCAAATTCGGTTTTTACAATTTCGCACCGAAGGCTTATGAGCGCAACATGGGAAGGCGGAGGTGGAGAAATGAACGACAGCGGCGAGAACGGGGAAAAGAAAAGGTCTCGGCGCCCACCTGCCGAACGAACGGCCCAACGCGATCCGGAGCGGACGCGCGCCGCGATCCTTGACGCGGCAACCCGGGAATTTGCCGAAAACGGCATGGGCGGGGCTCGTGTCGACGCCATCGCCGAGCGCGCCGGCACCAACAAGCGCATGCTCTATCATTATTTCGGCGACAAGGAGCAGCTCTACCTCAGAGTGCTCGAAGAGGCCTATGTCGGCATCCGGACCGCCGAACGCGCGCTGCATATCGGCGACCGCAGCCCCGAGGAAGGCATCGGCGAACTGGCGCTCTTCACCTGGCGTTACTTCCTCCAGCATCCGGAATTCCTCAGCCTGCTCGGCACGGAAAATCTGCATCGGGCCCGCTGGCTGCGCCAGTCCGTCCGGCTCAAGGAATTGCATTCGCATTTGATCGGCGAGCTTTCGGACGTGCTCGAGCGGGGAAAGAAGCAGGGCGTCTTCATCGAGACCGCCGATCCCTTGCATGTCTACCTGACGATCGCGTCGCTCGGTTATTTCTACCTGTCCAACCAGTACACGCTTTCGACGATCTTCGGCCGCGATCTGATCGAGCCGACCCATCTCAATGCCTGGGAAAGGCATATCGTCCACGTGACGCTGACCTCGATCAAGCGCTAGACCCTTTCCGGGTTAGATTGCAGCATTCTGTTGGCTCAAACGGAGTCGGATGGTCGACCGGCCCGTTTCAGCCAACCCGAAGGGCCGGGCATCTTTCCGCCAGGGCAAAGGCGATCGCCTCGGACGTACCAAGGTATGCCCTTCGCCAATCGCCTTTGCCCTGACGAAAACCTGCTCCGGCAGAATGCCGCAATCTGACCCGGAAAGGCTCTGATCTCGAAATTCCGATTTGACTATTGACAGCCGCGCTGCTCTTCTGCCATCAAGTAACTGTTTAGTTACCGGCTCGGGAGGACCGGACGAGGATGCCCGCTCCCGCCGCAAAAATCTGCTGGGAGGAAAAAATGGCACGCTTGGGGATCATCTTGCACGGGGTCACCGGCCGCATGGGTTACAATCAACACCTGGTGCGTTCGATTCTCGCCTTCCGCGACGAGGGCGGCATTACGCTGAAATCGGGTGAGAAACTCGAGATCGACCCGATCATCGTCGGCCGCAACGGCGCCAAGATGGAAGAGCTGGCGAAGAAGCACGGCATCAAGCGCTGGTCGACCGATCTCGATGCGGCTCTCGCCAATCCCGACGACACGATCTTCTTCGACGCCGGCACAACGCTGATGCGGGCCGAGCTGCTGTCCAAGGCGCTCGATGCCGGCAAACATGTCTATTGCGAAAAGCCGATTTCCGACGATCTGCAGGTGGCACTCGACCTTGCCCGCAAGGCGCGCGGCTCCGGCCTCAAGCATGGCGTCGTGCAGGACAAACTCTTCCTGCCCGGCCTGCGCAAGCTGGCGCTGCTCAGGGATTCCGGCTTCTTCGGCAAGATCCTCTCGGTGCGCGGCGAATTCGGCTACTGGGTTTTTGAAGGCGATTGGGGCGTACCGGCCCAGCGCCCGTCCTGGAACTACCGCAAGGGCGACGGCGGCGGCATCATCCTCGACATGCTCTGCCACTGGCGCTACGTGCTCGACAACCTGTTCGGGGAGGTCAAAGCCGTATCCTGCCTCGGTGCTACGCATATTCCGCGCCGCATCGACGAGCAGGGCAAGCCCTATGACTGCGACACCGACGATGCGGCCTATGCGACCTTCGAGCTCGAAGGCGGCGCGATCGCGCAGGTCAATTCTTCCTGGGCCGTCCGCGTCCGCCGCGATGACCTCGTCACCTTCCAGGTCGACGGCACGCATGGTTCGGCCGTCGCCGGTCTGACGAAATGCTGGAGTCAGCACCGCGTCAACACGCCGAAGCCGGTTTGGAATCCGGACCAGCCGCAGACGATCGACTTCTACAAGACCTGGGATGAGGTTCCAGACACGCAGGCCTTCGAAAACGGTTTCAAGGCGCAGTGGGAAATGTTCATCCGCCATGTCGTCGAAGACGCGCCGTGGCCCTATGGCCTGGAAGCCGGCGCCAAGGGCGTGCAGCTTGCCGAACTCGGCCTGAAATCCTGGGCCGAGCGTCGCTGGCTCGACGTTCCCGCACTGGAGTTCTGAGCCGTGACGACGATCAATCTCCCTCTCGACGGCAAGATCGTTCCCTACACGCTGACCGGCACGCCGATCGTGCTCGCCAAGCGCGACGCCAAGGCCTTTCCGCGCATCGCCTTTGCCGCCGCCCATGTCGTCGCCGATCCGCTCGCCGACAACGATCCCTGGCTGACGCCGGCGATCGATTGGGAGCGCACGCTCGCCTTCCGCCATCGGCTCTGGGATCTCGGCCTCGGCGTTGCCGAAGCGATGGATACGGCGCAGCGCGGCATGGGCCTCGGCTGGCCGGAAGCGCGCGACCTCATCCGCCGGGCGCTCAGTGAGGCGGCCGGCCGCAAGGATGCGCTGATCGCCTGCGGCGCCGGCACCGACCATCTGACGCCAGGACCCGACGTCACTATCGACACGATCCTCAGGGCCTACGAAGAGCAGATCGAAACCGTGGAGGCGGCCGGCGGCCGCATCATTCTGATGGCAAGCCGGGCGCTTGCCGCTGCCGCCAAAGGGCCGGACGACTACATCCGCGTCTATGACCGGATCCTCCGCCAGGTCAAGGAACCTGTCATCATCCATTGGCTCGGTGAAATGTTCGATCCGGCGCTCGAAGGTTACTGGGGCAATGGTGATCATATCAAGGCAATGTCCACCTGCCTCGAGGTAATCGAAGCCCATGCCGAAAAAGTCGACGGCATCAAGATCTCGCTGCTCTCCAAGGAGAAGGAAGTGGCGATGCGCCGCCGGCTGCCGAAAGGCGTGCGCATGTATACCGGCGACGATTTCAACTATGCCGAACTGATCGCCGGCGACGAAGAGGGCCATTCCGACGCACTGCTCGGCATTTTCGATGCCATCGCTCCGGCAGCCTCGGCGGCCCTCGAGGCGCTCGGCCGCAAGAGCAACCATGAATTCTTCGACCTGCTGGAGCCGACCGTGCCGCTGTCGCGCCACATCTTCAAGGCGCCGACCCGCTTCTACAAGACCGGCGTCGTCTTCCTCGCCTATCTCAACGGCCTGCAGGATCATTTCGTCATGGTCGGCGGCCAGCAGAGCACCCGCTCGCTGACGCATCTGGCCGAACTTTTCCGCCTGGCCGACAAGGCCCGGGTTCTCGCCGATCCGGAACTCGCAACGGCGCGCATGAAACAGGTGCTTGCCGTCCACGGCGTCAACTGAAGCAGGGGCTGCTGCATAATTTTGTCCTTAAGTCGGAACCGATTTGAGGACAAAATTATGCAGCAATTCAAAGTGCTACAGCGTCCTTTGCGCGTCTGAAAAGACGCGCGGCGCTGTAGTGATGGGAGGAGAATGACATGCAGGTCGAAGGACTTTCGATCAACCTGGCGACGATTCGCGAGCAATGCGGTTTTGCCGAAGCCGTCGATATCTGCCTCAAACACGGCATCACTTCGATTGCACCGTGGCGCGACCAGGTCGCCAAGGTCGGTCTCGACGAGGCGGTGCGGATCGTCAAATCGAACGGCATCAAGCTGACCGGCCTTTGCCGCGGCGGCTTCTTCCCGGCGGCGAACGATGCCGACTGGCAGAAAAACCTCGACGACAACAGGCGGGCCATCGATGAGGCGGCAGCGTTTTCCGCCGATTGCCTCGTGCTCGTCGTCGGCGGTCTGCCGGATAGTTCGAAGGACATCGTCGCCGCGCGCCGAATGGTGTTCGACGGCATCGCCGCCGTTTTGCCGCATGCGCAGGCTGCCGGCGTGAAGCTCGCCATCGAACCGCTGCATCCAATGTATGCCGCCGACCGTGCTTGCGTAAATACGCTCGGCCACGCGCTCGATATGTGCGAGCAGCTCGGCGAGGATGTCGGCGTTGCGGTCGATGTCTACCATGTCTGGTGGGATCCCGATCTTGCCAATCAGATCGCTCGCGCCGGGCGCATGAAACGTATTTTTGCCCACCACATCTGCGACTGGCTGGTGCCGACAAAGGACATGCTGCTCGACCGCGGCATGATGGGCGATGGTGTGATCGACCTCAAAGGCATAAGACGGATGGTGGAGGCCGCCGGTTTCTTCGGCGCTCAGGAGGTGGAGATCTTTTCGGCCGAAAACTGGTGGAAACGCCCGGCCGACGAAGTGATCGCCACCTGCGTCGAGCGCTTCAGGAGCTGCTGCCAGGCCTGATTTCAGTATCTGTTTCATCACGTATGCAGGAGGATCATTCGATGGAGAAACGCCGTTTTGCCTTGATCGGTACGGGAAACCGCGGCACCACCATGTGGGGCAAGGATCTGCTTGCCGGCTGGCGCGAGCATGTCGACCTGACCGCCATTGTCGAGAAGAATTCGCTGCGCGGCGAGCGCGCCCGCAACATGATCGGCAGTAATGCGCCGCTCTACGAAAACATCGATTCGATGCTTGCTGAGCAGAAGCCGGATCTCGTCATCGTCTGTACGCCCGACCATACGCATGACGATATCGTCGTGCGGGCGCTGGAGTCCGGCATCGACGTCATCACCGAAAAGCCAATGACGACCTCGGTCGAGAGGATTCGCCGGATTCTGGATGCCGAAAAGCGCACTGGTCGCCGGGTCGACGTGTCCTTCAACTATCGCTATGCGCCGACGGCCGCGAAGATCAAGGAATTGCTGAATGCCGGCGAGATCGGCCGAGTCACCTCAGTCGATTTTCATTGGTATTTGAACACTAAGCACGGCGCCGACTACTTCCGCCGCTGGCATGCCTATACGGAAAATTCCGGCAGTCTGTTCGTCCACAAGGCAACGCATCATTTCGATCTGCTGAACTGGTACCTCGACAGCGATCCCGATGCCGTCACCTCTTTCGCCGACCTGCAGAATTACGGCCGCAAGGGCCCGTTCCGCGGCCCGCGCTGCAAGCTCTGTCCGCACGCGCATGAATGCGACTATTATCTCGATCTCGAGGCCGATCCCTTCCTTGATTCACTCTACGAGGATCCCTCGAAGATCGACGGCTACTTCCGTGACGGCTGCGTCTTCCGCGAGGACATCGACATTCCCGATACGATGGTGGTGTCGCTCCGTTACCGCAACAATGTCCACGTCTCCTATTCGCTGAACACCTTCCAGCCGATCGAAGGCCATCACCTTGCCTTCAACGGCACCAAAGGGCGGATCGAGCTTCGCCAGTATGAAGCCCAGCCCTGGGAAGAGCCGAAGCAGGACACGATCCTGCTCATCCGCAATTTCCCTGATGGTAAGGAGGCAGTGGAGCGCATCGTTGTTCCGCATTTCACCGGCGGCCATTACGGCGGCGACGACCGGATGCGTAACATGATCTTCAAGCCCGATATGGAAGACAAGCTTGCGCAACGCGCCGGCACGCGGGCGGGCGCCATGTCGGTGCTTTGCGGCATTGCGGCGCTGGAGAGCTCGCGCACCGGCAAGGTGGTCAACATTGCCGATCTCATGCCCGAACTTGCCAATGACGGTTCGCCAAATTCGCTGAGGACGTCGCGCTGATACCCTTCGCCTGAGCCCGCCTCAGGCGATGTTTTCGAGATTTGCCTGGTGGATCTGGTAAAGCAGCGGCTGGCCGGTCACGAAGCGTTCTATTTCATCCACCGCCATCTCGCCGAGGCGCGCCCGTTCCAGCCCGATGGCGCCGGCAATATGCGGCGTCAGAAAGACATTCGGCAGATCGTAGAAAGCGGAGCCCGCCTCCGGGATCTCCGGGTCGGTGACGTCGAGGACCGCGTCGATACGGCGGGTCTTCAGCACCGAAAGCAGGGCGGCCTCATCGATGAGAATGCCGCGTGCCGTGTTGATGAGCGTCGCGCCGTCCTTCATCAGCGACAGCCTTCGCGCATCGATCATATGCTGTGTCGACGGCAGCGACGGCGCATGCAGGGAAACGATATCCGCCTGCCGCATCAATTCGTCGAGATCGACCTTTTCCGTTCCGAGGGCCGCTGCCTCGGCGGCATCAAGCGTCGGGTCGGCGAGCAGCAATCTATAGTCAAAGGGTTTCAGGAGCTCGATCACGCGCCGGCCAATGCGCGAAGCGCCGACGATGCCGACAGTGCGGCGGTAGTTTCCGATCGCTTCGCGCTGCATCAAATGTGTCCGGTTGCGATTTCGGTCGGCGACGTAGAGGTCGCGGAAACGGAAAACACGCTTGCCGGCGAAGATGATCGCCGCCAGCGTGAATTCGGCCACCGGCACGGCGTTGGCCTCGGCCGAATGGCTGACCGGGATACCGGCTTCGAAGATGGCGTCGTCGATGACGCCCTTTACCGTGCCCGCGGCATGAACGATGAGCTTCAGATGCGGTGCTGCGGCGAGGATTTCAGGCCCGACATAGGGCCCGCCCCAGCCGGTGATCAGGATTTCGGCTTGGGCCAGCAGACGCCTCGCACGCTCGTCGTCGAAGCGCTGTAGCGGCTCAGAATCCAGCAGGCGACCGATGCCGCCCAGGCGGCGCAGGACCTCATCCGGCAGGACATGCTGCGTGCGCGACGGTTGCATGGCAAGGATAATGGCCGGCTGGCTCATGGCATTTGTCCGGGCGCTTCGATGGCACTGACTGTCACGCCCTTTTCCCTCACCAGGGCCTCCAGCGCTGCAATCTCAGGCGCTTTCGGCGGTCTCGTCCAGGCAGACAAGAGGGCGGCGGGATCGTCAAGCGCCAGCACTGCCGTCATCAGGATGGTTTCACCGGTCGGAATCTGCCCGCGCAGCTGCGGCACGAGGGTTTTCGCGACGATCACATTGGTGTTGGGCATTGCCTTCTGGACAACACCCGAACGTTTGACCGAAGAGCCGAGATCGAGAATGCCTGTGAAGTCGGCTTCGCCGACCGCATAGGCAAACCCACCCGAAGCGGACAGGGTATCCAGCTCAAAGTCCCGGCGGCCGATGGCAAATCCGCCTTCGGCAATCCGTAGCGGCCGGCTTGTCCTGATCCTATGGAGGCGGATATGCCAAGGTGCAGCGGGCACGAGCCAGGTTTCAACGTCGACATCGGCAAAAGGCGACCATTTCGCATAAAGCACCTCCCCTGCGAGCTTGGCTTCCTCGTTCGTTTCGCGGACGCGGTAGTGCAGGCCGTCATCGCTGAAGGCAAGCGCTGAATCGAAGGCGGCAAGCGCAAAGGCACGCTCATCGGCCTCGACGCTGAAGCCGTAGCGGGCCGAATAGGCGAACTTCGCATATTTTTCCGTGCCGCACCGCATCTGCAGGTTTTCCTGGCCGGACGACAGCGCAATGACATCGCCGCCCGCCCGCATGATCACCATGCCGGGATGACGTTGGGGGACGATCTCAGGTGCTTGTTCCGGCACTTTCTCCTTCGCCGTCCAGAATGGGTGATCCTCAGCGATCGCCAGCGGCAGGAAGGCCTTGAAGGCCCAGTAAGGCGAGCCGGCGGAATTGTAACTCTCCGACATCAGCAGGTTCGGATAGCCGAAACCGATCGACAGCACACCGTCGCGATCGGCAATCGGCTTGTCCTTCCACCAGCGCAGATGCTGCAGGCAGAGATGCTTGACCTCGCCCCAGGGCAGAGCCTCGAGATCGGCAAAGGCGAGCGCCGACCAGAAGCCGGCGCAGGCAAAACGATAGGTCAGGCTGCGGCCGAAGGGGATCGTCGCCCCGTCGGCGGCAAACCAATGCCGGAAATCGCGAGCGAAGAGGACCGCGCGCTCGCGGTAGCGCTTTGCATAATCGTCGTCGACGAGCTTCGAATAGATCAGGCCATAGAAATGCATGGCGAAGGGAATGTAGTGGTCGATGCGGCGGACGTTTCCGTCGCGATACCAGCCGTCGCCGATATAAAAGCCTTCGAGCTCCTCAAGATATTGCCGCGTCAGGCTGCGGTCGAAATCGGCGCCGAGACGATCGAGCGCGATATCGACAAAGATCCGGAAGAATTTCCAATTGTTGTCGGCATAATCGAACTGCCGGGCATGCTTGAGATAGGCGATGACATTGCTACGGGCGCGCGCATCGAGCGGCTCCCAGATCTTTTCGGGCACCAGAGCCAGCGCAAAACCCAGAGCCGCAAGCTCGACCATCCGCTGGTCGCGGCCATTGACCGTTCCCCAATATTCGGGATGGGCGGGATCGGTGCCGTTTGCGAGACCTTCGGCAAAACGATGCCAGTGGGCGAAGTCGCCGTTGCCGGCGCCAAGCGGCGCCAATCCCCAGAGCGGGCGGGCGAACCCTTCCAGATCGGCCGCCGCCCGGTCGAAATGGGCGCCGCCGCCATTGAGCGTGACGCGGGCATTGCCGTTCGAGAAACAGGCAAGCAGCGGATCGAAGAGCGCAAGAAGGGCGCGGCTCATATCGGCGCGGGTTTCCAGCGGATTGCCGGCCAGCGGGTTGGCGCTGGCGGGATCATAGGGCATCGGTATCACTCACAGGTTCTAGAGCATGACGCCGAAAAAGTGTGAGCGGTTTTCGGACGCCATCATGCTCTAACTCTTTAATTTAGAACAGGATTCAGATTTTAGGCCTCGGCCTCAATCATCCTGTTCTAGGCGTTCGGAACGGTCCCTCCCGGAATGGGAACGACCGCCTGGCAGATGTGGCGCGCAGAGGCCGTCCTGTTGCGGAAACGGGACAGCATCAGCGAAACGGCCTCGCGCCCGAGGGCAGCGCGGTCGACACGCATGGTGGAAAGTTGCGGATTGGTCATTTGCGCGCAGGGCAGATCGTCGAAGCCGACAATCGCGAAATCCTCCGGCACACGCAGGCCGGCCTCGGTGACGGCTTCGAGCACGCCGACGGCGATGAAATCATTCATGCAGAAGGCGGCGGTAAAACCGGCATCCTCGGCAAGTGCTGCTACCGTGCGTTCATGCGCCTCTCGGCTGGCGCTGCCTTGAAGGGCCAGGGACAGGAGACGGCCCTCAGCGCCGGGGACGGCGGCGATCGCCGCCTCGAAACCGCGCACGCGCTCCCGGATCGTATGGCGGTGAGAACCGCTCAGATGCAGGATGCGGCGATGGCCGGCTTTTGTCAGCCGGCTGGTCGCCTCATAGGCACCAAAGAAATTAGCCGGCGAAACGCCATCGAACTGCATCCTCGGATCGGTGCCGTTGACAAGAACCGTGGGTGTCATGCTGGTTTGCAGCCAGTCGCGCAACGTCTCGTTCGGATCGATGCCGACGAGAAAGAGGCCTTCGGCGCCTGCCGTCTGCATATAGTCACGCACGGCATCCGGGGTGGTTCGGTCCTCGCGGACCAACCGGACTTCGAAAGGCATGCCCGCTTCGGCAGCGCCGGCACGCAGGCCGTCGACGATCGCTTCATAAAAGACGCTGAGAGTGCCGGTGACGCCGTCACTGGCAATCAGTGCCAGCCCCCCCGCAACGGCCTCGGAAGCAGGCTTGACGGGATAGCCGTTCTCGGCCGCCACCTTCAATATCTGGCGGCGCACCGTTTCGCTGATACCAGGTTCGTTGGCGAGCACGCGTGACACCGTGGAGACGGAAACGCCGGCCAATGTAGCTATATCGGCCTGACGCGGCCGTCTGATCTTTTGGTCGTTCATAGGCAAACATTATGCAAGTAATGCAAATTTGCAAGAAAATGGTTGCTTCTTGCAATAATATTTTTTTTGCGTAATCTGATTGCCGAAGTGCTCGATAATGCCGTTGGAGGATGGCAGCGGGCAGTTGGGACAAGGAGGATTATCAATGCAGGTC
This sequence comes from Rhizobium leguminosarum bv. trifolii WSM1325, assembly GCA_000023185.1. Lineage (NCBI taxonomy): Bacteria > Pseudomonadati > Pseudomonadota > Alphaproteobacteria > Hyphomicrobiales > Rhizobiaceae > Rhizobium > Rhizobium leguminosarum. Next base: position 4,457,566 of record CP001622.1, on the reverse strand, counting down.
AATCGCCGTTCATTTCTGATGGGTTCAGCCGGTGCGGCCGCCGGTCTCGCCCTTGGTGCCGGAAGCGCCATTCCGGCTTTTGCCGAAGACGCACAGCTCCGCGCCATGTGGTGGGGATCCAACGACCGCGCCAAGCGCACGCTTGAGGTTGCCAAGCTCTATCAGTCGAAATCGCCTGGCGTCACTCTCGTCGGTGAATCACTTTCGGGCGACGGCTACTGGACGAAGCTCGCAACGCAGATGGCCGGGCGCTCGATCGCCGACATCTTCCAGCTCGAGCCGGGAACAATTTCAGACTACTCGAAGCGCGGCGCCTGCCTGCCACTCGATGAATTCGTGCCCTCCACGCTGGACGTTCAGTCCTTTGGCGCCGACATGCTGAAACTGACCACCATCGACGGCAAGCTCTATGGTGTTGGCCTCGGCCTCAATTCCTTCTCGATGTTCTTCGACACAGTCGAATTCGAAAAGGCAGGCATCCCATTGCCGACGCCCGACCTCACCTGGGATGAGTACGCCAAGCTCGCCGTCGAACTCGCCAAGTCTTCCGGCAAGGGCGGCGGCCCCTATGCGGCGCGCTACGCCTATGTGTTCGATGCCTGGCTGCGCCAGCGCGGCAAGAGCCTCTTTGCGAGGGAAAGCGTTGGGCTCGGCTTCACGGCCGACGATGCCAAGGAATGGTTCGACTACTGGGAGAAACTGCGCAAAGCGGGTGGCACCGTTGCCGCCGACGTGCAGACGCTCGATCAAAATACAATCGACACCAATTGCCTTGGTCTCGGCAAATCGGTGATTGGGATGGCCTATTCAAACCAGATGGTCGGATATCAACTGATCATCAAGAACAAGCTTGGCATCACCATGCTGCCACGGGACAAGAAGGGCGGTCCGTCCGGCCATTATTACCGTCCGGCACTGATCTGGAGTGTGGGCGCGACGAGCAAGCATGGCGAAGCTGCCGCGAAGTTTATCAGCTTCTTCGTCAACGATCCCGAAGCCGGCAAGATCCTTGGCGTGGAACGCGGCGTGCCAATGTCGCCTACCGTGCGCGAAGCCATCCTGCCGCAACTCAACCCGACAGAGCAGGAAACGGTCAAATACGTGAATCTGCTCAAGGATCAGGTCGGCGAATATCCGCCACCGGTGCCGATGGGCGCAACCCAATTCGACCAGCGCGTGCTGCGCCCGCTTTGTGACGAACTCGCCTTCGAACGGATTTCGCCCGCCGATGCGGCGACCCGGCTCATCGAAGAGGGTAAGGCAACGATCAAGGGATGATCGGTCGCCCGACATGCGGAGAGGCCCGCAACACCCCGGCGGGCCTCTCCGTTTTTCAAGCCTCTGTTTTCCGGACTATCAGTTGCCCAGGTTTTCGGCCACGCGCCAGTCCGGCCGGCCAAGATCGAACGGCCATGCATGCACATCCCGGTCGTTGAAATAGACGACCTCCTGCAGATTCGGGAAGGCGCTCTGCTTCAGTGTGGCAGTTTCGATCCACGGCCTGATATAGGCGTCGCCGCCTTCATAGCCCAGCTCCGCCACCCAGATTGGCTTTCCGTAGCCGGCGACGAGATCATATCCCTGCTTCAGCGCTTCCGAGAATGTTCGGTGCTCATTGTAGGCGAGTTCGTCGTAGCGCTGCAGGCCGAAGACCGAGAGCCCAACGAGGTCGACATAATCGTCGCCGGGATAATAGGCCTCAAGGCCAGGCTCTCCCTTTGGCGACCACATGAGCTCGGTGCTGGGCGCCTCCTGGCGGACGATGTCCATCATCCGCTTGTAGGCCGTGATATAGTCCTGCGGGCTCCAGCCGGACCATGAGAACCGCCCTGACTTGTCCTCCATCTCCTGTCCCCAGCGGACGATCACCGGGCTTTTCAGCTCAGATATCATATGCGCGATCGAACGCATGTTGACATCATAGTCACCGCGCAGAACCTTGGCGCGAAGCTCTGCGGAGGTCAGCCGCCAATCGACGTCCCAAGACCATGGCTCCACGGTGATCAGCAGGTTGCGGCCTCTGGCCTGCGCATAGGCATCGGCGACGCGCAACGTCTCGAGATCGACGTCCTCCCATGGCAGAAACAGGGCTTCGGTCGCGACATTCGCCTGCGCGCCGAAATCGCCGTGCGGATCGTAGGCCCCGAACTTAATGCCGTCGGTGTGAAGGACGGGGCGCTTATCGATGATCGTCCGCACGGCCGCCGCCGGGTTCGGGGCAATGCCGGCATATTGCACTTCGCTTCGGCCCGGCAGATCCGCGACGCACAACAGCAACAGCGCTAACGCGGCGGTCGAGAGGTTTTTTTTCATCAGCTTCTTCATGGCTCACCCTCCTTTTCGGGCTACTTCCTGGCTCAGCAGGATCTGCTTCACTTCGCTTGCCTTCGCGCTCACGGTGTCCATGGGAACGAGCTTGCCGAACTCGTCGTCCGGGAGTCCCGATGCATGGCGGAAGACGTACCACTTGCCGTCCGGCTGGCGCCGCTGATAGATCGTGTTGCCGATCTTGCGATGCCCGAAACAGGTGCTGGCGCGGGCCGCGCCCTCGGCATTCGTCCAGGTGGCGCGCATGCAGAGTTGGCCGAGATCGTCGACCACCCATCTGCCTTCGGCGAAGGACGGCCTCCCCTTATCATTGCTCCAGGCGACGAACCGTCGGCCCTCATCGAAGAAACGGCCGCCGCCGGTGTTCCAGGTCCAGGTCTTGTCGCCATAGATCCGATAGAGCTCATAGGCGCTGAGCGGCGTCGGCGCCTTCATTTTGGCAACCTCGGCGCCGTGCGCTGCCACCGGCAGGCACAGGCTGAGAGCAAGCGCTGCTCCCCATAGTCTCGATCCGATACCCATTACATCCTCCATACTCGACACCTGCCGGTTCCGCCGGCTCACGCACCCTGTTCGTCTCGGCCGGTTCTGCCGAAACCATTCCATCTCAGGTGGAATTTCACGATCCTGGTCTTGCCGCCGCCGAGGCCGGCGCCGGCCACGGCAAATTGCGTCTCGGTGAAACTGACAAACGTCTGGCCGTGCGAAAGAGCTTCGAGGCCGCGCAGGCCGTGGCTCCCCGCCTGCGTGCCGCCAGCGACGAAAATCGCCAGTCCGGTGGCTGTCGCAAGCCACAGCCCGCGCGATTGCGGCAGCAGCGGCAGATCGTTTTCGACCGCATGGCGAACGACGATCAGCACCGTCAGCGACAGGTAGACCGAGAGGTTGATCATGGCGAAAACATAAAAGCCCTGGGCGGCCGCGGCATCGGTCGCAAACATCATTGCAGCGGCGGAAAGGGCAGCGAGCCCGATATAGGGCGAGATGACGCGCAGCGGCAAAGACCGCTGCTGCTGCTTTCCCTTCGGCGTGATGCGGAAATCGACGAAGGAGCCGCAGATATAGTCGCGAACAGCAGCAAGACTGCCGGCCAACGACCACGGCCAGCGCAGAAAGATGAAGGCAAGCCCTTCCCAGCCGAGCAGTTTCGCATCGTGCGGCCTGAAGGTTGCCGTTGCCCGCCAGAAGAAGGCAAACAGCGTCAGTACGATCGACATCGGCACGAAATGCAGCAGGAAATCCGGATAGGTGACATTGACGAAGACACGGCCCGTCAGCAGCGCGGCAACCGGCAGCAGGAACATCATGGCCATGAAGACGGAAAAGAGCGGGTACCAGAGCTGCGAGAACACGAACTGGAACCTCAGCCGCCAAGGCAGGTGCATGATGTGGCGGCGGGAATGTTGCAGCAGAATGGTGACCAGGCTGCGCGACCACTGGAATTCCTGGACGACGAGATCGGCGAAGCTCGCCGGTCCGTCGCCATGAGCGATCGCATCGACCGCATGCACGCCACGCCAGCCGCCGGCATTCATCATCAGCGTTGTCGAATGGTCTTCCGCAAGTTCTGGGCCGAGGCCGCCGATCTGACGAAGGGCTGATGTGCGAACCGCATAATGGGAACCGATGCAAAGAGGCGCCCAGCCATTGTTGTAACCCGTCTGCAGCGAACCGTGCAGGCTTGCCTCGGCATAGAGCCTGCCGCGCGCCGCCCATCTTGCCCCGGCATTGGCATCGCAGATGCTGGGAGCGGAGACATAACCGATGCCGGGATCGGCAAAGGGGCGCAGGACTTCACGGAGGTAGGTCGGCGTCGGCACATGGTCGGCATCGAACTGGGCGACGAAATCGTAGCGCGCATAGCCGAAGTGGTCGTAGAAATAGGCGAGGTTGCCTTCCTTGCAACGCGTCCGGCGCGGCCAGGTGGTGCGATGATACTCCGCCACACCCTTTCGGGTGGAGATCAGCACGCCGTGCGCCGCACACCAACGCCTGGTTTCCTCCGAAGGGTCCTCGTCAGCCAACCAGACATCGAAATCGACGCCGATCTGGTCGAGCATCGCCTGCAAAGTGGTGCGGACGACGGCAAAGGGCTCGGACGGCGCCTTGGTGACGACCATAGCCACCCGCCCTTCTGGCAGCCCTGCGCGAGGGCTGACCGTCCTCGCATCGACAAAGATCAGGATGAAATAGGCCGGTACAAGCGTGATCCAGGCAAGCACGAGGGTGACGAGCACGAATGTGGCCCAAGAAATGATATGGGCGGACTGGCACCACCAGATCCAGAAAAAGCCGAGTGCCGTCAGCCAGCAGAGAATGCCGAAGCCATAGGCGACACGGTTCCAGCCGGTGAAAACAAGATCGAATGCATCAGCATTGACGGCTTTGGCGGTCCTGACGCCATGGCCGATTTGCGAAACATTGCTCATGCCCTCATCTCCAGCCCGAAGGTGGGGCCGGCAGTGCGGATGATCGTATCGATATCCGAGAAAGCCGGCGCGAAGCCGAGTTCCGCTTTCGCCCTTGCGGTATTGGCAAAGAGGATCGGCGGATCGCCGGCGCGGCGGGAGCGATAACGCACGGGGACTTCGCGGCCGCTGGCGCGACGGATCGCCTCGAGAATCTCGCGCACCGAGGTGCCCCGGCCGGAGCCGAGATTGACGCTGAGCGAGCCGCCGTCCGCCATCAGATGATTGACGGCGGCGAGATGCGCCTGCGCGAGATCGCTGACATGAATATAGTCGCGAACGCAGGTTCCGTCCTCGGTTGCATAATCGGTGCCGAAGATATCAAGCCGCTCCAACCTGCCGGCGGCAGCGAGAAGGGCGCGCGGGATGAGATGGGTCTCGGGTTGATGGCGCTCGGCAAGCTCACCATCAGGGTCGGCTCCGGCCGCATTGAAATAACGCAATGCGGCAAAGCGGATGCCGTAGGCGGCGGCAAAGTCCTCCAGCGCCATCTCGAAGATCAGCTTGGTGCGCCCATAGGGATTGACCGGATGCTGCGGGCTTTCCTCCCGTATCGGCAATGAAGCGGGGACGCCATAGGTGGCGCAACTGCTCGAAAAGACGATCCGATCGATCTCCTGATCGAGGCAGGCCTCGAGCAACGTCAGACTGCCGACGACGTTATTCCGGTAATATTTCCTGGGCATGTCGACGGATTCGCCGACATAGGCATTGGCACCACAATGGATGACGCAATCGGGCGAAAACTCCGCAAGAGTCCGGCGCAACGCGGCGGCATCGGCAAGCTCAGCCCGGATGAGCGGCCCCCAGCGTACACTGTCGGCATGTCCCGTGGAGAGATTGTCGTAGGTAACCGGGATCATGCCGGCGCGCGACAGCGCTTTGCAGATATGACTGCCTATGAAACCGGCGCCGCCGGTGACGAGAATGTAGCGGGGCATCTCATAGGACCTCCGCCTTCTCTGTGCCGGCCAGCAGTCCGTCGAAATATTCGACGGTGCGAGCCAGGCCGGCTTCGAGCCCGATGCGGGGCTTCCAGCCAAGATCGGCCATGGCGCGGGAAATATCCGGCCGCCGCTGACGAGGGTCGTCGGTGACCGCAGGCAGGTGGACGATCCGGGAACGCGAGTTCGTCAGGTCCCGGATGATTTCCGCCAGGCGCCGAACGGACATTTCGGTTGGATTGCCGAGGTTGATCGGGCCGTTGCAGGCGCTGCCCGCGGCCGAAAAACGCAGGAAACCCTCGATGAGATCGTCGACATAGCAGAAAGAACGGGTCTGCTGACCATCGCCATAGATCGTCAGGTCGGCATTGCGCAGGGCCTGCACGATAAAATTGGAAACCACCCGCCCGTCGTCCAGGCGCATGCGCGGTCCGTAGGTATTGAAGATGCGGCCGACCTTGATGTCGACACCGTAAGTCCTGTGGTAATCGAAGAACAGCGTTTCGGCGCTGCGCTTGCCTTCGTCGTAACAGCCGCGCGGTCCGATCGGGTTAACATTGCCGCAATAGGATTCGTGCTGCGGGCTCTGGGTTGGGTCGCCATAGACCTCCGACGTCGACGATTGGACGACGATCGCACCGGTCTTTCGCGCGCAATCAAGGGTATTGACGGCGCCAAGCACGTTGGTGAGCAGCGTTCCCACGGGATCCCGTTGATAATCGGGCGGAGAGGCGGGGGAGGCGAAATTGAAGATGAGCGACGCGTCAACATCGAAGGGCTGCCTAACATCGTGCTCGACGATGCGGAAGCGGGTGTTCGATGCAAGATGAGCGACATTCGCACGACGGCCGGTCGAAAAATTATCGAGGCATGTGACGCTGTGGCCGCGCTGCAGGAGCCTTTCGCAGAGATGTGAACCGAGGAAGCCGCCCCCGCCATTCACAAGAACGGTGCGTCGCCCTTGGAGCACCGGTATGCCTGACACTTTAGAATAGCCTTCGTTGGGAACGAAACTACGCATTACAAACTCCTTCCCAGGTATTTAGTCTTTTGATTTATTTATGCGCCTCAAGTCTTCCTTATCCGCCTGGATGTTCGTGAACCCTCCTATCAAGACGCTAATAACTTTGTAGTTATTCTTCGGATAACTGAATTACTACTCAAATGATAAGACGATTAGCGTGGAGGTCAACTTTAAAAATTCCAAGTATCCAAAATAATTACACAAGTATTCTTCAAGATAACGAATGATTAATCACTCTAGTCATTTTTCCGATCCGCAACAACGCCTCTCACTCGCCGCTTAAGCTTCACTCAATGCAGCTAATATACGAGGGAAGGCGGGAGATTGGCCGCGCTCAACGGCACGGCCGGTCTTGCATCCTGAAGCGCCATATGCGAGGGGTTTTGGCCATGTTAGAAAAACAAGATACACCGCAGCTGAAAGGCCGGCGTTTCCGCTTGGCGATGTTCGTCTGGGGAACGGCGCTCGTTGCAATCGGACCAACGGCTTGCGCGGTCGTTGATGACGATATCGCGGTCGTCGCGAAAAAGAACATCGTCGTGGTCGAGGCACCGCGCGTCTCGAAGGCCTATGCCTATCCGGCAAATCGGGCCGAGCGCCCGACTGCAGCAACGGCCCGCAGCGTAGCCTATCATGGCTCGGCGCCTTATATCTGCTCTCCAAGCGGCTTCGGACAGAAGTCGCGTTGCTTTGCGCGTCCTTCGATCTGAAGCAAAAGAAAGCGTTAGATCAGTTGCGCCACCGACCGGACATGTCGCCTTCACCGGCGGAATGCTCATTGAAGAAGCGGGATGCAGCTTCCGTGCGGTTTCGGACGTTCATCTTCTTGTAGATGTTGCGGACGTGAACCTTCACGGTATTTTCGGAAAGATGCAGCTTGTCGGCGATGATCTTGTTCTGCGTGCCCTTGCATATGAGATCCAGAATCTGAACCTCACGGGTGGTCAAAGCAGAGATGCTGTCGCGTCTCAGCTTGAGCGCATTGCTGCGCGCCGCATCGACCGATTTTGTCTGATAGAGCGAAGGCTCCAGCTGGGCGTTATTGTTGGTGAGGCGATTGAGAAGTGCTGACGGAAAATGTTCGCCGCCCTTCATTAGCAGATCCACTGCAGCCATAAAGACATCGAGCCGCAGGTTGAGTGGCAGGACGCCATCGATGATCCGCGCCTCTACCAGCCGGCTGACATAGGGCTCGAGCATATCGATCGCTTCGACGACAAGTCCAATCGAGGTTTCAGGGTGGTTTTCGCGGGCAGCCTGCAGCGCTTCATGAAGCTCCGGGCCGGGTATATGATAGAATAAAACAAGCTTAAAATCGCTGGTATCTTTTTCCAGCATCGGCTTTGTACTCGTTATGCTTGCCACTTCACAGTTCGGAAATTTCTTTGCCAGTGCTTCTACCATGCATTCCGAAAACAGATCCGCCTTGGCTACCACTAGTATAGTATCTCCGGACGTACTCAACTTTCTTCCCTGGTCAGAATTCTCCATCCCTGAGCCTGTCATGAACATATACGCCTCCCCTAGCGTTACACTTTACTCAAACGTGGAGCGATGGCGGGTATAAGATAGTAAGAAATGCCGACCCCGGATGTCACCGCTTTATTTTTTAGACATTTCTTAATTATGTTAATACGGATTGAGAAGGAAGGAAATGGCCCAAAGTGATTAGTTTTCGCGGACGAAAAACGATACGATACAATGCCTTGGTTGTATTTTCACTATGATATATACTTCAAGGCTATATTTGCTTCGACTATAGATGTTCAGTTGAATGTAATATTTCAGTACAAATTGTCATATTTTCGTCATGCAGGGTGGGTCGGATATGAGACAGGGAAACGTCGAAAGGTGCTCCTCAACCCTGCAGCGAATGCCGGGAGCCCCGGATTGTCGCTGCTCGCCGACGCCGCTGCCGAACAGATCTTAGTACTCCGACGACAGGGACTATCTGCGGGCTATCCGGACAGGGCGGATCCGCCTTAGCCCGAATTGGTGTCTATCGGATCCGCATTTTTTCCAGCATTCTGTGATCGTCGTCCAAGTGGCGACTGGAAAATCCAGGTATCGTCATGCGTTTTTGATACATGGCTTCCATTTAGGGCAACTCAACGAAAAGAAAGCCTGAATACTCCTTATCCTTTTCAGGATTCGGAGCTGGATATGTGCGGCCTTGTACTGAGTACGTACGTTCCCAATACCAACGATTTGATCAACAAATCGCGACGAAGCTGCAGATGACTAGTATCGAATACATCTGCCGATCTTAACCGTATCGGAGCGAGCGCGAGTAAAATCCCATTTGAGATGAGAGGGATTTCGAAAAGCTGCTCCGGTTTTTTCTGGAGAATGCAATGTCTGACGACACCGAAATCACAAAGGTCGGGGCGCTTGCCGACGGCTTTGCCAATAGCGCGATCAATTCGACTGAAATCGAAGACGATTCGACCGGTTATGTCGGCGGCGTCGCCAATGGCGACAATCGCGACAATACCGACAATAGCGTCGACGTGGACGTCAAGGCGGAGATCGACGTCGCCGCCAACAATGGCGACAACCGCGACAACGAATATGACTGGAGCTACAAGTCCGACGACGATACGAGCACCAAGACCACGACGATCACCGATACCGACACCAAGACCGACTACGACTGGAGCTATGACAGCAAGTCGTACAGCGACAACGACACCGACACCAAGACGATCACGGACACCGATACGAAAACCGTGACCGACACCGATATCAAGACCGTTACGGAGACGGATACGGATACGAAGACGGTCTCCGACAGCAACAACACCTCCGACAGCTTCAACAAGACGGACACAGACTTCGCCGTCATCGAGGACGTCAAGGACTCCAACCTCGGCGTTGCCGGACACGACCTCACCTTCGACCTCGGCGACGACTTCTCCTTCACTCTCGACGTCGACAGCATCCTCAACAATTCGCTGACCGGCGAAGGCAATGACAGCGGCTTCAGCGCCGTCCAGGCGAACCATCTGGCTGACCAGGATAGCGCCTGGAACGTCAAGATGGACAACGAAGGCGCTCAGAACAACCTGAATGCCAATGGCGGCACCGCCGACAGCGCAGAAGGCATGGAGATGGACGGCAAAGGCTGGGATCTCAAGGCCGGCGACGACGCCACTGGCTCGAGCGCGGCCGATGCTTCGGCAATCCTTGCCAATTCGGGCTTCCACCTCGAGTTCGTTCAGGGTGCGAACCTGCTCAGCAATACGGTCGACTCCAGCGTCATCGGCGGCAATTCTCATGTCTCCGACGTCGGCGAGGATACCGGCACCTGACACCGACCTCCAGCGACCAAGACGAACTGCACCGGCTCTAGCCGGTGCAGTTTGACTGCTTGAAAACGATTTGACGACCACACGACGGCTCCCGGCGGGTGCCTCCAAGGCCGATCGTCATCTCGAATGGGAGGGCCGAACCATGCATATCGAGAAGATTTCGGAAATCATTGCGCACTTCATCGGTCTCTTCGAGATGACGACCGACGAGATGCGGTTGCGTACGAACTATGCCGAAGGTGCAGGACCGGGCGCGGATGGACCGGCTCTGCCGGATCAGGATGCCTTTACCGCCGCCTTCTCTTCCGATCTCCAGCTCAAGGACTACGATCCGGGCATCATCTACAAAAGCGGCAGCTACGACATCGAATTTGGCCCGGCGCGCCATTTCGGCCGCGTCTTCGAAGAGAGCCTCGAGAAGCTGGCGGCGATTGCCGGAAAGGACATCCCGTTACCGCATTTCGGCGATCCTACGGATATCGTGCTCACGGATGAGCCGGAACTGACAGTCTTTGCCGGGCCTGGTTCGGCGATCAGTCATGTCCTCCAGGTCAACGTCCTCTACGACGACGATTATCTGGATATGACGGACGGCGTCCATCCCCTTCGAGACACGAGTTTCGTCATCGAGCGGCTCGCGGATTTCAGCACCGAGGCCGAGATCTTCACGCCTTTTGCGAGCCTCCACCGGACAGATACCTATGATGGCGCGCTGAAGATCGCCGAGGATCTCGAAAGCTATATCCAGAATAGCAAGGACAGTGGGCCGGCCTCGCCCAGCAGCGGCGACGCGACGCATGATTTCAGCACCACCGCCCCCAAGAACGACACGGTCTATGTCAACGGCGAGGAGACGACCGATATCCCTGTCCTCGACGACTTCCTGCCCGACCGCGGTCTCGCCAAGCTCCAGGAAGAACCAGACGACAGCAGTACATCCGTCGAGCAGACCGACCCGAGTGGCAACAGCCTTGATGTGACCGCCGGTGCAAACCTCCTTGTCAACGTCGCCTCGGTGATCAATACCGGCGTCATCGCCTCGGTCACGGCGGTGATGGGCAACTATCACCAGATCGACGCGATCTCCCAAGCCTTTGTCTACAGCGACAACGACGAGATTGCTTCGACGCTGCATTCATCCGGCCATTCCGCCGATGACGCGGGAACGGTCGCCAAGAATATCGCCCTCTTCGAACACAGCACCTTCGAAGCATCGAGCCATGCCGACAACGATGCTGTCGAGCCGACTTTCCCGAACAGCTGGCGCGTCAGCGTCATCGACGGCGACGTCTCCTTCGTACAGTGGATCGAGCAATATCACTTCGTCACCGACAACGACACGATGACGGTCACCACTTCTGGATCCGAAGCCACGGTTCTGACCGGCGGCAATACCTCCATCAACTTCTCCTCCTTTTTCGGGATGGGCATGCAGTATGATCTGGTGATCATCGGCGGCAATGTGCTCGACATCAACAGCATCACGCAGATCTCGCTGCTCTACGACAATGACTGGGTGCGGGCCGAAGACGGCGTCGATCCCGGCGCCGACATACAGACCGGCAACAACCTGCTCTGGAATTTCGCCTCGATCCACAATGTCGGGACGGACAGCCCGTTCGCGGCCATGCCGGACTACATGGTCGCGACGCAGAAGGCGATCGAGGACCGCGATCCCGACATGCCGGAAGGGCTGTCCTTCGATATGAATTTCCAGGGCTATGCCGGCCTCAATGTGCTCTATATCACCGGCAATCTCTACGACATGACGATCATAAAACAGGTCAGCATCCTCGGCGATTCCGACGATGTGACCCTGGCGGCATCAACCATCCTCGAAAACAATCCCGACGCAACGGTTACGATCGACACGGGCAGCAATGCGGTCGTCAACATCGCCGAAATCGTCGACTACGACAGTTTCGGCCAGACGACCTATCTGGCAGGCCAGCTCTATTCAGACGCCATCCTCATTCAGGGCGGGCTGGTGGAGCATGACACGACACAGCCGCAGCCGGCCGACGACAGGCTCGCCAACGAAGTCATCGCCTTTCTCGACAACGACGATCCGGCGGGCGGCAATTGCGCTGACGGCGTCATCAATGCCGGGAATGATTTTTCATGGTCGTCGACGCACCCCGCCGACGTAATGCAAGCCATGGTCGCGTGACCTTGAGTATTGCGAGGGAACCACGATGAACCAGATTTCGAAACAAATCTTTGCGGCAGGCAGCGCCCTCGATCTGAGATCGGGCACTATTCCCTCCGCTGCCCCTTCGGAAGCGACGATGACCGATTTGTGCATCTCGGCGATCGACGAGGCGGTCGAGAACCTTCGCAGGCTGAGCGGTGCCGCTGCTTCGTCTGATGGCGGCAAGCAGACGTCCGAAGCTGCAGCAACCGAGGCTGCCGATACCGGACGCGCAAGCGCAACGCAGGCGCCCCTCCCGGAAAAGACGGCGGTGCCGGAAGCTAAAGTGGAAACGGCGCCTGCTGTCGCGGTGGCGCAGGGCCCGGCGACAGCAAAACCGGCGGAAGCGCCGGCCCAGCCGCAGATCGAAGCACGGGTGGCCCCCGAACTGCCGACAGAGAAGACCGAGCTTAAATCGAGCCCGACGATGCCTTTCGGCAAGACCATCGAAGGAGAAAGCGGTCCGATCAGCGAGAACGACAGGCGGCTGCGCACCGGCGGCGGCGGAAACGGCAAGAATTCCGATCCCGGGGGCGGCGGGGGCGGGGGCGGGGGAAGCGGCGGCGGTTTTCACAAGCGCAGCGAGCCTGTGAATTTCGCCGCCAGCCTCTCGCGCGGGATGGTGGCGGTACGGCGCAACATGGTGGTCGTAATGGTGTTTACGGTCGCCATCAACGTCCTTCTGCTGGCGATACCGCTTTATCTCTTCCAGATATCCGACCGGGTGCTGACAAGCCGCTCCGTCGACACGCTCGTCATGCTCTCGATCGCCGTGATCGGCGCCGTGCTGCTGCAGGCCTTCATGGATACGGTGCGGCGCTTTATCCTGATGCGCACCGCGGTGGAGCTCGAAGTTCAGCTCGGCGCGCCGATCCTCAGCGCCGCAGCGAGGGCGTCGCTGCATGGCAGCGGCAAGGATTATCAGACGCTGCAGGACCTGCAGCTTTTGCGCGGCTTCTTGACATCCGGCACGCTGATCGCGTTTCTCGATGCGCCGCTGATGCCGTTCTTCGTGGTCGTCGTCTATTTCGTGCATCCGCATCTCGGCATCATCATCATGGTCTGCTGCGCGGTGCTTTTCGTGATCGCCTATCTGAACCAGAAATTCACCGCCCGGCAATTTGCCGAATCCAACGGCTATCTCAGCCGGGCAAATTTCCATCTCGATTCCATGTCGCGCAATTCGCAGATTATCAACGCAATGGCGATGATCCCCGAGGCGGTGAAGATGTGGGGCCGGGAAACGGCGGGCTCGCTGAAATCGCAAGTCGAAGCGCAAGACCGCAACATCATCTTCTCCGGCATATCGAAGGCTTGCCGCATGATCACCCAGATCACCCTGCTGGGCTGGGGTGCGCATCTGTCGCTCTCCGGTGAGTTGACGGGCGGCATGGTGATTGCGTCCTCGATCATCTCGGGACGCGCCCTGGCGCCGATCGAAGGCGCCATCGAAGGCTGGCATCAGTTCAACCGATCGGCAGCCGCCTATGGCAGGATCAAAGGACTGCTGTTGAACTCCCCATTGAACTTCCCGCGCCTGCGTCTTCCCAATCCCGAAGGCCGGCTGGATGTCGAACGCATTCTCTTCGTGCCGCCGCCGCAGAAGAAGGTCATTCTCAACGGCATCTCGTTCTCGCTCAGGAAGGGGGAATCACTTGCGATCATCGGTAATTCCGGGTCCGGCAAGACGACGCTCGGCAAGATGCTCGTCGGCTCGATCGTCCCGACATCGGGGAATGTTCGCCTCGACCTGATGGATCTGCGCAACTGGGACCAGCGCCAGTTCGGCGAAAGCATCGGCTATCTGCCGCAGGATGTGCAGCTCTTTCCCGGTACGATCAAGGCCAATATCTGCCGCATGCGTGACGACGTCGACGATCACCAGATCTATGAGGCCGCTGTGCTCGCTGACGTGCACGAACTCATCGCAGGCTTCCCGCAGGGCTACGAAACAATTGTGGCGGGTGACGGCGCTCCGCTTTCGGGCGGCCAGAAGCAGCGCATCGCGCTGGCCCGCGCCTTCTTCGGCAATCCGAAGTTCGTGGTCCTCGACGAGCCGAACTCGAACCTCGATACACAAGGCGAGGCAGCTCTTGCCAAGGCGCTGATACACGCCAAGAAGCAGGGCATCACCACCGTCACCATCACCCAGCGCCCGGCCCTTCTCCAATGCGTCGACAAGATCCTCGTGCTCAAGGAGGGTACTGTCGCCATGTTCGGGGAAAGGATCGAGGTGCTGCAGGCGCTTTCCAAGAACAACGGCAATAACGGTCAACAAGCACCGCGCATCGAGGGATGAACGACATGGGACGGAAAAATCAGGAGACGGCCGGTCCGGTGCAGCTCGAATGGTATAGCGACGTGCCGCGCTCAATCCGGATGCACAGCATCGTCGGCCTGACGGTTCTCTTCACCTCGTTCGGAGGCTTCGGCTTCTGGGCGGCGACGGCGCCGCTCGCCTCCGCCGTTATCGCGCAGGGAAGCTTCGTCGCGACCGGCAACAACAAGATCGTCCAGCATCTGGAAGGCGGCATCATCAAGGAGATGCGCGTCAGCGAAGGCGATACGGTCAAGGAAGGCGATATCCTGCTGACCCTCGATCCTACAGCATCCCGCTCAAACGAGCGGATGCTGCAGCTTCGCCGTCTGCGCCTGGAAGCCATTGTCGCAAGGCTCCGTGCCGAAGCGCAGGGCCTGCGTGAACTCCAGCTTCCCAATATCGTGACGAAGGAGGCCAGCGATACCGATATCAACGCGATCATCCAGAGCCAGAACGTCGTCTTCCACAGCAAGCAGATCAAGCTCGAAGAGCAGCTCAATCTGATCGGGAAGAACATCGCGTCGCTGGAATTCCGGTTCGCCGGCTATAGGGGCCAGAGAGATTCCTTCGAAAGGCAGCTGTCGCTGCTGACCGAGGAACGCGACTCCAAGGCTCGGCTGGTGAAGGTCGGCTATATGCGCAGGACGGATCTGCTGGCAATCGAGCGGGCGATCGCCGATGCGATGGGCGACATTGCTCGACTGAACGGCGAGCTCAACGAGAGCGAGGCCGAGATCGCCAAATTCCGCCAGGAAGCCGTCATCGCCGTCAACTCCAACAAGCAGGCGGCACTCGATGCACTCGAGACCGCCGAAACCGATCTGGACAGTGTGCGCGAACAGATGCGCGAGGCCGCCGGCGTGCTCGAACGGACCACTATCCGTTCGCCGGTGTCGGGCACGGTGGTGCGCTCCTATTTTCACACAGCCGGCGGTGTCATCACGACAGGAAAGCCGATCATGGAAATCCTGCCGTCGCACGTGCCGCTGATCCTGGAAGCGCAGGTATTGCGCACCTCGATCGACCAGTTGCATGAGGGAGAAACGGCCTCCATCCGCCTCACGGCGCTCAACCGGCGCACGACCCCTGTTCTGCAGGGCAAGGTCTTCTACGTCTCGGCCGATTCGATCGAGGAAAATTCGGGAGCTTCGGTCAAGGACGTCTATATCGTCCGCGTCGGCATACCCGATTCCGAGATTGCGCGGGTGCACAATTTCCATCCCGTTCCCGGCATGCCGGCCGAAGTGCTGATTCAGACATCGGAACGCACCTTCTTCGAATATCTGAGCAAACCGATCACCGACAGCATGTCCCGGGCATTCAAGGAGCGCTGATCGCTCGCGATCCGGCACGGGCGGACCTGTAGATATGACGGACTTGCGCGTTGTTCTAATGTAATGTCCACATGTCATCCCTTGAGGGATGGATTCCCTCCGGGGAGAAAGGGTCAAGCATGGCGGCGATGTCCGATGTCCTGCTGCGGGTCGGCCGCCTGAACTATGTCTGGACGAACACCGAAAGCCTGCTGATCTACATCATCGCCCATCTTCTCCGGGTGGAAAAGGATGCAGCAATCGTCGTGTTCCTGACGCTGAACACCACGCGCGCACGGATCGATCTCATCGAACGGCTGTCCAAGCTCGCTTCGACCTCCCCTTCCGACCGGAAGGCGATCCTTTCAGCCATGTCGCGGTTGAAGAAAGAATCCAAGATACGCAACAAGTACAATCACTGCATCTATTCCTTCGACGAAAAGGGAGAGATCTCGAGCACACAGCTGATGCGGCTCGTCGAGGACGACAAGCAGATCCGCTACGGCAAGATCGAACAGATGGACGCGCGCGAGCTCGACCTTCTGGAAAAGTCGATCGCCGAGATCGTCGCCATCAGCCGGACGCTCTGGGCCTTCATCCATGCGAGCCCGCGGATCTCCGGCGAGCTCTGATCTAATCCTTATGTACTCATGTTCTCAAAACCGCTGCACACTTTCGGGCGAAGTCCGTTGAAGCTCGGCATCCTTCAGGACGCGTTTGGCTCTATCGCTTTGAATCTGTATATGATTTTGACCAAACCGATTGCGATTTTGGGTTATGCGCCGGGCTCAGGACTAATCCCATTTAGGCGCCTCAAATCATCCGGACGGTTTATTTGAAGATCGGTGTTTCCCTTTAGAATGAAACCTCCCAAGTGACGTATGGGGTATTGGGGGGCGGACATGCGCATAGATATCATCGATACCATTGCGGGGTTCGAGGCGGTGCGCGAGAACTGGGATCAGGTCTTCCTGGAAGATCCAGACGCGCAGCATTTCCTCTCCTGGATATGGCTGAAGAACTATCTGTCGCGCCGACGCCGCTGGTTCATCCTCGCCCTTCGCGAACGCGATCCCGAAGCACCCTATGTCGCCTTCCTTCCGCTGCGCCTCATCACGCATCTGAACGAAAAGACCGGGCTCTTCTATGACGAGATCATCATGGCCGGGAATTTTGCGGCCGATTATACCGGCTTCATCGTCAGGCCGGATTACGAGCATCACGCCATTGCGGGCTTTGCTTCGTTTATCAAACATCAAAACTGGACCGACCTGAAACTCGAATATTTCAGCGGTCCTGCCAGCCGGCGCGAGAAGATGATCGAGGCGCTGCAGGGACCGGAAGTGATGTTTCGCGACAGCTCGCCCAAGAACAGCGAGAATATCGACAATACGATCTGTCCCATCGTCCCCCTGCCGGCAAGCTTCGACGACTATCTCGAGCAGCGCATGAGCAGCCAGACGCGCCAGAAGCTCCGGCGGTTCCTGCGCAAGGTCGAAGGCGACGATATTTACAGGATCACGATGGCAACTCCCGAGACCATCGATCGGGACCTGGACACCCTCTTCAATCTCTGGCGGATCAAATGGAGTGCCCGCAAGGGCGCAGAGCGGACCGAGCGGCTGATCGTCACCACGCGCGAGATGCTGATGGACAGCTTCAACTGCGGCAATCTCGAGGTGCCGGTCCTTTGGTATGGCGACCAGCCGCTCGGCGCGCTGGCGAATATCGTCGACCGGCAGAAGAAGGCCATCCTCTTCTATATCACCGGCCGCGACGAGAACTGGAAGACGCCGTCTCCCGGCCTCATCCTGCATGGCTACTGCATCCGGCGGGCGATCGAGCAGGGCTTCAAGACCTATGACTTCCTGCGCGGAAACGAACCCTATAAGTACATGTTCGGGGTGGAGGAAAGGCGGATCAGCTGCACCCTGTTCCGCACCCGCAACGGCCAGAACCTGCATGGCGCGCTCAACCCGCGCAGCATTCGTTTCGTCTATGAACAGGCGCTCGACATGTACCGCAATGGAGCCCGGAGCAAGGCGGAGATCGCCTTCAACCAGGTCCTGCAATCGGCGCCAGGCCATACCGGCGCGGAATTCGGGCTCGCCAATCTGCTGTTCGACCGAGGCAAACTGACGGAGGCATTGACTGCCTACAAGGCTCTCGTCGAGCAAGCACCCGACCCGACACCGATCCAAATGCGGCTTGGCGACACGCAACTTGCGCTGCATCAATATGAGCAGGCCGCAGAGACTTTCCGTCAGATCGGCGAGATCGGGCCGCATCTCATCCAGGCGCATTACAAGCGTGGTATCGCCCTTGCGGCGAGCAAACGGCTGGCCGAGGCGGAGGCGGTTTTCGCCGCGATCCAGGACGTGCATTCGGACGATCCGACCGCACTCGATTATGCCGCCAAGGCGGGCGTTGCCCTCGAACGCCTGCGCTCGATCACCGAGCCCGCCGCTGGCAAGACGGACGTCGTGCCGGAGACCATCGCCCGCTGGAACCGAGGACGGCAGCTCAGCGAGCGACGCCGGCCACGTCTGCATTGATGTGGTTTCGCCATGGTGCGGAAATGCGGTCCGGCAGCTCCGGGACGCACAGTCACCATGGTCTTTGATTTTGCGCTGCGATCGTTGCTAAAAGAAGCGCGAGCCTATTTTTGCAACTCCTCAGTGAGAAGTCATGCAGACGAATGCAGACGGCGCCGAAAGGGAACGGCTTCTGGCCATTCTCGATTTCTGGCACAAAATCGAGTTCTTCATTCCTTACGATCTCTCCAGTCGTATCGTCTCCGGTGAAGGCCGAAGTGTTTTCTGGTTGCATGCGAAAACGCTCGGCGATGACGGTGCCGCACTCAGTCGTCCAGCGATCCCCGAGGAGAAGCAGATCACGGGTTTTACCCTGTTCCTCGGCGTTTTCAGCAAATCCGAAATTGCCGATATTCGCAGACACTTCGATTGCGTTGCGACCGATACCGCCGAATATGACGACGCCGAACGCAGCGACCTCGATGGCGATACCTGCTTTGCCAGCTTGCAGCTCTCTCCCTTGGGACAGCCGCTGTTCGAAACATTTTCAGTTTCCACGCTGCCATGGGCTCTGGGACGGGTGCGGAAATCCGGCCTCTCCTCGCTCGGCTACCAGGCATTTGCCGACAGCAAGCGGCAACTCTCGGAATTGCTTCAAAACTTTCGGGCGCAGCGGCATCTGAGATCTTCATCCTCCGAGGACACGACCGATCAGCCGATCGATGCTGCCGAAATCCTGACGCTGCATGAATTGCTCTGCGATTGGGCCGGCTTTGCCTCGAAGCAGGAGAAACCCATTGCCGCTGTTGAAATGCGTTACCGGGACCGGGTGGAAAAATCAGAGTTCATCTCCTTGCCACCACCGCCGGAAAGCAATGCGCTCGATGCCGACGACGAGGAGGATGAGAGTACCAGTGCTGAAGACGATATCGGTATCTTGAACAGCTTCTTCATCGAGGACATCGAGCGGGCGATGATACGCGTCACGCATGGCGATATCCCCGCGCCGCTCAGGCAATATCTCACCCCGCTGGTGCATGAGAAACGGATCGACCTCTACTCGGAGGATGGACGCCGGGCGATCGTTCGGGCCTTGCATCCTGGAAAACTCAACCGCGGGCGCTGGCTCAGCGAACCTCACCACGCCATGAGCCTGATGCAACAGTTCGCGATCAATTCGGCAATCGACGAGCTGTCGGAAACGGGACTGTTCTCGGTCAACGGCCCGCCAGGGACGGGAAAGACGACGCTGCTTCGCGACATGTTCGCAGATAATATCGTTCGGCGCGCTCGCATCCTGGCCTCCTTGAAGACGGCGCGCGAAGCCTTCGATGGCGCGCCGCGCCGCATCATTTTCGCGGACCGGAGCACTGCCACGATATCGGCGCTGATCCCGGCCCTGGCAGGATTCGAAATGGTTGTCGCCTCCTCCAACAACGCCGCCGTGGAGATTATTTCGCGCGACCTTCCGAAGCGAAGCTCGGTCGCGAGAACGTCTTCCTTCCAATATCTGCAGACCATCGCGCACAAAGTCGCTTGCCAGAAGGACAATGGGGCGGTCGTCAGGCTCTCGGACGGCGACCGCCCATGGGGGCTAATCGCCTGTGCGCTCGGCAATTCCCGGAATCGCCGAGCTTTCAAGGAACGTTTCGCCTTCATGGAGATCGCCGAAAGGCCGAAGCCCGGCTGGTCCGGTGCCGACAAACCACAGACCATCTGGGAGTGGCTAAAGGGTTATAAGGGACCAAACTTCGCCGAAGCATCGGCGGCATTTCAGGCCGCCGACAAGGTGGTTCGCGACAAGATCGGCGAATATGCACGCTATGCCGATCTCCATGACGAAATCGCCCTGGTTTCGCAGGATGGTTTCTGCCGCGAGGCGCTTGAAAAGGTCAGAGCAGGTGCGGCCGAACTTCGACACGCACAGGACCGATGCGATATGGTTGCCGCCGACATGCTCCGCCTCAGGGAAGGGTTGTCTCCTCTGAAGGAGGAGGAACTGCTGCTCGACCGAGGCGCTCCTGCGTGGTGGGAGAAAGTGCTGTCGACCAACCCTGCCCGGCAGCATCGGCACAATGTCGTCGCCAATGCACGAAGACAGCTGGAACTGCGCAAGGCGCTGGCGGAATGCGAACATCACCTTACGAAAACCCTCAGACCTGCGCTGGAACAGTCTTTGCGGAGACATCGACGTGCCGAACAGGCACTGCGGTCGCAACGAGAAATCTGGTCCAGAAAAAGGGAGGAGTTTGGCCGCCTAGGGGAAATTCTCAATCACCCCACCCTACCTGGTCGCCTGACCGATCTCGAGACCGATCAGTTCCAGATTGACGGTCTGTGGCATCAGGACGAACTGGCAGGTCTGCGTTCGGCATTGTTGGAAGCAGCGTTGACGCTGCATGAAGCGTGGCTGGCGGATGTGGGCAAGAAAGGCGGAGGTTTTGGAGGGAACATCGTCGCCATCAACAAACTGCTTTCCAACAACGGTCCCGCCGACGGCGAGCACATTGCGTTGATCTGGCAGAGCCTTTTCATGATCGTTCCCATCGTCTCGACAACCTTCGCCTCCTTTGCCCGGCAGTTCCACGGTCTCGACACCGGCTCGGTCGGCTGGGTCTTCATCGATGAAGCTGGTCAGGCGGTGCCGCAGGCGGCCGTCGGCGCCCTGTTGCGGGCGCGGCGCGTCATGGTGATCGGTGATCCCCAGCAGATCGAACCGGTCTTCACGCTGCCCAGCGCGCTGATCACCGCCACCTCGGCTCTCTCGCCGCATACGGCGGCAGGACAATATTCGCCGAACAGTGCGTCGGTGCAGATGTTGGCCGATGCCAACAACCGCTATGGGACGACGGTCTCGGGCGAGGAGGCCGATGGGCTCTGGATCGGCAGTCCCCTCAGGGTACATCGGCGCTGCATCGATCCGATGTTTGGCCTTGCCAACCAGATCGCCTATCAGAACAAGATGGTCTTCGGGCTGGAAGAGCGCCGGCCGGCCGGTGACGCTCCGCCGTTTTATGGCGACAGCGCCTGGATCGACGTCAGGGGAAGGGTGTCAGGCAAACAGGCCGTTCCAGAACAAACGGGCTTCATCGTCGATCTCCTCACCGCCACTTATCGCCGGGACGGCGGATTGCCAGACCTCTATATCATTTCGCCGTTCAAGGAGATCAAGAACAGTCTGAAGCAGGCTCTGGCCCATGCAACATGGGTTGATTGGAACGGAAATACGCGCTCGGCTCCGCCAAGACTGTCGAAGTGGCTGAAGGAAAGGATCGGCACGGTGCATACCTTCCAGGGCAAGGAAGAAGACGTGGTTTTCATGGTGCTCGGCGCCGATGCCGCTCATAGCGGGGCTGCAGCCTGGGCCGCATCGAAGCCGAACCTGTTGAACGTTGCCCTGACGCGCGCCAAACGCCGCTTCTATATCGTCGGCGATCGCACCCTCTGGGAAACCCTGCCTTACTTCAGGGAGACAGCGAGTGCCTTGAAGACAATACAGGCAGCCGAATTCCTGGCCCGGAATGAATTGAACTGAAGGATCCGAATCCGATTACTGATCCTGGATGTTTGCCTCGACCACATCTGGCCAAACGCAAAAAGCCCGCACGAGGCGGGCTTTTGCGTATTATTGGGAATTTGGTTTCGGTTTGAGGCTTTGCCCCGTTGGGTCTTAAACAGTTCAGTGGACTGTTTTATCGGGCGGGCCCGATCGACCGCTCACCCTTCAGGTTATGGTGAGCTCTGCGAACGAGGAGCTACCATCGCCAGGGAAAGCGAAGCTTTTCCGCCAGCGATAAGAAGGTAGATGCTGATCTTTAAAAGGAAGGATTTGGTTTCGGGGGCAGGCTTTGTAGTTTTCTGTCCCGCTGCGTCGGCTTTGCCTTCTTGCGGGCCCCTGATTAGGCATTAAACCCTCGACCCGTTACCAAACAAAAAGCCGCCCTGAAGGCGGCTATTTGTTTGGTTGCGGGGGCAGGATTTGAACCTGCGGCCTTCAGGTTATGGTCCGCAGGACGAGGAGCTACCGTCGCCAGCGAAGATGAAGTCTTCGCGCCAGCGATATTGCTCTCTTCTGGCAACACAAAAAGCCCCTGCATGGCAGGGGCTTGGGAGTATCTAAGGGAAGGATTGGTTGCGGGGGCAGGATTTGAACCTGCGGCCTTCAGGTTATGAGCCTGACGAGCTACCGGGCTGCTCCACCCCGCGCCAGAGCAAATCATTGAGATTTGCTGATGTATTGTAACACAAAAGGCCGCTTGTGAGCGGCCCTTTTTGTTCGGCATGGGCCGCAGAGTTTGTTCTGAGAAGATTGTTTTACATCAGTTGCGTTTTGCAGACCTGGCAGCGACCTACTCTCCCGCGTCTTAAGACGAAGTACCATGGGCGCAGGGGCGTTTCACGGCCGTGTTCGGAAAGGGAACGGGTGCAGCCACCCCGCCATAACCACCAGGTCGGCAAAGCGCAACTATATGTTTTGAGAAGCTGGTGAAGTGCTATGACTTCGTTTTTGAACACGTTTTAGAGCTCCAACCGGACGAACACTTCGTGTTCGCCGGGACCGGGCAAAGGCTGGCGCCTTCGCCTTGTCAGGACGACCGCTTTGCGGTCGCCTTGAGATGAGCATAGTCAATGAGAACGATCAAGCCAATCGAGCTATTAGTACCGGTAAGCTTCATGCGTTGCCGCACTTCCACACCCGGCCTATCAACGTGGTCGTCTTCCACGGCTCTGATAGGGAATACTCGTTTTCAGGTGGGTTTCCCGCTTAGATGCCTTCAGCGGTTATCCCGTCCATATGTAGCTACCCTGCTATGCCCTTGGCAGGACAACAGGTCCACCAGAGATATGTCCATCCCGGTCCTCTCGTACTAGGGACAGATCCTGTCAATATTCCTACACCCACGGCAGATAGGGACCGAACTGTCTCACGACGTTCTGAACCCAGCTCACGTACCGCTTTAATTGGCGAACAGCCAAACCCTTGGGACCTGCTCCAGCCCCAGGATGCGATGAGCCGACATCGAGGTGCCAAACAACCCCGTCGATATGGACTCTTGGGGGTCATCAGCCTGTTATCCCCGGCGTACCTTTTATCCGTTGAGCGATGGCCCTTCCACGCGGGACCACCGGATCACTATGACCGACTTTCGTCTCTGCTCGACTTGTCAGTCTCGCAGTCAGGCGGGCTTATGCCATTGCACTCGACGACCGATTTCCGACCGGTCTGAGCCCACCATCGCGCGCCTCCGTTACTCTTTCGGAGGCGACCGCCCCAGTCAAACTACCCACCATACACTGTCCCGGACCCGGATGACGGGCCGCGGTTAGACATCCATGACGATAAGGGTGGTATTTCAAGGATGGCTCCACGGAAACTGGCGTCCCCGCTTCAAAGCCTACCACCTATCCTACACATGCCGACACGAATGCCAGTGTAAAGCTATAGTAAAGGTGCACGGGGTCTTTCCGTCTGACCGCAGGAACCCCGCATCTTCACGGGGAATTCAATTTCACTGAGTCTATGTTGGAGACAGCGGGGAAGTCGTTACGCCATTCGTGCAGGTCGGAACTTACCCGACAAGGAATTTCGCTACCTTAGGACCGTTATAGTTACGGCCGCCGTTTACTGGGGCTTCGATTCAAAGCTTGCACCTCTCCTCTTAACCTTCCAGCACCGGGCAGGCGTCAGACCCTATACGTCGTCTTGCGACTTCGCAGAGCCCTGTGTTTTTGATAAACAGTCGCTACCCCCTGGTCTGTGCCACCCCATAATAGTTGCCTACCATGGGGTCACGCTTCTTCCGAAGTTACGCGTGCAATTTGCCGAGTTCCTTCAACATAGTTCTCTCAAGCGCCTTGGTATACTCTACCTGACCACCTGTGTCGGTTTCGGGTACGGTCTATACGGTGGAGCTATTTCCTGGAACCGCTCCGCTGCCCATCCAATCCAATAAGAATGAACAACTTGTGCAATCCGTCACTACCACCAGGCCCACGAATATTAACGTGGTTCCCATCGACTACGCATTTCTGCCTCGCCTTAGGGGCCGGCTAACCCTGCTCAGATTAACTTTAAGCAGGAACCCTTGGTCTTTCGGCGAGAGGGTCTCTCACCCTCTTTATCGTTACTCATGTCAACATTCGCACTTCCGATACCTCCAGGAGCCCTCACGGGTCTCCCTTCATCAGCTTACGGAACGCTCCGCTACCACGTGTATTGCTACACATCCTCAGCTTCGGTGCATGGCTTCAGCCCCGTTACATTTTCGGCGCAAAGACCCTTATTTAGACCAGTGAGCTGTTACGCTTTCTTTAAATGATGGCTGCTTCTAAGCCAACATCCTGGTTGTTTTGGGATCCTCACATCCTTTCCCACTTAGCCATGACTTGGGGACCTTAGCTGGAGGTTAGGGTTGTTGCCCTTTTCACGACGGACGTTAGCACCCGCCGTGTGTCTGCCGAGTAGTACTCCCCGGTATTCGGAGTTTGGTTAGGATCAGTAAGACGGTGAGTCCCCATAGCCCATCCAGTGCTCTACCCCCGGGGGTATTCGCTCGACGCTCTACCTAAATAGATTTCGCGGAGAACCAGCTATTTCCGAGTTTGATTGGCCTTTCACCCCTAGCCACAAGT